>JALOTJ010000014.1 GCA_025457965.1 Spirochaetota bacterium | reverse complement strand
CCGAAAGCCCGACGGTCCGGCTTCCCGTCAATCTCTACGACACGTACCGCTTCGACGAATCCAAATGGCCCTACCTCCGCACCGGGCTTTACCTGTTCGGCCCGGGCTTTGTGACCGTCTGGGGGGTGGTGGAATGGGGCTGGTTCGACGGCACTTCGTTTCTGTATAAGCCATCGGATGTGTGGGGTGCGCACGCGCTTAACGGTGCATCCGATAAATTCGGCCATCTGTACGCCACGTATTGGGGGAAGCGGATTGCGACATTTTTCTTCCGATCCACCGGGTCGTCTCCGCTTCGCGCAAACATAGAAGGCGGGATTTACGCCAGCTCCGTTCAGCTCATCATGGAGATCGGCGACGGTTTTTCATCAGCGCAGGGATTTGATATAAATGATGTAGTATTCAATACCATAGGTGCGGGGATCGGCATGCTCTTCGACAGCTTCCCCGTACTCGACCGGATGTTCGCCCTCAAGTTGGAGTATGTTCCGACCAAAAAATTCAAAAAATCATTCGAAAAAAACGGGGGCGGGGATTTTTTCACCGATTACAGCGGCCAGAAATACCTGTTCGTCACCAAGCTGGGCGGCATCCCTTATCTTTCGCTTACACCGCTCCGCTACGTTAACCTTGACTTCGGCTATTATGCACGCGGATTTTACAACAACTACTTCAAACGTGATACACGAAACATCTACATCGGCGTGTCGATCAATTACACGATCGCCTTCGGCGATCTCCTCCCGACGGGATATACATCGTCCGCCCTGCAGTCATTCTTCAACTACTATCATCCCCCGTACGATCTCGAGGTCAAGGAATGGGAGCTTACCAGCGCGAAGAACAGGTGACCGACAGGGATATCAACCGAAACTCCCGCCGGCACAGGGGGCCATAGTGAAAAAGCGGCATCGTTAGATGCCGCTTTTTTTAGCGCTTTTCGACATGCATTCTAGAAAAGCTTCTTTAACTTTTTGGTTGCCTTGCTCTTCGCTTTGTCCGCCTGCTTGTCCACGACCTTTTCAACCTTCTTTTCGGCCTTTTCCTGGACAACGTCCTTTATATCACCCGCCGCGTCTTTTACGAGGTCGCCGATGGACGGCAGCTTGGGCGCGACCAGCTTAACATCGGGTTTGGCCAGGGTCCCGGTCACCTTGTACTGCAGATAGACCTGACCGTCCTTGTTGGTCAGTGATTTCATCGCCGAATCCGCGACCTTCTCGGTCTTCACATACTTTTCCAGCTTGGCCGCCTTTATACCCTTTTCCACGTTTTTGGCGATACCCTCGCGAATGGGCTTGTTATGCTTCTCCGCCAGCAGCATATCCATATCCATCGCGACCGCTTTCGTATTGATGTTTGTCTGGCCGGCAAAGTTAAGCGCGTAATCGTCGGTCGCTATCTTGCCGTCGGTCAGCTTCACCAGGCCGCCCTTGTACCACACGTTTACGAAGGCGTTCTTCCATTTAACGTCCCCTTTCAAAAAGGTAAATTTCCCGCAGTACTTCTCAATCTGCTCCACCTCTTTAAGCTTTTCGAAAATCTGAAGTCCCGTAAGCGTTCCATAGCCTGAACCAACCTTCGCCGAAAGTTCGGGGTCGACCTTTTTCGACTTTGGATCGAATGGGTTCAGTGTGCCGTTTATCGAAAGACCAACGTCGAAGGATTTAACGCTACCGGTCTTCACCTGCCCCAGGGTCTTTATACCCGTTTCTATTTTCAGTTTGACCGAATTCTTTTTCGCGAGGTCTTTAGGGTCTATCTCGATTGAATGCACGAGCGCCGTCAGGTTGTAGATGGAGAAGCTCTGCTTCAGCCCCTGGTCCACAAACGAAACCAGTCCCTTTTCAATACCGACTTTGCCGATGGCGATTTCAACGGGGAGGTCGTCGGCGGTAAACGGCTTCTGTGGCTGTTTCGCCTCTTCCGCTTTCTTTTTAGCCTCTTCCTGCTGCTTCTTCAGCAGTTCGGCCTTTTCCTCCGCCGTCATCTTCTTCGGCACCATGAGGTCGGAAAAATTAAACAGGCCGCTGGGGTAGCGAACCACGTTAATTACCGGTTCGAACAGGACCAGCTCCCGGAGCTCGACCTGTTTTTTCAACAGAGGCAGAAACTTGAGCTTGAACGTGAACGAGGAAAGCCCGACAAACAGATCGCTTGCTGCAACGGTTTTCCCTTTCAGCGCCTCCCGCTGGGCGGGCGTCTTGAAGTTTGATATTTTGACTTCTTTTACCTCGATACCCGAAACCACCGAAAAAACGCTCACATCGATCGCGCCTATCGAGACCTGTCTGCTGAGCGCGTTTTCCATCTGCCGGTCGATCATTTCCTTGTCGACGATGAGCATGATGGCGACACCCCCCGCGATGACGACAAGCACCAGCGCACCTATAGCCATGCCAAGCCATTTAAAGACCTTTTTCATTGCTTATCCCTCCTTATATATCATGTACTGAATTCCTGTCGAATACACGGTTACCTGTCAATTGTAGTGGAACCTCACAAAAAAGGCGAGAAGATTTCCGGCCGTCAGTTATCGAACGCCGACCGAAAGACACGAAGGCGCGTGTGATCATTCAAACTCGTTAAAGTAGATGCCCAGGACCACGCCGACCGCTTTTTCGCTAATCGAAATCTTTTCTTTCTCGAGCTCCTTCACGATATCCTTCCGCTTGAGGACGGGATTCTGACGTTTTATCGCGACGATGCGCTGGACCACGCTCCGATCGATTGGCCTGGGCGAGCCGAACGCTCCCGTGCTTTCGAATGCCATTATTGCACTCACCAGACGGTCGAGCCGCTGCAGCAGGTACTCGGGATCGCGAGCCCTGACATAGGCGAGCGGGTCGCTGATGGCCGTGATCGTCTTTTCGCAAAGCTCTTCCTCGGCGACGTACTCGCCGTAAACCCGGACGAACATCTTATCGCGCGTTATGCGAAAATTATAGTACGTGGCGTCATAATACGAGAAAAGCAGCCCCGCCGGCAGGTAATCGAGCACGTTCACACCCTTATACGTGAATTCCGCGGGCACCAGGTTTACCTCGAGAACATCCTTTGAATAATCGAAGCTCATCCTTTCTATTTTAACGTGCTTCCAGGCGTAGAAATCGCTTCTTATCTTTAAAATGCGCTTTACCACCTCATCGACAGGCTCCGCATCATACCCGAGCACGAAGACCTTGCCCTCGCCGTCTTTAAGCGTCAGCACGGTGCGTCCGTTTTCCCTCTCTTCGCCGTCCACGGCGATGCCCACCGCGGCCCAGTCGTAGGCGTCCAGCCGGCCCGCGCCGGCGAGCAACAGCGTCGTTAATATGATCGCGAATCGTTTCATACTCACTCCTGTAACACCTTGATAAGTATTCTATCGAAGGGCTGTATTCTTCTACCCTCCTGAACTTCCAAGACCCGCGCCCTTATCCCTGCGCCGGTGCCGTAAAACTGTATCCTGCCCACGTACTCATCGTCTTTACGGAATACCAGCGCCGTGGTCCCGTCCTTTACCCCATGTACCGCACGCAGGTGCACGAAGATCGCGCCGTTATCGCGCGGATCCACGATATAGCCGCTTTCCGGTTCGGTACGGGCGAGGTAATCGAAGGCGTACCGGAAATGATCGAGCTGTGCGCTTTTAATCCTTACCGAATCGGCCAGCCCTCCCCACATCCTCTCGTAGCGTCCGGTGAGCTCACGCGAAAAGTACTCGACCCTGTCAAGTGAGGGCGCGACCGAATTGACGTAGGGTATTCGATTCATCCGCCGGATTACCGCCTGCTGGTCTGACTGCATGCGGCGCATCTCGACGAACTCGGACTCGCTGTACCGCGCGTCGCTTGTCAGCTCCTTCTTGAAATCCTGGAGCTTCGGGACGCTTTTGTCCAGTGTCGGATTCTTCTCTTTGAGGATTCGCTGCAGCTCGCGCTCGGTAAAGTGCGGGTTATACTTCAGAACGATCTCCGCTATCCGGTTCTCATAATACTGCTTCTGCTTTTGCATTTCCACATTATGCAGTTTCTGGTAGTTGTTGACGATCGCCTCGGCCTTCTTGATGTTTTCCTGCAGGCGAACATCATGCACATCCAGCTTCTTCTGGATCGCTGCGACCTCCCCCTGCTGATTTCTCAAGCGGGCGCGGTACTTCGCCTGGATCGCGGCCTTCGTCTCCTCGTCCTTCGCGCGGGCCATCTCGTCATTCATTGTGCCCCGGGTATCGCCCAGACGCGTGCGGGCAAGCTCCAGCTCGGCCTCAAGCCGCTTGGCCTTGTCGAGTATCTCGATGAGCCGTATGTCCTCGAACGCGGTGATCTCCACATCCTCGCGGTTGAACCGCTCCTGGATGATCTGCGCGAGCATCAGCGTCCCCGCGATGAGCGCCACCATGAACCCCCCGACAAGCAGGTAGAATCCGTAGTTGCGATTTCTCCTGGTCCGTGCGAATTCGTTGTTCAGCGAATATTCCGGCGGCTTCCCGTCGGGGTCCTGAATCGCTTCGGGGAGAAAGATCGATGTCCCGTCATTTACCGGCTCGATGTCCTTTATTTCGTTTTCATTTCCCATATGCCATTCCAGTTCCTCGGTGGAGTAGAGTCAGCGGTGCGTTCCGCGAAGACCTCGCCGACCGGCAGGGCGCAGCGCTTGAACAGCAGGTTCGCCTTGCGCCAGTCGCCCCTGTAATACAGTTCAAGCCCCGACGAAAAGGACTTCATGCTCTTTTCCAGGGTCTTCGTGTAATCCTTTTCCAGCACGGGCCAATATATCTTCTTGCCCTCCGTCTTTCCCTTCACCTTGACCACGTCAATTTCAAAAAAGTGTATATCGTTGACATGTCCGTTTTCTTCCAGGTCTTCCTTTACATATTCCGAGCAGATCACCGGGAGCCGGTACTCACGCGTGAGCCCCTCGAGGCGGGAGGCGGCATTCACGTTGTCACCGATAACAGTATTGGTCATGCGAATATGCGAGCCGATGTTTCCGTAGAAGACCAGGCCGCCGTCAATCCCCACGCCGATCTCGAGCAGCACGGCCTGGTAAACACGCTCCTGGTCCTCGTTGAGAAGGCCCTTGTTCTTCTCGATCTCTTTCTTCTTGGCGGTCATTTCGGCCCGCAGTTTTTTCGTCAGATCCTGCAGCTTGTATGCCACGACGACCGCCTGGTACGATTTATTTTTATGATCTCCTTCATACTGGTCCAGCGCGCCGAAAACAGCGAGCAGCGCGTCACCGATGATGGAGCCGATAATTCCGTCATGCTCCACCACCCTCCGAATCGCCTGGTCGTAATGGAGGTTTAACAGTTTGATGATATCGGCGCCGAGGGTTTCGGTTATAAACGTAAAGCTCTTGATGTCCGAAAAGAGGATAGTCAGATCGCTCTGTTTCCCCTCGAGGCGCACCTCGCGGTCGCGATAGGCCTTGATTACCACATCGCGATTGGCGAACTTTCTGAAAATGTTCAGTAAATTCGAGATGGTGCTCGCCAGAGAGTTGAACGCCACCCCCAGGAAGGTGATATCATCGTTCGGCGCGCCCTTGAGGTTGATAATGCGAAGCTGCTGCTCCTCGAGCATTGTCATGATTTCGGTCGTAATGATGCTGATAAAGCGCAGGACATGACGCAGAACGTATACGCCAACGATGCCGCAGATTATGGTGATCACGAGGATTATGATGCTCACATCGCGAAAAACGGCACGCGATTCTTCGTAGAACTCGCTCTGCTCCTCGGCGCGTATGATGAAAACCTCCCACTTGGGATTGTGCTTGTAAATGCCGAAATAGGTCTCGTTGTTGAACCTGAACTCGATTATTCCCTCGCCCGTATTTTTCGCGAGGCCCTCGTTGAACGCCGTCAATGTTTTCGAGTCCCCGAAGAACTCTGACTTCGCGAAGCGGGAGGCCTGGAACAGGATGGCGCCGTCGGATTTAACGCCGAGCAGCACCGACTTGCGCTTGGTGAACTCGTTCTGCGCCCGGTTCTCGATACTGGAGAGGGAACCCTTGAGGTCCTTGTTGTAGTTGTAGATCTCGAACTGGTTGTTGCAGAACACGTAGATGTCCTTGAGGTCCTTGGCGAGCAACTGCCGCATCATGTTGACCATCTTCGTGCGGTTAAATACCAGGTTGACGTAGTTGCTGGTAAGATTGGATACGAGGATGAAGAGGGCGAAGACCAGGATGATCTTGAACGCCACAGGGACGATGCGCGTCCCGCCGATCGTTTTACCGAAGAGACTTCCCTTTTCTCGACTGTTCATTGTAACCGTCTGTAATCGCTGAGTTTGATTGAGGCCGGGGCCTGTTCGGCTGCATATAACACCGGGGCCCTTTTGCTGCAGCTTATCCATGGCAGGCTATCAGCGTCGCGAAAATAAATCACGCGAAAAACTGTTGTATGGCATAAAAATTTAATGGATCAATAATTCGCCGGAGAAGCGAATCAAGGATGATCGCACCGTCATGGAACAGTCGCCGGCAGCACCGAAGCGAGTTTTTCTGGTTGCAATCAGGATAGTTTTATGATCAGCTTTGCCATCGTCTTTTAAGACGACTTTATGCGCCATCGACATGATGGAGCCATATCCGTCTGACCATGGAGGATGATGATATGAACCTCAACAACCCGGAAGCGACTTCGCAGGCACTGGATCTGCTCCGAAACGGACAGCCTTTTCAATGGTACGTCATCACGCTTCTCGCGCTGGTGGTATATGTTTATTTTAACGAAATTTCGAAAAAGAACTGGAAGGGGGTCGCCGCGGGACTTTCGCTCTACATGGTCCACTGGTTCGTCGAAATCGCAAACTCGCTCGTGCAGCACTTTTCGGGGCACGCCCTCTGGACGGTCCCCACGGGGACGGCCTTCCTGCTGCTCATCGGCGTCGGGGTCGAGCTTTCCCTGATGTTTTCGATCGCGGGGCTGGTGTTCAGCAAGCTCCTGCCCGCAGATCCGACGGTTAGGATTTTAGGCGTCAATAATCGCCTTGCTTTCGCAATTGGCAACGCGGCCTTCTTCTCGATCTTCGAGATATTTCTCGTAAAAACTCCCGCCTTTGTGTGGGTTTATCCATGCTGGGGGGCCTTCACGGTATTTGTAACCGTCTATATACCGTTTTTCGTGATGTCAATGTTCTGCTACGACTGGAAGCCCCGAACGCAGGTCGCCGTCATCGGAAGTCTTTTTGCGGTGAACGCAGCCTCGATCATCCTGTTCGCGGGTGTATTGGGCTGGATCTGAACTGGCAGGCGTGGGCCGCCAGATAGCCGTCTTCACCAGCCCGGAAGGCTGGTGAAGATGAGAAGAATATCAGGGCGGTAAGTCCCGTCGGCCGCCGCTGATTCCTCCCGGTAGATTTTCGCCGTTACATCTCAGCCGAGCATCTCCAGAAACCGCTTTATGTCCATGGCGACAACCGCACCGCCCATGAGGACCGAGAATTATGTTTTTTTCACCCCGGTCCGCGGGCACATCGATTTTAAAAAAAGATTTACGTCCCCGCCTCAGTTAGCCCTGAATCATTCCTTTTGTCAATTGATGTTATTTATTATTTTATTGTAAGCGTTTCCCATACACGCCCGGCGCTCTGCCGACGGCACGCAATTGCACATCGCCGCCGGCAGAACCATTATTTAAAGGCCAGGGACTTGCCGTCGCTGTCGATCTTGATCGTCGTTTCGCCCGCGATGTCTCCCCCCAGAAGCTTAACGGAGAGCGGATTAAGCAGGTGCCTCTGTATGGCGCGCTTGAGCGGCCGCGCGCCGAACTGCGGATCGAACCCGGTCGTCGTGAGAAAGTCCAGAGCCTTCTTCGTAAGCTCGAGCCGCACTCCCCTTTCCAGAAGGCGCTTCGCCACCATGGAGAGCTGCAGCTTTACGATCTCGGCAATGTGCTCACGGCCAAGCTGATTGAAGATGATCACCTCGTCAACACGGTTGAGAAACTCGGGCTTGAAATGGGCCCTGAGCTCCTTCTCCACGCCGCTTTTACGGTCATCGTAGGGTATAGAGGCATCGGCGATAAACGAAGTCCCGATGTTCGACGTCATGATTATGAGGGTGTTTCTGAAATCGACCGTCCTGCCCTTCGAGTCGGTGAGCCGCCCCTCGTCGAGGATCTGAAGGAAGATATTGAAGACATCCGGATGCGCCTTTTCAATCTCATCGAAAAGCAAAACGGCGTAAGGCCGGCGGCGCACGGCCTCGGTGAGCTGGCCACCCTCATCGTAACCGACGTAGCCGGGAGGCGCGCCGATGAGACGCGAAACCGAGTGCTTCTCCATGTATTCCGACATGTCTATCCGGGTGATGGCCTTCTCGTCATTGAACAGAAACTCCGCCACGGCCTTTGCCGTTTCGGTCTTCCCCACACCGGTGGGACCGAGAAAGATGAACGAACCCACCGGCCTGTTCGGGTCCTGGATGCCAGAGCGCGAGCGTCGCACGGCGTCGGAGATGGCGATGATCGCCTCATTCTGCCCCACCACGCGGCGCTCAATTATGCGCTCCATGCCCAGAAGCTTTTCTTTTTCTCCTTCCAGCATCTTGGCCACCGGAATGCCCGTCCAGCGAGAGACCACCTCGGCAATCTCCTGTTCGGTTACTTCCTCTTTAAGAAGGCTCCGATCCTTCTGTATCTGCGCGAGCTTCGCGTTCATGCCGGCGAGGTCCTTGTCCAGTTCCACGATCTTTCCGTAGCGGATCTCCGCCACCCGGTTCAGGTTGCCCTCCCGCTCCGCGCGGCTCTCCTCCCCCTTCATCCGCTCAATCTCTTCCTTGATGGCACGGATGCGGGAGATAACCTCCTTCTCGTTCTTCCAGTGGACGACCAGTTCGTTCTTTTTTTCGTTCAGGTTGGCCAGCTCTTCCTCGATTTTCGCGAGGCGCTCCCTGGAAACCTTGTCCTTCTCCTTTTTGACGGCCTCGCGCTCTATCGTGAGCTGGCGTATCCGCCGTTCGATCTCGTCGATCTCGATCGGCATGGAGTCGATTTCCATCTTGATGCGCGAGGCGGACTCGTCGATGAGGTCGACCGCCTTGTCGGGAAGAAATCGGTCGGTGATGTACCGGTCGGAGAGCACGGCTGCCGCGACCACGGCCGAGTCCGATATGCGCACCCCGTGGTGCACCTCGTACTTTTCCTTCAGGCCCCGGAGTATTGCGATGGTGTCCTCAACGCTTGGCTCGCTGGTGAAAACGGGCTGGAAGCGCCGCTCGAGGGCCTTGTCCTTCTCGATGTATTTCTGGTACTCGTTCAGCGTCGTCGCGCCGATACAGCGAAGCTCGCCCCGCGCGAGCGCGGGCTTGAGCATATTGGAAGCGTCCATCGACCCTTCGGCCGCGCCCGCCCCGACCAGGGTATGCAGCTCGTCGATGAAGAGTATGACCTCTCCGTCGGACTCCTCAATCTCCTGTATCACACTTTTGAGACGCTCCTCGAATTCACCGCGGTACTTTGCGCCCGCGATCAGCGCGCCCATGTCGAGCGCGACGAGCCGCTTGTCTTTAAGATTTTCGGGGACGTCTCCCTCTATGATCCTGATGGCGAGTCCCTCCACGATTGCGGTTTTCCCCACCCCGGGCTCGCCGATCAGCACCGGATTGTTCTTGGTGCGCCGGGTGAGCACCTGCATTACACGGCGGATCTCCTCGTCCCTCCCGATCACCGGATCGAGCTTGTTCGCGCGCGCCAGCTTCGTTAAATCGCGGCTGTAGCGGTCAAGCGCGTTGTAGCGGTCCTCGGCGTTCTCATCGGTAACGCGCCTGCTTCCGCGCACGTCCATCAATACTTTAAGGATATTTTCGCGGGTAAATCCCGCGGCGTTTAGGACGCTCCGGGCACGCGTTTCACCCGTGCCCGCAAGTGCGAGGATCAGGTGTTCGGTGCTCATGTACTGGTCCTTGAGCTTGACCGCCTCGTTCCATGCCTCGTTCATAACATCGCGCATCGACGCCGAGAGGGCGCCGCCGCCGGGCCCACCCCCCGTCTGCCGCGGCAGCTTCTTTATCTCGACCTCAATCTCGCTTCCTATTTCCACGGCCGGCACGCCGATCTTCTGCGCGATCGTGGTAAACATGCCCTCTTCCTGGTCAACGAGCGCCTTGAGCAGGTGTTCTGGCTGGATCTCGTAGTGGTTGTTGTTGGTCGCCTCGTTCTGCGCGCGCGATATCGCGTCCTGCGCCTTGAGGGTCAGCTTGTCCATTCGCATAGTAACATCCTCCAGACGTTATAACAGAAAGGCAGGCGATAAATCGACGGACGTACGTGGATGCCGGATGGTATACTGCAAGCACAAAGAGGAACAACTTTTCCGATTTCTTTATAAAAAAATATCTTTGTAGCCGGGAAAACCTGAACAACCCCGAACCATGCAACAATCGTAATGTACACTATCAAACGCCGATCGTCAAGCGTAAAAGTTGAGCCAGTGGCTTATATCCGGAAGATGCTCCGCTTGACCTTTAAAAAGGTAAAAATGCCTTTCAAGGCCCGTCGACCCCCGGTGCAGCGGTTCGTCAGTCCCTGATGTCCGCCTCGTCCCTGAGCCGTTCGATGCGTTCGATCTTCACGCGGATAAACCACACCGGCGGGCGCATGAGTCCGCTTGCCGTGTAGTATTCGGGCTTGCCCATGATCTCTCTAAGCGTCGTCATCGCCATACCGGGAACATGCTCGGCCTCAAGGCCCGTCACGATCCGCCGCGGGCTGAAATCGAACCCGTAGGGCTCGTCGGGTCGCATCCTCACCATCACCCCGAGCGTGACATAGCGCCCCTGGGCGGCCTGCTTTTCGAAAAACCCGACAAGCGCCCGGTCGGAGAGCGAAAGCCAGATAGAAAGGCGCTCGTCGGCAAGCAGCACCTTGGCCACCGCCTTTCCCGCGCCGCCCCTGGCGATCCTTACGGCATGCGCCTCTCCGATCTCCGCAAGCAGGGTGTCGATGTTGCTTTCCAGCCGCTCCCGGTTTATCAGGCGGACACCGGCGATATCGCCGTAGCGCTCTCCCATCGTATAGGCGTTGACGTCGTGGCGTTTTTCGTCGTAGAACAATTCCGACAGGAAAGGCTTCGGGCGGACGGTCCTTCCCCCCTCACCCTCAACGAACAAACCGCTTTTCCACTGATCCCCGAAGCTTCGCGCATGGAACAGACGGCCTGACTGCATGAAGAGGTCGATCGCCTTACCTTCCGCGTCATAGACACGCTGTCGGTAGGCGGCGGGCAGGGAGCGCCCGCGCCCGGTAATGGCCACCTGCCGCATCGCCTCGGCCTCGTCGCGCCCGATACGACCGAGCGGCAGCGTGTAGATCGCGATGCCCTTTTTACGCGCCTTAAGCGCGTAGCGTTCGGCCCGGGAAACGTCGCGCGCGGGCGAATTCGAGATCACCAGAAGGACCTTCTTCGCCTCCGCGCGCCAGGGGACCCCGTCGATCGCATGCGCGAGCGCTCCGCCGAGGGCGGCCGGACCCGCTCCGCCTTTGGGCCCGATGGCGGCAAGGTCCTGTTTGAGAGACAGGGGGGATGTTATGGCGCGCGCGGCCCTGGGCGCGGTCAGAATATCGGAAAACGGAACCACATACACGCGAAGAGATGCCTCCCAGTCGCCGGAAACGCCGGAGGCGAACGTGGAGATCCCGGTTTTAATGGCATCCCAGTCGCGTGACACGTTATACGATGTATCCAGAACCAGGGCGACGTCTATTGACGCGGTCCCCGCACCGGGGGCGGCACGATCCGGGTAAGTGACGAAGATCTCGCGGATGTCTTTCTCCGCGAGCGCGAAAAGGCCGTCCGCGCGCATCCGTTCCCTCGAGATGACCTTCCGCTGCGATGTGGAGTACAGCACGGATTCGGAGGTGTAGACACCGCCCGAACGGGACAGGGTGCCCGTGAGTATCAGATCGATGAAACGGCCCCGTCCGAGCGCGTCCAGGGATTCGCCGGTTATCGAGCGCCGCGGATCTATCGAGAAACTTTTCATGTCGACTTCGAGCTCCCTTGGTGAATAGGGCTCTATCCCTTTTTTCAGCAGCAGCGCCAGGCCGAGCAGCTTCGCATACTCCGCGCCGGTGGTCTCGTTAAATTGATCCGATGAGTTCTCTATCCGGTAGGGAATCACGGCGACTTCGGCGGCCAAGAGCGGAGCCGATACCGAAAGACAGAGAAGCAGTACCGCCATCTTTCTCATTTTTCCGCCTCCTCGAAACGAATGACGCACCCGCCACCGGCGCCAACGCGGCATCGCCAGCTTCATCTTCACTCTACGGAAAACAGTTTGAACAGCAGGGCGCCCACGACGAACCCGGCGATGTGACTGATCCACGCGACGCTGTCCGCCCCCCCGAGCAACCCGGAAATCTGGAGAAGAAACCATATGGGCACGAACAGGAGTGCCGGCATCCGCATGGTAAAGAGAAGCATCCATACATGTATTCGCGCCAGCGGGAACATGAACAGATACGCACCAAGCACCCCCGATACGGCGCCGGAAGCACCCACCAGCGGAACATCCGCCTCCGGGGCCTGGGCCGCGAACGCGAGCGCGGCGATAATTCCCGTAATCAGGTAGAAAATGAGGTACCCGCCGCGCGTCATGCGGTCCTCCACATTGTTGCCGAATATCCAGAGGAACAGCATGTTGAACCCTATGTGCGAAAGCCCGCCGTGACAAAACATATAAGAGACGAGCGTCAGCAGGGACCCGGGCATCGGGAACGGGGCGCCGCCGTTCTCTCCGCTCAGGTAGACGGGATTGAACGCATACCTTGAGGTAATTTCCTCGAAACCTCCGGGGCCAAAAACCTGATAGGCAAACGCAATACAATTGGCGACGATGAGAATGAAGGTCACGACCGCGAAACGGCCGGTAGGATTCTCGTCCTTATAGGGAATGAACATGAGGTGTCCCCGGCGTCGTAATTTTCAATGAGTTGGCTGCGACATGGCGAAGCGAAGCCGCCCGGCCAAGTCTCATTTTACAACCGACAGACCATCATAAAGATACTTGCTTTTGGCGAAGAACTCGACCCCGCTTCCCGACGATACGTAACACGCCCCTCCCACACGGGCGCCATCAGGTATGCTCGAATCCTTGCCGATGAGCGTTATGCTCTGGAAGATCGACCTGGGGAAGTCCTTGCTCTTCAGCTGCTCGTGCTCGGAACCTACATGCGAGCGGCTCCCGATGGTATACCGGCTATCCGTCTGGGCGTCCTTTTGCGGGGGCGTCCGCTCGTCGATCACCGATTTGACGACGTGCGCGCCCGCGCCGATCCGGTTGAAGGGAAGCACAATCGAGTCCTTTACCGTCGCCTTTTCGTCAATCTCGACACCGGGGAAAATGATGGAGTTCTGCACGGTCCCCCTGATGACGCAGTTGTCGCTGACGAAAGAGCCGGCCACTTTTGCGTGCTTTCCGAGAAACGCGAAGCCCTCCCGTGGGATGAACCCCCTCATGACAGGATCGCCGAAAACGCGATTGAAGATGTCACTGCTCCTCATCAGCGACATATTGAACCTGTAGTAATCCGGGATGCTCTTTATGGGCCAGTAATGCGCGCTCATCACCTCCCGGCGTATTCCCCTGTTTATGAGGGAGTTTATTATCATCTCGAAGAGATTGGGCGCGTGTCTGCCTTCGTCCATCGCCTCGTTGATGACCGAAAGAAGGCTCTTCTGATTGGTGATGAGGATGGTGTAGGCCATCGACTCTTTGCTCGATGTCTTCATACTGAAGAGCATCGCCCCGGCCTTCTTCCTTTTTTTGTATTTTTCGATAAGCTCGGAGAAATCAATGATCGACGGATTGTCACCGTTATAGATGATATAGTAATCGGTATTGCTGTCCATCACCAGGTTGTAGCAGAACTTGACGTCGGAGTATCCGCGCGAAACGACCTTTATGGCGGGGAACTTCTTGTCCTTAAACGGCCCGTAATTCTCAACATATGATTCGAGGCCGTCCTCGTAGTTGTTGTAGATAATGGTGTGGCGCGCGCCCGAGGAGGCTGAATTTCGTATGGTAAAATCGACGATGCGGAACCGCCCACCGAAGGGCATCAGGTATTTCGAGCGTTCCTCCGCCAGGGAAAGAAGTGACTCGTCTCGTGTTCCTGGATACGAAATGATGGTGAAATCGTCCATAAATGCCCTGTGCCGGGAGCGCCTCGGTGACGCGATGCTAGCTATTTATAAAAGTTTGGGATTAAAAAGCAATTAAAAAACCCGCCTCCCGCGGAGCGCACGGATATATCCAGGCCGATGGGCGAAAAATCGTTTGATTTCGCCGCCCGTGCGTGCAACAACCCACCGTAATGGAAAAACACCGTTTAACGATTCAACCCGGCGGCGAGTCCCGTGAATTCGATGAAGGCACGCCGCTCATCGATGCGCTCGCCGACATGGGGGCCTTCCTTCGAACGCCCTGCGGCGGCAAGGGCGTCTGCGGTAAATGCGGCGTGCTGATCGAATCGGGCGCACCCGGACGCTCCGCCGCCGAGGACAGGTTCTTCCCCTCGGAACCGCTCTCCCGTCTTGCGTGCCGCGCCTCAATCACGGGCGACATGACGGTGTTTGTCCCCGCCGCAAAATCGGCCGCCCGACCGGGGAAGCCGCCGCCCCCGCGCCTGCGCGATCCGGCCGTTGCGCTCGATATCGGAACAACGATGGTTCAACTGTCGCTCGTGGAACGAGCTGACGGCGTGACGTATCCGCTCGAATCATTTCTGAACCCGCAGCGGCGCCATGGCCACGACGTCATCGGACGCATCGCCGCATCCTCCGATCCACTCGTCCGCGAATCGCTTGCACGCGTCATCCGCGGCGCGGTTGCCGTGTCCATTCGTACCGGGCTTTCCTATTGCGGCATGGGGCTGGATGACATCGGCCTCCTGGTCGTATCGGGCAACACCACGATGACGCACCTCTTCTTCGGCATCGATGTGCGCCCGCTCGGCGTGCACCCCTACACCGCGAACGAACTCGATTATGACCGTTATGCCTCGCTCAAGGAACTGCTCCCCTCCGCCCGTGTCGCGGCGCTACCCTCGGCCTCGGCATTTCTCGGCGGGGACCTTGTTGGCGGTCTCGCAATATCGGACCGTATGGGTCTTCAAAAAAACGTTTTCTTCATCGACATCGGCACCAACGGGGAGATGTTTCTGCGCGATGGAGCCGGCACCGTCTACGCCGCCTCCTGCGCCATGGGGCCGGCGCTCGAGGGAATGAACATCTCCTCCGGCATGACGGCCGACGAGGGGGCGATCAATCATTACACCGTCGAAAACGGGAGCCTGAAGTCTGCCGTGATCGGCGGAGGTGCGCCGGTTGGAATCTGCGGCACCGGCATTATCGACGCGCTGGCGATCATGCTGCGGGAGGGCGTTGTGCGCGACAACGGCGCGATCGACCGCGTCGCGGCGGAGGCGTCCGCGATATTCAGGGGCCGCATCGCACCGCAAAACGGCACCGTGGCCTGTCTGCTGGCCGATGGCGTCGCGATCACGCAGAAGGACATCCGCAACATCCAGCTCGCGAAGGGCGCTAGCCTGGCCGCTGCTCGCACCCTGTTGAAAGACGCCGCATACGATGCCGGGCAAATCGAGCATGTCCTCATCGCCGGGGCCTTCGGTGAGAACCTCGACATCGACAGTTTCCGCAAACTCGGCTTTCTGCCCGATTTTCCGGGTGCCCGGTACCGCTTTCTCGGCAATACCAGCCTCGCCGCGGCCGAGCGGGCGTGTGTCGATCCCGGCTTCATCGCCGGATGCCGCGCGCTTCGCGACGGGCTCCGCGTCGTCGAGCTTTCGACGCGCCCTGATTTCAATGACGAGTTTATCGCCTGTCTCAATTTCCGATGACCAACGCCCCCGTTTCCCCCCTCCCCGGGGCGGGTTCACCAGTAAAATCATATTTTAAATTATCTTGACTTATTATACAATGTAATGCATGAATATTTGTGCATCCTCGCCGGTTTTTGGCGGGGATTAAAATCGAAACATCAATTACGGGAGGATTAAATACAATGGAATACCGGCATTACTCACAGGTTTTCTGGCAGCAGGTCGAAAAATACGGGGATCGCATCGCCCTCAGGTGCAAGCCCGGCAGTGAATGGCGGGAGACCTCCTGGCGCTCGTTCGGCGAGCAGGTGCGCGCCGTCGGCACGGCGCTTATCGACGCCGGCATCGGCGAGCAGAAGACGGCGGGCATTTTCTCGCAAAATATGCCCGAGTGGAGTATTGCCGATATCGGCGCACTCTGCGCAAGGGCCATCCCGGTGCCGATCTACCCGACCAACACGGCGAAACAGGCGGAATACATCATCAACGACGCGGAAATCGCCGTGCTCTTCGTCGGCGACCGCGAGCAGTACGACAAGGCCATGCAGCTTTTCGGCAGGAACGAATTTTTAAAGAAGATCGTGGTATTCAACGAGAAACTTCCCATCGCCAAATCGGCCGACGTCATGTACTTCAGCGACTTCCTCGCGATCGGCCGAAAATCCGGCCGCGACGCGGAACTCGACGAGCGCATGTCGCGCGGGACTCCCGAGGACCTGCTTACCATCATTTACACCTCGGGTACCACCGGCGAGCCCAAGGGGGTCATGCTCGCGCATTCCAACACCATCTTCCAGAAGGAACGCCACGACCGGCGGCTCATTGACCCCAACGATAACGATATCTCGCTCTGTTTCCTGCCGCTTTCGCACGTCTTCGAGCGTATCTGGACCTACTACGCGTTCGCCGTCGGCATGACGAACAACTACCTCGACGACACCAAGAAGATCGTGGAGTTCATCCAGGAGGTCAAGCCCACCATTATGTGCGCGGTCCCGCGCTTCTACGAGAAAATCTACGCAACGGTATTAAACCGTCTCGAATCGGCGCCGCCGGCGAAGAAAAAGCTCTTCAAATGGGCCATACGAACCGGCTCGGCGCGCAATGTCAAAAAACGCGACAGGAAATTCGTCGGCCCCTGGCTCGCGCTCAAATACAAACTGGCCGACAAACTGGTCCTCTCGAAGCTTCGCGACGTGGTGGGCGGAAGAATCAAATTCTTCCCCTGCGCCGGGGCCCCGCTCTCGCAGGAGATCGAGGAGTTCTTCTACGCGACCGGCGTCTTTATCTGTTACGGCTACGGGCTCACCGAGACGACGGCGACGGTCACCTGCCACGAGCCCCATAACTTCAAATTCGGCGCGGTCGGCAAGCCCCTCGCCGATATCGAGGTCAAGATCGACGAGACCAACGGAGAGATCCTCATCCGCGGCGGAAACGTCATGAAGGGCTACTACAAGAAGCCCCAGGCGACCGCGGAGGTCTTCACCGCCGACGGCTTCTTCCGCACGGGCGACGCCGGTTTCTTCGAGGAGAACGGCGAGCTTCGCATCACCGAACGCATCAAGGACCTCATGAAAACCTCGGGCGGCAAGTATATCGCGCCGCAGCTCATCGAGAGCACGGTCGGCGCCGACCACTTTATCGAACAGATTGCCGTCATCGGCGACCAGCGCAAGTATGTCAGCGCCCTTATAGTGCCCTCCTTCGAGGCACTCGTGGAGTACGCGAAAGAGCGAGGAATCACCCACTCCACGCGCGAGGAACTCATCACTAAAGCCGAGATTGTCGAATTATACCGGAAGCGAATCGCCGAATGCTCGAAGGAATTCGCCGAGTTCGAGAAGATCAAGCGCTTCACCCTCCTCGCGAAGGAATTCACCGTGGAGGACGGCGAGATCACGCCAACCATGAAGATCAAGCGCAAGTCGGTCGCCGAGATTTACAAACCGATGATCGACCGCATGTACGCAGAGTAGGCGCATACCGCCGGAAAGCACGAAAAAGCCCGGTCCTGTTTACAGGCCGGGCTTTTTACCGGTCAATCCCCGTTTCAGCGCGCCCTGCGCCCAAGCATCTCGCCCAGGAGCCCCGTGAGCGCTCCCTCCCGGAACGCCCGCGCGCACCGCTCGAGGAGCGCGTCGTCAGCGACAATGCTTTTAAGCAGCTCGCCGCGCGCGGAAAAATCAAGGTCGTCGAAGGCCGCGTCCTCCTGAAGAACGCGCCGCGCCTCACGAAGCGCGGCGAGAATGTCGTCGATATTCTCCGGAATCGCCTTCTCGAGCGCGCGTCGAAGCCGCGCCGCGTAGGCGGGCGACGCCCCGCTCGTGGAGACGGCCATGAGGAAATCGCCCCTGCGGACGGACGAGGGAAGATAAAACGAGCAGTTCGGCGGATCGTCGGCGGAATTAATAAAGATTCCGCGCCGCCCGGCCTCCTCGAACACGGTTCTGTTGACGACGGCACTGTCGGTGGCCGCGAAGACGAGCGCGGCGCCCTCGAGATCGCCGTCACGATACTCGCGCCGCTCGAGGCGAAGCGTAGCGGCGTTCTCCCGCGCGGTCTCCTCGAGATCGGCATGCATACACGGCGAAACGACCTTCACGCGGGAGCCCGCGTCGAGGAGGTCGAGCACCTTTCGAAGCGCCACCTCGCCGCCGCCCACCACCACGGCGAGCCTCCCTTCGACATTAAGAAGAACCGGATAAAGTTTCATCGCGCCGCCAGCTCCGCGGGGACCGGAAATTCCTCGCCGCTTTGTCGAAGCTCCCTTTTTTTGTCGTCCGAAAGCCCGATTTCCTCGTCGGTGATATAGCACTGCGGATCGGGGGCCCACGGGTCGTTGTAGGCACGGAAGGCGCGCACGCGCATCGCGCCGGTGCAGAGCGGGCGGTGCGCGCACAGCCTGCAGCGTCCCTTTAAATACTCGGCCTTTCGCTTGAGCCCGCGCATAAGCGGATCGCCTTCGTCCATCCATATATCGCCGAAATTCCGCTCGCGGACATTGCCGAGCGTGTAGTCCTGCCAGAACTGGTCGGGATGCACATTGCCGACGAAATCGATATTGCCGATGCCGACCCCGGTCGAGTGCGCCCCGCCGCCGTTCCATTCCAGGAGCGCGCGCACCTTTTCCGCCTTCGCCTGATCGGTCTCCAGAAGCCTGAGAAAGATGTACACGCCGTCAGCGTGGTTGTCCACGGTCAGGATGTTGATATCGAGACCGCGGTCGAAATAATCCTTGGTTCGTCGCAGTATGATGTCCATCGCCCGGCGGCTTTCGGCATGGGTGAGATCGTCGCCGTAGAGGTTTCCGCCCCTGCCCGAGTAGACAAGATGATAAAAGCAGGCGCGGCTGATCTGCTCGCGCTCTATAAAGTCGAAGATCCCATCCAGGTCCTCGTAATTGCGCCGCGTGAGCGTGAGGCGCAGCCCCACGCGCTGCCCGACGGCGATGCAGTGCTCGAAGCCCTTCATGGCCTTCGAGAAGGCGCCCTTCATCCCGCGGAAGCGGTCATTGATCTCCTCCATGCCGTCCAGGCTGATGCCGACGTAGGTGACGCCGGCGTTACGGATGGAGTTCGCCGCCTCGCGGTCGATGAGTGTACCGTTGGTCGAGATGACCGGGCGGATACCGGCGTTCGAAGCGTGCTCGATGAGGCGGAAGAGGTCCTTGCGCATGAGCGGCTCGCCGCCAGAGAAGAGGAGCGAGGGTACGCGAAACGACGCGAGGTCGTCGACGAGCCTGATCCCCTCGTCGGTGTCGAGCTCGCCGCCGTACTTTATATTGGCCGAGTCGGTGTAGCAGTGTACGCAGCTGAGGTTGCAGCTTCGCGTGGTGCTCCATACAACGATGGGCCGCCGATCGCTCGCGAGAATTTCGCGCCGGTGCGGCGCGTTGCCGTGCGCATCCGACGGGGCCTCGGTCCCGTAGCGCAGGCCGTCGCCGGTCGACGAACCGCCGCAGTACAGCTTTCCTATATCAATCATCCCATGTTCTCCTTCTTCCACTCGTCGAACGCCGGCGAAAAATACGTCACGCGCTTCTTCTTGAACTCGCGCAGGCTCTTCAGCACCAGGTAGTCCCGCAGCCCCGACTTCTCCTCGAGGGCTGCGATGATGCCTTCGAGCTCGGCGTCGCTTCGCGCGTGGATCATCGCGAAGAGCGGATGCTCCCATCGCCCGGGATGCAGCGTCCGCCGGTACAAATGCGAGATGCTCTTTGCCGACAGGAATACCGGCATCACCTCGTCTTCCATCCGCCCGTCACCCGTCTTCCAGGCGGTCATGGCGTTCGCGCCGTAGCCGGCGTTGTAATGCTTGAGCACCGCGGCGTACCGGCGCATGATTCGCTTTAGTTTCAATTCCCCGCCGATGGCTACGAGCCGTTCGGCGCTCATGGAGCTCTTCGCCTCCGCGACTATCGCATCGAACGGCCTCGGCGTGATGGGCAGGTCCGTCTGGAGCAGCAGCACCGCGTCCCGCTCCTCGGCCGAGAGCGCGTATTCGCCGTCGTCGTGCGCGGGGGCCGTGCCGTTCGTCACGGCCGCTTCGTCCTCCTCCTCGTCCTCCGGTGCGTCATCCCCCATCCTCAGCATGAATCCTATTTTATAGAGCTTTTCCGTGCGGAGGATGAGATGGTCACCCGCGCGGCACATGCGTGCGAGCACCGAGGCGGCATCCTCGAGGGAAGTCGCACCGTCCACCGCCAGCGTAAACCAGATATTGAAGCGGTGATCCCGAAGGTAGTTATGGCTCACGCCGGGATGCGCGTTGATGATCGTCACCGCGCTTTCCACGTCCGCGCCGGCGACGGAGAACGCCACCAGGCTCGAATGATAGCCCAGCCGGTGCGCGTTAAAGATGGCCGAGATGTTGCGTACGATCCGTTTCTCCTTCAGGCGCGCGACAGTTTCCATAAAATCGCCTTCCGCGAGCGAGAGCTCGCTGGCGATACGCCGAAAGGGCTCGACCGCAAGCGGGATGTCCTCCTGTATGCGGTTGATGATGCGCTCCTCGGTACGGGTGAACCGTGTCACGCTCACGCCCCCGCCCTCTTCGGCTCGTATACGCAGTACGGCTCCTCGGCCATACAGTCCCCCGTCTCGTAATAGGCACGCGCGCGACAGCCCGCGCAGAAGGATCGATACTCGCAAAGGCCGCACTTGCCGCCCAGGTCGTCAATCTTTCGCAGTTTGCCGAACAATTCAGAATTTTTCCATATTTTTCCGAGCGGCTTGTCGACCACGTTTCCCGCCACGAGCGGAAGATAGCCGCAGGGCTGGACGTCGCCCCGGTGCGAGATGAAACACACACCGCTTCCGGCAAGGCAGCCGCGCGTCATGGCCGCCATGCCGTCAGTCTCAAAGCTAATCGCGCGGCCCTCCCTTTTCGCCTCCTGGCGCATAATACGGTAATAATGCGGGGCGCAGGTCGCCTTAAACTCAAACGGCGCCTCTTTCGTGCGGTGATACAGCCAGACGAGGACCTCCTCGTATTTATCGCGCGAGAGCATATCGCTCTCGGCGATCTCCACGCCGCAGCCCACCGGCACCAGCATGAAGACGTGCAGCGCCTTCGCGCCGCGCTCCTCCGCGAGCCGGAGCACGCCCTCGATCTCTTCCACGTTCCGCCGGGTGATCGTCGTGTTGAACTGGAACTCGACCCCCTTCTCGCGGAGAAGGCGCGCGCCGGCGAGGGCCAGGTCAAAGGACCCGGGAATGCCCCGAAAACCGTCGTGCGAAACGGCGCTGGAACCGTCGATCGAGATGCTCACCCGGCTGAACCCCGCTTCCCGGATCGCACATGCGATGCTCTCATCGATCAGCGTTCCGTTGGTCGCCAGCGCGGTCCGCAGGCCCCTCTCCCCGGCGTAACGCGCGATCTCGAAAAGGTCCGCCCGATACAGCGGCTCACCGCCTGTCAGCACCAGGATGGGGCTCGCGAAGGCGGCGATGTCGTCAACGACGCGAAGCGCCGCGGCCGTATCGAGCTCGCCCGAGTAGAGCGAATCGTTCGCCTCCGCGCGGCAGTGTACGCAGCGCAGGTTGCACCGTTTCGTGAGTTCCCAAAATACCAGCCTCAGGGTGTCCGCCGCCATCTTCATTTATTGAACAGCTCCTCTATTATGCGCGCCGCCTCGCCGGGACCGTGTTGTGCCTCCCGGTCGTGATGCCCCTTCGCCTTCGTCTGGTAGCGTTTGAGATAGGTGATCGGATTGTGCAGCGTCTTAGTCATGATCTGGCGCGTGAGGTCCTCGACCATGTGGAAGTCGTCATCCGAAAGGTGCTTGAGCTTCCGCCGGCGGTAGCGCTCGAGCTCACCGCTGCGGATCGCCTCGAACTCGTTTCGTATTTTAACGATCGCCGGTACCACGGCAAGTCCCGCGTACCATTCATAAAACTCGTCCGCGTCCGACCGGATCAAACCCTCGGCGACATCGATCTCCCGCAGCCGGTGCTTCAGGTTCTCGTCGGCGATCGACTTGAGGTCGTCGATATTGTAAAGGAACACGTTATCGAGCCTCCCCACCCCGGGATCGACGTTCCGCGGAACGGCGATATCGATCAGGAAAACCGGGCGGCTTCCGCGCTTTTTCGCTATCGATCTCATCATCTCCGGCGTCACGAGAAAGCTCGGAGAGGACGCCGACGCGATGATGATATCCGCGCCCTGCGCCGCCGAGGCCAGGTCGTCAAGCGGCACGACGTGCGCCTCGCGGTTGACATCCCTGGCAATCCGTTCGGCGTTGGCGAGCGAGCGGTTTACGATGCTGATCTCTCCGATATTATACTTGGTAAAATATTTCAGGATGAGCTCTCCCATCTCTCCGGCCCCGAGCAGCAGCGCCCTCTGGCACGAAAGGTCGTCGAAGATCTTGCGCGCGAGCTCGGTCGCGATATATGCGATGGAAAGCGGGTTCTTCGATATCTCGGTCTCGGAGCGCACGCGCTTTGCCGTGCGAAAGGCCTGGTGGAAGAGCCGGTTGAGCACGGTGCCGGCCCTGCCAGCGCGCACCGATTTGCCATAGCAGTTCTTAACCTGAAAGAATATCTCGTTTTCTCCCAGCACCATGGAATCGAGCGACGAGGCTACCGACAATAAATGGAGCACCGCCTCGCGCGAATACTTTTTATAAAGCGAGGACTCGAATTTTCCTCTGGGAAGCAGCGAAACGCCCTCCAGGACTCCAAGCACCGATTCGACCGCCGCATTCATGTCGCTCGTGATGAAGTATATCTCCACCCGGTTGCAGGTGGATAGGTAGACGATCTCATCGACACCCTCGGCGCAGGTCTTTTCGAAGAAGCCGGGAAGCTCCTCGTCGCCGAGCGTAAACCGCTCGCGGAGGTCAACGGGCGCCGTCTTATGGCTGAGCCCGATAAGTCCGATCTCGGGCCTGTTCATGCTCTCTTTCATTTGAAGCCGTGGAACCCCATAGTGATGTAGATGTTGGCAAACATAAAGATGAACATGAGCACGACGAAAAGAAGCACGTTGAGCTGGCTCGCCCGGTGCGGGTCGAGTCGCCCTCCGTGGCGCAGCCAGAAGAGGCTCAGCATCACAGTCCATGAGGCGTACAGGATGATCTCCTTCGGACTTCCCTGAAACATGGTGGCGAATACCCCGTACGCGACAAAGGCCCCGGAGACAAGCCCGAATGAAAGCAGCAGAAAAGCCCGTGCGATCGCCCACCTGTTGAATTTTTCAATGGACTCCAGGGTGGGAAGGCGGAAGATGAAGCGCATCGAGGCCTTTTTCTTCAGCTGCCATTCCATCACCAGATACAGCACCGAACCGATGAAGCTCAGAAAAAAGAAAATCTCCCCGAGGATGGCTATTACGATGTGGAGCGGGAGCAGCCAGTGCCCGGTTTCGACCGTGATTCTCCTGGCTGAATCAAGAAAGGGAGTCGAGATGATGAGCACCAGGGTAATGAAAGGGACCGCAAGCGTGGTGAACGACCACCACTGGGCCCTCCACCGCGAAAAGTAGAGATAAACGAGAAGAACCACGAGAGCAAGCGCGAGAAGATAAAAATATCCCCAGATCGTAAACGCCCCCCTCACGACTCCATCATCGGTAGTGAGATAGAAGCGAACCGCACCCAGCGCGACAAACGTCGCGATGGCGGCGATCAGTAACAGCCTTGCCCTGTTTTTGTGCCTGTCGTCATCGGTATGAAGTGAGTAAATGCACAGCACCGATGTGACGACAAACAGGACCAGCGTAGTGATAAAAAGCACATCGAACATGGAATCCGCCGCCTTCCCTGCCTGCGATAGTATACTCGGAGCGGACGCAAAACCCGGCAATACCTGCTATCACCGTATTTCGCGTCGATATCCCTTCAATAAAGCACATGATCCAGTATACCACACCCAGAATAGTGTTTTATAACAAGTAATTTTTATATGAAAGCGAAACCCATATTTCCCGCTGACCTTAAGCATTCGTCCGGACATACTATCTACCATACAGAAAGCCATGGTCGCGGTCCTGCTGAATGCGGGACCGCGACCATGGCCCCGGACCAGACTGAAAATACTGATGGTCCGGGAGGGCTCGATCATCTGGAAATAAATTTCGGGAATACCATTCGAAATCACGGCTCCGGAAAATGACGCCGAGATAAAAGACGAGCGTACCGTCGTTCTTTTCAGGGCTTTTCCGGAAGCGGCCGCAAACGCGATTCCTCATGCCGGGAGTTTAAATGTGAGGATTTGATTGTCGGTACTGAACATCGAAACACACCCGGTGGTGACCGACAGGGGAGTCGGATTATCCCCGTCGGCAGCTGGCGCCCGCGGTCATCGTATTCAGTAATTACCCGTAAACCGAATACGGGGACCGCTGCCGGGAGCACGGGGACGTATATTTTTTTGACTAGGCCCTCGAGTTCCAACGGGTTGAGGAAGTGTTGCTGGAAGTGCAAGGAAAGGACGGTAAAACCTGAAAGCGCGTGGCCCGTATTAATTAATGGTTTCGTCGATCAAAAAATGACAAATAATTTTGACTCCCCGATTCGCGCGCGCTATATTTATTATGCTGCCTCAGGGTGGCAACCTTCCAACTATTCCACTAAAACGGTTGACGATTCCTCCCGGAATCGTCCTTTTTTTGTACCGCCTCCGGAATGGGACGGGTCCTTTCTATTTTTTCCGGCGACGTTGAAAAAAGGTTGTATCGGACCGATCGTTCGCTACATTAATCAGTATGTTCGATATACGTGAATATTACGGGGATGTTTATCACGGGACGGGTCCCCCGGTCGAGCAATCGAGCGGAGAGATCGAGGAGGATATTTCCCTGGATATCGACAACCTTCTCCGGTCCCGCTTCGACTCCCTGTACGTGAGGGACCGTTTCAGGCACAACTCGGCCGCCGTGGAAATCATCTATCCGCGACGAACGCACCACGGCAACCGCGCGATACTTAAGGGCCCGGACTACATGCGCTACCTGCTCTCGCTGTATCCGCGCAAGAGTGACCTTGAGAACATCGAAAAGATCGTTCTCCGGCCGCGCCACATCGAGGCGGGCGAAACGGAGCTGATGGCCCTTTATCTGCGACAACGCGCCATACTTGTTTTTTACCTGCATCATCCCTGCCTTTTCGCGATCGACAATTCACGTTTCGGTGAATACGCGGAATTCCTTTCCTTCGAAATTGCAGAATCCTTCGCCGCCGGCGGAGTTCCCGCGGAGTGGTCAACCCGGGACGGAGTCCTCATACCGCCGCTGTGGTACGTGCTGTCCATCGTGTCCCGGTCAAACGACGCACGGATCGATAAATTTTTCATCCGACGCGATCGTTCCGAAGCGCCCGCCATATCGAGCCAGATCGACGAGATCTCATTTTTTTATTCACGGAACGGCTATTGAAAGGACTTGCCGATTATCACACCCACACACCCCTCTGCGGGCACGCCGTAGGGAGCCCCGATGATTTCATTCGCGCCGCCGTGCGCGCCGGGCTTTCCGAGATCGGTTTCTCCGACCACGCACCGCTTCCCGCAGGCCTTCGCGAGGGGATCACCATGCGCCCCGAACAGGTCGAGGATTACCTTTCGCTCGTCGAGGCGGCACGCGGGCGGCACGGCGATGCAATCACAGTCAAAACGGCCATGGAGGTCGACTTCCCCTTCCATGAGAGTTTCGACCGGCGCTACCTTACGGACGTCCGCATCGATTATCTCATCGGATCATGCCACTTCATCGACGGCTGGGGCTTCGACAATCCGGAACACCTGGATGAATTCGACCAGAGGGATATCGACGCGGTATATGACGATTATTTCGCCATATTGAGCTCGCTTATCGCCGCGGGCGTCTTCAACATAGTCGGACACTTCGATCTCGTAAAAAAATTCGGACATCACGCCCGTGCCGACCACAGTGCAACGGTGCGTCGTATCGCCGTGGAGTGTGCCGAGCGGAACATCGCCGTCGAGATCAACACATCAGGGCTTCGCAAGCCGGCGGGGGAGATGTATCCCTCGGGATCGATCCTTTCCATTCTTTTCGACGCGGGGGTTCCACTCACCCTGGGCTCCGACGCCCATAATCCTGACGAGGTGGCATACGAATTTTCACTCGCGGCGGAGGCCGCGAGGAGGGCCGGATACCGTTCTATATCCGGATTCTCGAGAAGAAAACGGTACGACATACCGTTGTAGTCGAAACCGCCTGCCCGCGCACGGTGCGTTGGCCTGCCGAAATCACCGATTCGTTGAGGTAACCGCAGAGAACCCGAAAAGGATGGCGCAATCCAGGATGATACTGCCGCAGCAAAACGGAATATTCACGATACCGGCATCGGACGGAGTGGAAATCGGCATCGCCGCGAAACTTGCCAACCCGATCGATTACTCAGGGAATGCCGACCGCGTACGACACAAAGAAAAAGAACTCCTCAGCAATCATATCGGCGTACCGGCCCGGAATATCCTCATGGTCAACCAGGTTCACGGCGACGAAATAATCGACATCTATGACATTCCCCCGGGCAATCCCCCTACGATAGCCGACGCCGACGGCATGGTCACCGCACTACCGGGGGTATGCCTGGTGATACGAACCGCCGACTGCGTGCCGGTCTTTATCCATGACGCATCACGCCGCGTGCTGGGGGCGGTCCACTCCGGCTGGCGCGGCTGCCGGCTCGACATCGCCGGTAAGCTCGTTGAACGCATGCAGGGGCGCTACGGCTCCAGTCCGGAAGACCTTGCCGCCTTCATCCTGCCCGGCATCGGGCCCGGTTCGTACACCGTCAACGAGGACGTCGCCTCCCACTTTCCCGGCAATGTCACGCGCGAGGGCGCCCTGATACACCTCGATCTGCCCGGCAACATCCGGTTGTCGCTGTCCCACCGGGGGGTACGGCCCGAACGCATACTGACCGCTGCGCACTGCACGCTCGAGGAACGCGACGTTTTCTTCAGCCACCGCGCGGGACACTCGGGCAGAAACCTCAATTTCGCTCTAATGCCGGAAAAACCGGGCCGATAACCCTCGAAAAAGGCGGTGCGCAAAGAAAAATTTTGCACTTTGCAGAATTTTTAGCACTATTAATGCAATTACTTCGTTTTTATGACGGTCTGCCATTCTGTCGGCGCCGGGGTCGATTTGAGTTCTTCCGGACAGGGGGCAAAAGGCAGCATTCCTTACAAGGTTTTTCTCGCGGCGCAAGAAATAGAGAGCGCCGGAATACGCGCGCCCCGCTATTCAAGGAGGATTATCATGACACACCGGGAGGATTGTACCCAGCTTTCTAGCCTTCTGGCGTCACAGAAGCCTGCGGCGGTCGTAGCCGAGGTTAAGAATATATTCCACCACCATTATTCCGCCCGCGCCTTCGCCCCGGTCGCCCGTTGTGCCCGGCTTGTAAAGAACCTCTTTGTGGGTAAATATCCCGGTTACCGCGCGTGCAACACCGAATACCACAATCTGACGCACACCATGGATGCTCTCCTCGCCTCGGCCAGGATCGTAGACGGATTCAACATACAGAACCCGCCCCTTCCGGTCACAGTCGCCGTCAACCTGTTCTGCGCCGCTCTGTTGCACGATACCGGGTATATCCAGGAATCAGGGGACACCGAGGGAACCGGTGCTAAATACACCTCCACGCACGTGGAGCGCAGCGTGAACTTTCTTCAGAGAAACCGTGACGCGTTTCGCTTTGATGGCGAGTCTATCAGGATGATCACGAACACCATCCGCTGTACGGGGCTCAGCGTGGACCTCGACACCATACCTTTCAAATCCGACGCGGAACAGTACGCGGGGTGCGTCCTGGGGACGGCGGACATCCTGGGCCAGATGTCGGACCGCTCTTACCTGGAGAAGCTGCTCTTTCTGTATTATGAATTCAAGGAAGCCGGAATCGCCGGTTTCAACACGGAATTCGATCTGCTCCGTAAAACCGTCGACTTCTACCAGATTACGAAAAATCGGCTTACCGAATCGTATATGAACATTCATATATATTCCCAGCACTATTTCAAGCACCGACACGGAATCGATACAAATCTGTATCTCGAGGCCATCGAGCGTCAGATCGCCTACCTGGAAAAGATAATAGAAGACGATTCAACCAACTTCCGCCACAAGCTGAAACGCGGCCCCTGGGTACACGAGTATCGCAGAGACAGGGACACCCCGTCTATTTCCGACAACAGTCCTCTTTAACGACCTGATACGATCACCATTATTTACGGCACAAATCTGTATCAAAAAAACCTCAACAGATACATAATCGTATCGCGATCCGTCAGATACCAGACCCCTGTCCGCGCAACCGCCGCCCGCCCACCCCTAGATCAATTCGCAGGCAACCACTTCAAAGGATGGCAGATAACATCCCGTTACGGCAATGTTAAATTACCGGCCGCCTGCCGGGTCTGATACGCTTTTCGAATTCCATTTAAGCCCGTCGCGAACTTCGGCACGTTTTATGCTCACCTACTGGCAGGTTACAATATTTCCACTATTCCGGGGGGCTTATGAGAAAGTTATCAGGAATTCTGGCGCTCGCGCTGTTCATCGGCGCATCAGCGACAGCCGCATTCGCCGCGGAGAACGCACCCGCGGCCGTTACCCGGGAGGCGCTTGACGCTCTTAAGACATCCATCGCGGTCGGCATCGACACCGTATGGGTGCTTTTCGCGGCGTTTCTTGTCTTCTTCATGAACCTTGGCTTCGCCATGGTAGAGTCCGGATTGTCCCGCGCGAAAAACGCGGTTAATATCCTGGCCAAAAATTTCATCGTCTTCGCCATCGCCTCGCTGTCGTTTTACGCGATCGGCTGGGGACTCATGTTCGGCAACGGCAATCCCTTCATGGGACTCGAGGGGCTGTTCTTCGTGAACGGCGCCGACACCAGTCCGGCGATCGGGGAGGCCTACAAAGGCGCCTATTCCGCCATCAGCTGGACGGGCGTACCGCTGTGGGCCAAGTTTTTCTTCCAGCTCGTCTTCGCCGGGACCGCGGCCACCATCGTTTCGGGCGCCGTGGCCGAACGCATAAAGTTTTCGTCGTTCATCTTTTTCTCCTTTATCCTGGTCGGCATCATGTACCCGCTTACGGGGCACTGGATCTGGGGCGGTGGATGGCTCGCTTCGCTCGGCATGTTCGACTTCGCCGGATCTACCGTGGTCCATTCGGTGGGCGGCTGGTCCGCCCTCGCCGGGGTTCTCCTTCTCGGCCCGCGGCTCGGCAAGTACCGCGCGGACGGCTCGGTCAATCCGATCTTCGGACATAACATGTCCATGGTGACGCTGGGAGGGCTCATACTCTGGTTCGGGTGGTTCGGGTTCAATCCCGGCTCGACGATGGCGGTCGGCGACGGCAGCGCGATCGCGCATGTGGCCGTCACCACCAACACCGCGGCCGCGGCCGCGATCCTCAGTTCCACCTTCATCTCGTGGTTCATCCAGAAGAAGCCCGATCTGTCCATGATCATCAACGGCGCGCTCGCGGGCCTGGTCGCCATTACCGCCCCCTGCGCGTTCGTAAGCGTCGGCTCGTCGGTCATCATCGGGCTTGTCGCCGGCGTACTGGTGGTCCTCGCGGTCATGATGTTCGACAGGCTCAAAATCGACGACCCGGTCGGCGCGCTTTCGGTCCACCTGGTTAATGGCATCTTCGGTACGCTCGCCGTTGGACTTTTCGCCCAGGACGCTATTACGGGCACGGCAACCGGAAACGGACTCTTCTTCGGCGGTGGGCTCAAGCTGCTGGGAGCGCAGGCAGTCGGAGTCCTGGCCGTGGGTGCTTTCACCTTCGGCCTCGCCTTTGCCGTCTGGTATGTCATCCGGCTCATCATGGGGATGAGGGTATCGCGCGAGGAGGAAATCGCCGGCCTGGACCTCGGCGAGCACGGAATGAAGGCGTATCCCGATTTCCAGGGATTCCTGACGAAGTAGCGCGTTCCAACACACTAAGGAGGAAGCAGTATGAAGCTTATAATAGCAGTCGTACAACCCGAGAAGCTGACCGACGTAAAGGAAGCGCTCGCCGCGGCAAAGGTCGGGAAGATGACCGTCTCCAGCGTCATCGGCTGCGGCGCCCAGGGGGGATATACGGAGTCCTATCGCGGAGCGACCACCGAGGTCAACCTGCTCGACAAGGCCCGCTTCGAGATAGCGGTGAACGATGATTTTGTGGAGCCGGCGATCGAGGCGATCATCAAAGGCGCGCGGACCGGTAAGATCGGCGACGGGAAGATATTCGTCGTTCCACTCGAGCAGTGCATTCGCGTACGCACCGGCGAGACCGGCAGCGAGGCTATCGGTTAGTTTCGTAAAAACCGGGGCCGCGCGGCAGTACTAAAAACCCGTGCGGCCCCGATTCAAATGCGGATACCATGGCCACGGCCATATAAACGCAGGGATCATAATCACGAAACACTGTTTGATTAAAATTTGAATGAAAGAGGAGCTATCATGAGAAAACCAAGACTTCTGTCGTGCCTGGCCGCTCTTGCCCTGCTTGCGGCGGGAATCGCGCCGGGAAAGGCTTTCGCTGAAGAGGAAGCCGCATTTTTCAAGGTACCTGTAGGTCTAAGCTACGCCAGTACTTACTGGTGGCGCGGTGTCGAGCTCAACGGCAAGGGCTCAGGCGTGTTGTGGCCATCCGCGGGACTCGTACTCGGCGACACAGGCCTGTCGTTCCTGGTCGCCGCCGGTCTTAACGCTGACTACCTGTATGCCGGCACCGCCGGAGACCGCGAGGCGAAACGCCCCTACCACGAGTTCGATTACGGGGCCTCGTTCGCGAAAGACCTCGGCGATATCGTGTCATTTAATATCGGCGTGCTGTATGTTTCCTATCCCTTCTACGACGACGCCGATCCCGCGGCGACCAACCCGTCGTTCATCGATGGAACGCTTGGGCTGGGCCTCAAGACAGTGCTCAATCCGCGAGTCGATTTCTATTACGATTACTATGTAAAGGAAAACGCGGACAAAACTCCCCGGGACGAAGACTATTACGTAAAACTCTCCCTGGCACAGGAATTCGCGAAGACCGTCGACTCGGCCTTCACCGTATCGGCATGGGTGGGCTATTACAATAACGCCTACCTCGATGCGAAGGGATGGAGCGACGCCGGAGCCAGGCTCGGTTTCCTGAAGGACTTCGGCGGTACGGTCTTTGCCGCCGGCCTGTATTACGCGCGATCGCTCGACAGCGACTTCTGGCAGGAGTACGATCCGGACGAAGATGGCAGGGGCAGGATGAAAAACCACGTCTGGGCCGATTTCAGCGTTTCGAGAACGCTCTGATTGCCACCCGCATTCCGCAGAAAAAGGCGCGCCCGCCGGCGCGCCTTTTTATTTTATCCGCAGCGCGAAAAACCGCACATTCTGCAGACCGAACAGCCCGACTCGAATTCGAGCGGCCCGTGGCAGTCGGGGCACACGCCGACCATCACGGCGTCCGAGCCCTTGCCGTTGGTCTCGGCGTCGTGCTTCGCGGCCTCGCTCCCATGGTTGTCGCGGGAGTCCAGGCCGAGGTGCCGTTCGAGCGCCTTGGCGATGGCGTCGGCGCATGAATAGATGCGCCCGCCCTTTTCCCACGCCTGGTTCGGACAGCGCACGCCCTTGAGCTGCTTGATGATCTGCGCGGGCTCGATCCCGCACCGCAGCGACAGCGAAATGAGGCGGCTTACCGCCTCGGTCTGGCTCGCGGCGCAGCCGCCGCTCTTTCCCATCGTGGCGAACACCTCGAAGAGCCCCTCGTCGTCCTGGTTGATCGTCACGTACAGAGCCCCGCAACCGGTGGACATCTTGCGCGTGGACCCGAAGGTGACCTCACCCCGCGAGCGCGGCATGAGGTGGCACGGCGCTTCGATCGCCGGATTGCCGGGCACGGCCTCCCGCTTCACCTCCAGTACCTGGTTCTCGCGCGAGCCGTCGCGGTACACCGTTACGCCCTTGCACCCCATGGCATAGGCCAGCCGGTATACCTTGTCGATGTCGCCGACCGTCGCCTCTTTCGGGAAGTTCACGGTCTTCGATACCGCGTTGTCGACGAACCGCTGGAAGGCCGCCTGGGCCTTCACGTGGCTCTCCGGCGCTATGTCGTGCGCGGTGACGAAAACGCCGCGGACCTCCCCGGGGACCCCGTCGATATGCGCGGCAGTGCCCTCGGCGGCCACGCGCTTAATAATTTCCTCGGAGTAGAACCCCTTTTCGCGCGCGACCTGCTCGAAGAGGGGGTTGACCTCCACGAGCGCGCTGTTGTCCATGACGTTGCGTACGAATGCGAGGGCGAAGATGGGTTCGATGCCGCTGGTGGTATCGGCGATGATGCTTATCGTTCCGGTCGGCGCGATCGTCGTCGTGGTCGCGTTCCGCAGCGGCGGCTCGCCCCGTTCGGCGAATTCGGAACGGGCGAAATTCGGGAAGGCTCCGCGCTCCGCGGCGAGCGCGCACGAGGCCTTTTTCGACTCCTCCTGGATGGCCGACATCACGCCCTCGGCGATATCGATCGCCTCGTCCGAATCGTACGGAATGCCGAGCCGGATCAGCATATCGGCGAATCCCATTATGCCCAGCCCGATCTTCCTGTTGGAGAGCGTCATCTCCCGAATCTCGGGCAGGGGATACCTGTTCTGGTCGATCACGTTGTCGAGAAAATGCACGGCGTCGCGCGTGAGGGCGGCAAGCTTTTCGTAATCGATCGAATACTCGCCAGCGTCCTTCGCGAGGGCCCTGGCCAGATTGATGGAACCAAGGTTGCAGGACTCGTACGGCAGAAGCGGCTGTTCGCCGCAGGGGTTGGTACTCTCTATTCTTCCCACTTTTTTAATCGGGTTGCCATCGTTGATGCGGTCGATAAAAACGATCCCGGGTTCGCCGTTTTGCCAGGCCTTTTTTACGATCAGATCGAATACGCTCCTGGCCCCAAGACGCGTTACGACGCCGCCCGTTCGGGGATTGATGAGGTCGTACTCCCCGTCGCCCTCCACCGCGCGCATGAATTCGTCGGTGAGTGCCACCGAGCAGTTGAAATTGGTAAGCACGCTTCCGTCTTCCTTCGCCGAGATGAACTCGAGGATGTCGGGATGGTCGACCGCCAGTATCGCCATGTTGGCGCCCCGCCTGGTTCCGCCCTGTTTTACGGTTTCCGTCGCCGCGTTAAAGATGTTCATGAAAGAAACCGGACCGCTGGACACGCCGGTCGTCGAGCGCACCATATCGTTTTTGGGACGCAGGCGCGAAAACGAAAAGCCGGTTCCACCGCCGCTCTTGTGGATGAGGGCCATGTTCTTAATGGCGTCGAAGATATCCTCCATGGAATCGCCGACGGGAAGCACGAAGCAGGCGGCAAGCTGCCCCAGCGGCCTGCCGGCGTTCATGAGCGTGGGGCTGTTCGGCATGAATTCGAGCGAGGCCATCATCTCGTAGAACCTGGTCGCCGTCGCGCTCACCTCATCGTGCGATTTTCCGTAATTGAAATCGGCGGAGGCGATGAATCTCGCGATGCGCTCGAACATTCCCGCCGGCGTCTCGACGACGCGCCCCTCCTCGTCCCTGGCCAGGTAGCGCTTCTCCAGCACCACGGCCGCGTTGCCCGATAGTGCGGGTACCACGCCCGAGGATATGATTATTTCGTTCCAATCGGACTCTGTCTTGTTCGTGACTACGGACACAAGCGGCCTCCACTGAGAAGATAATGCAATTCGAAAGGGGATTCAATATATTTACGACAACGACCGGCATCGCCTCAGCGAGGCGCGACCATCTCGCGAAAACGCCTGAAAAGATAGCGCGAGTCGTGCGGCCCGGGGCTCGCCTCCGGATGGTACTGCACGCAGAACATGGGAAGCCGGCGGTGCCTGAGACCCTCGACGGTGTTGTCGTTCAGGTTAACGTGGGTTATCTCGACGTCGTCCATGCCCTTCATTGACTCGATGTCCACGGCAAAGCCGTGGTTCTGGGAGGTGATCTCGACCCGGCCCGTTTCAAGATTCTTCACCGGCTGGTTCGCGCCGCGGTGCCCGAACTTGAGCTTATAGGTGCGGCCGCCAAGGCCGAGTGCCATAAGCTGGTGCCCCAGGCAGATGCCGAAGCAAGGTATCTCCTCTTTAACAATGTCACGCACCAGCGTTTTCGCGTATTCCACGGCGTCGGGGTCCCCGGGGCCGTTTGAAAGGAATACGCCGTTCGCCCCGTCACCGATCGCCTTTTTAAGCGGGGTATTCCCCGGGTAGACGGTGATGGCGAAACCCTCCTCGTCGAGCAGGCGCAGGATGTTTGTTTTTACCCCAAAATCGTAAACGGCGATAGGCGGCCGCTTCAGGCCGGCCCGGCCGAATTCATAGGGGCGATCGCAGAAGACCCTGGAAGCGAGATCGAGCCCGTCCATCTTCGGGTGCGCCGTCAGCCTCTCGAGCGCGCCCTTCCGGTCCAGGAAGATGCCGGCGCGCATGGCGCCCTTGTCACGGATATGCCGCGTCAGGCGCCGGGTGTCCACGCCCTCCATGGCGGCGATGCCGCCCTGTCTCAGGTATTCCGCCAGCGACATCGACGCGCGGAAGTTGGAATAGGTTTTGCTGTACTCCTTTACGACGAAACCGGCGACCTGTATCCTGGCCGATTCGACATCGTCGGGATTTACGCCGTAGTTGCCGATCATCGGATAGGTCATGGCCACGATCTGGCCGCAGTACGAGGGGTCGGTAAGCACCTCCTGGTAGCCGCTCATCGAGGTGTTGAATACGACCTCCCCCAGGCTTTCAAGTTCGGCCCCGAACGGGGTTCCCGGGAATTCTGTCCCGTCTTCAAGTACAAGATATGCGTGCGAAGGCATGTATTCCCTCATTTTCGGTGGCGTCTGTGTGCCAATAAAACGCCTCCGCCGTGCTGTCAAATATAATACATCGCGCGCCGAATGACAACCGTGTAAATTCCGTCCAATCACTGAAATATCAACGTCGCTTCCGTCAAATGGAGCGTGACCGGCCGGTTGCGCTGTCAGGGCCGGTACGACATGCCCAGCATCATGACGTCTTCACCGCCCGGCATCTCCCGCATCTGGAGAAACGGCAGGAGGGAGGCCCGGTCATCGGCCGTCTCGCGGTTATAGACGTCGTAGCCCGTCCGCATGAAGAACGCGGAGGCGATGTCCGCAAGTTTTACCGTACCCAGCGCCGCGAGCAGCAGGCGGCCCCTGCCTCGATCGTCGAAATAATAGGCCGAGCACGCGCCCAGCGCCATCTCAGAAATAAAAAATCCCCATCCGGTGAGCCGCCGTCCCTTGTAGAACTGTCCGCCGCCCGGGACCACGGCAGAGCACAGGGCCGCAAAGGCGTCGCGGTCCTCGAAGAATGGCGGCAGCGCTCCCGCCCGCGAAAACTGTACGGCGAGCTGGTCGAAATACGCGGCACTGACGGTAAGCGGAGTCGTCGCCCACATAACCGCCTGCAGGCGCTGCATATCGCGCGTCTTGTCGCCGTCGCGTTCCCAGGGGAAAAAATGCGCGGAGAAGCCCGTGAGAAAGGAGGGGAGCGAGAGTTGAAGTGCGAGCATCGAGCCCGATATCGCAAGCCCCGGCGCGTCGGCTTTCGGGTCCCGGAATCCCAGGTAGCCGGTCGCCAGAAACGCGCCGTACACGGGCAGACACGCGTTCCCGCCGGGATTGATGATGCACGCGCCTTCGATATAACGCTTGCGCGGATCGGTGTTTTTTAAAAGCGTCGAATCCGCACCGTACCGGGCGATCGTGTTTTCCGATATTCTGGCCCCATAACGGCGGGACCGCCCGCGCACATCGGGATAAACAGGGATGACGATCTTCGACTCGATGCCGGGCTTTGCCGACGGTATCCGCGCAACGGACTCGTACCGCCCCGTAACGAGCACCTCGATCGCACCGTGATCCCGGGTGGGGAATGTACCCGCGCTGAGCCCGTGCCATTGTCCCGCACCTATGAGATAGCGCTCGAATTCCAGACGGGCGATAACCGGTGCGCTCACCGGAAGGCCCTCATGCAGCAAGGCAGCGGCTTTCGCGAGTCTCAGGGGGATGTTTACCATGATACGACTTTCAAAACGCACCACGCGCTCGAGATGTGCGAGATCACCGCGCCGCGGGACGACGCGCATGGCCGCCCCGTATATCTCGCCCATGCGCGAAGGCGCGACCACCACGTAGAGGTCCACGTCGAGGAGGCGAGCCGCGCGCCCGTAAAAATCATCTTCAGTTGGGCTCCCTGCCCCCCTGAAGGCCCATCGCAACTGGTGCTCCTCCACCGGGAGGAAACGGCCGCAGCGGTCGAACGCGTCGCGAAGGGCGGCACCGGATTCGATACCGAGCGCGCCCAGGGCCGGATCGGCCGAGGGAAGCACGAAAACGGCGACGCCTCCGGAAGGGGGATTTACCCGTATCTCCGCGGCGCGGACCATCGCGCCCGGAAGCATGGCGAGCACCATGAAGGCCGCCAGCGACGGCGCGATACGTGACTGTATATATCCGGCAGGATTCATTGTCATTGCTGTCAGCATGAACACGCTCAGAACCTGTAGGTCATGCGGAGGCCGGGTGTGATCTCGTTCTCGTCGATAATCAGATCGGGAGCGATCGAAAAGCGCTCCTCGCGCACCCTGCCCGCGCTGATGGAATGTCCGACTGAAAGAACATGCGCCACCTCGATTATTTTCAGGGCGCCAAGAGCGCCGAGATACACCCTGAGGCGACCGGTGTCGCCTTTTGATTTGCGGTACGAATCGGTTCCCGGGTCGTAGCGCTGGGCGGACGAGTACTCGCGCAGGGCGGAATAGACCAGGGCGTTGTTTATATGAAAATAGAAATAACCCCAGAGGCGGTGCCCCTTGTAGAAGTGCCCTCCGCCCCCCGACACCATTGAAAGATAGACCGCCGTCGGATTCCCCCCGATTACCGGCTGCGCTCCCTGGTAAAGGGAGGCGTCGCGCAAATACTGATGCGCGAACGCGTCGACGAAAAGCGGAAGCCCCCCCGCGCACAGCATGTACAGGCCGAAGTTGTATCGCGCCGCGGTCTCGCGCGATACGTCGCGTTTTTCCTTGCGCAGGTCGTTGGGCCGTCGAAGCAGCCCGCTCGCCTCCAGATACAGCCATGGAGCGGCGTTCGCGGCCCAGAGGGAAAGCCCCTCGAAGTCCCCGTAATGGTAGTATCCCAGCGGCGCCATGATCGGCATCGAGGCGCTCGCAGGAGCGCTGAAAATCACGGCAAGGATCGCATCGGAATAACCCGGGTGCTGAAAAACCGCTTCCTCCTTGCGCGCCAGGTGCAGATCGGCCATCCGCGCCGCCTCGTCCTGAAATCCCGTCAGCATATAATCTCCGGCCCGCGGCAATGCGGGACCGATGCCCACCACACGGCCGTTATCTTCTATTCGAACGCGCCCCGCCCTCTCGACTGTACGCACGACATCGTCCTCCCGGGCCGAGCGTACCGGCCGGAACAGCTCGTACTCGCCGGCACTCACCCGTACGTCCCCCTGGATGGAAAACCCGCCCCCGCCGTCTTCGATCAGCGGCACCGGAAGCCTGAAGCGGGACAGGACTCCCGCGAGGGCCCGTACGGCGTGTTCCTCGCATATGAGCGAAAGTTCCCGTGCGGCAAGCACGGCCGTGCCCTGGAACAGTTCGGCGCGATACCGATACAGTATTTTTCCGAAATACGGCGCGTCGATCCCATAGGCCTCGAGCTCGATTGTGAGTGCGCTCCCCCGGTCATCCACCCTGCCGTGCAACAGAAGCGACACTCCCGCCGTGCGCGCAAATCTCAGAAGGCAGGCCTCGGCATCGCACCCGTAGCGCGACAGATGGTCGGCGAGCAGCGCCCGGTCGATCTGGTCAAACGCCCCGGACAAACGCAGGGCCGCCGAGAGGCGTTCCGCGAGCATTCCGGAGACCTGCGCCCCGCGTGGCGACTTCGCCTCGATGCCGGCCATTGCCGCGATCGGCCGGGCGGCGAATGCCGGAGATATGCTCAACACGAGCATTATCACGAGGGTGGACACCATCGGCATTTTTTGGACCACGGTGCGCTTTGATATGATTAAGGGCAGCATAACCGCACGAATCCTAGCCGCGCACCGGCCAAAGGCAAGCACTTTAACGGGAACCGACCGAAGGCATGCGACCCCATGACGAAAAATCCGCTTTACTTGCCGCGGCCGGACCAGCCATACTGACCGGGCGAACAGGCGCGCGCGGCAGGAAAACCAGCGAAGGCGGACACATCCGGAACGGGAGGGCAACGAATGGATTCCATCATCACGATGCGGCGGTTCAGCTCGGTCGGGGATTTTTTCACCCGCCTGGCCGGGCTCTTCCGTGGGCCTCTTTTCATTTCGACCCTTTTGAAGACGAACGGCCTGTTCCGGGAAAAGATCCTTATCACCGTAACGCTCGCCAACAACTGTTATGCCTGAATGAGCATCCACTCCGCCGCGGGCCGGCGGCTCGGACTCACCGACGCACAGATAGAAGATCTCCTAACGCTCGAACCGCGGAACTTCGACTACCGCGAATGGCTGGCCCTCAGGTACGCGCAGGACCGCGCCTTTCTCGACGGGGCCGAGCCCGCCGGAGACTATGTCCCGGAGTACCACCGGCACTACACCGCGGCGGAACGCGCGCGAATATCCAAACTCATTACCGCGATGCAGTTCGCCAACTACTGGAACAACACCTTCAGGAAAAGACCCTGGAGCGAACCCCTCGAGGGCTCGGCGGCATGCCGCCGGACGGAAGACCCTCCCGCCGCGCGATGAAGAACCGGCAACGCAGATTCGCATAACCGTAAATATTTAATCAGAAAAAATTTATTGCAAGAGATCGGCCCCGGTCGTAGTATTACCCTGTCCGGGTATCGAACACCGAGACCCTCCGCGACGCGCCTTGAAATCAATTTGAGAGGTATTCCCGAATGAAGCAACACGGAAAGAAAACCACGCCTTCCGGGAAGGCTCGGATCGACCGTCTGGTGCTGCCGTTCCAGGAGTTCTTCGAGGCGGAGGCCTCGGGCGGCATCCTCCTCCTCGCCTGCACGGTTATAGCGCTGCTGCTGGCCAATTCTCCGCTGGCCGAGGTCTACGGCGCTCTCTGGCAGACTCCCCTCACTATCGGCCCGGGCGCGGTCGCGCTCTCGAAGCCGCTGCACCTCTGGATCAACGACGGGCTGATGGCGGTCTTCTTTTTCGTCGTCGGGCTCGAGATTAAGCGCGAGATCCTTACCGGCGAGCTCGCCTCACCGCGCCAGGCGGCGCTTCCCATCGCCGGCGCAATCGGGGGCATGGCGGTGCCGGCGCTCATATACGTCGCGTTCAACTTCGGCTCCGCCGATGTCCGCGGCTGGGGCATCCCGATGGCCACCGACATCGCCTTCGCCATCGGCATTCTCTCGCTCATGGGCAAACGCGCACCTGTTTCCCTGAAGGTTTTTCTGACGGCGCTCGCCATCGTCGATGATCTGGGTGCCGTGCTGGTCATCGCGATCTTCTATACCTCCGAGATATCGATTATAAGCCTCGCGGTCGGGGCGGGCTTCCTCATTCTTCTTATTGCGGCGAATCGCCTGGGGGTGCGCAGACCGCTCGTCTATGCGCTCCTGGGGGCGGGACTCTGGATCGCCTTTCTAAAATCGGGTGTCCATGCGACCATCGCCGGAGTACTGCTCGCCATGACCATCCCCTCCTCTACGCGCATTACGGGCGCGGACTTCATCGCGAGATGCCGCCTGTTCATCAAGGAGTTCGAATCGTCAGACACCACCGGAGGCGGTGTAATCGGCAACGACCACCAGCGCGCGGCCGTCCAGGCAATCGAGACCGCGTGCCACCAGGTCGAATCACCGATGCAGCGCCTCGAACACGCGCTTCACCCATGGGTCGCCTTTGTCATCATGCCCGTGTTCGCGCTCGCCAACGCGGGCGTCTCACTCGGTGATAACGCAACGGCGGCGCTCAGCCACGGCGTTGCGCTCGGCGTCGCGGCGGGGCTTTTTATCGGAAAGCCCGGGCATCGGCTTCACCATGTCGCTTTTCATCGCCGCCCTCGCCTTCGGCGGGAGCGAGGAGCTCGACATGGCGAAGATCGGCATCCTCGGCGCATCCGCAATGGCCGCGGTTACGGGATGGCTGCTGCTTAAAACCATGCCGGAAAAACACTGACACCATTCGATACGGGGCGCGGCCTTAAATCCCCGCGTCCCGGCCTCCCTCCACAGCAGCCCCAATCCTCATTCCCACCCGCTGCCACATGGCCGTACGTACACCATAACGAAACATTATTTCGAAAATACTCATCATATCGAAACTATGTTTTCTAATTGACAGATACACGCGGATCACTCATCCTGGTGACAGCGTGCGCAAGTACGACCGCCCGGGAGGAAACCATGAGCGAAAACCATGAAAAGCAGTTTAGCGAGATGCTCGAGCGCGACCGCCACCTCGCCGCGATGGTCTACGAGCGCGCCGGGGCGTACGGCGG
>JALOTJ010000087.1 GCA_025457965.1 Spirochaetota bacterium | reverse complement strand
CCGTATCGGTGAAGGTCTGCCCCTCCCGCTCATCCTCGACGATCTGGAATCCGTTGGCCTGCACGTCGCCCGCGTCGAAGAGCTTGACGGCGCCGGTGGTATCGGCCCAGTCGCATACCGCCTTGATGGCAGCAGGCTGGGTGAGTACTTCCCGCTTCCAGGCCCCGTCGTACAGGGTCGGACACTCATAGCGCCTGCGCTTGAACGCCTCCCACATGGCGCGTTTCTGAAGGACGGCTTTCGACCAGGGCGAGCTGCCGTCGCTGGGACCGACGCCGGTCTTCTTCAAATGATCGATCCATGCACGCAGGTTCGCTTTCGCGTCGCCGAGGACGGCAACGGTACGGTTGTAATGCCCCGCATGCTGCGGGTCGGTATTAAAATTGATGATATTTCCGGCTTTCTTCCAGGCCGTTCCCGAACAGTCCCACTGACACACCGCGCGGGCGCCGACCACCACTACAAGGTCAGCCTCGTTCATTGCGTAGTTTCCGGAGAGGGAGCCTTTCGAGCCGCCGACGGTCATAAATCGCGGTTCCGAATACGGGACGATGCCGCCTGCCGAAGGGCCGCATACTATCGCCGCATCGAGCAGTCCCGCGAGTTCCACGATCTCCGCACCGCAGCCTCGCGCGCCCTGGCCTATCTTGATGGTAACGCGCCCCGCCTTTGCGGCAAGCGCGGTCGCGCGTTCAAATACCTGTACATCGGTGCATGACGGCACGCCTGCGATGAATTTTCCCGTGAACTCGAGCAGGTTGCAGCCTTTGATTGCCGCAGGCTGGCAGTTCATCGGCGCGAGCAGGAAGAAGGGACCGCTGAATCCCGGCCGGGACGTGTGCACGGCCCCGCGCCGGAGCGCGGTAAAGATTGATCGGGGTTCCTGCAGCGAGTAGGCGTTCCCCATCATTCCCGTCAGCTTCAGGAACTGGTATTGCTCGTCGCAGGGTATCTGCTGCATGTTGAAGCCTTCGTCGTGGGTGGTCTCGTCGCCGTAGATATGGTACACCCCGACTCCATTTGACGCGGCGCAGAGCGACCCCGCGAATGCGTGCATGGCGCCCGGGCCAATGGAAGTGATGACCGCGGCCGTTTCCCCCGTCAGGATCTTCAGCGCCGTCGCGGCGTGGGCGGCGGCCGTTTCGTGGCGCACGTTGAACATCCGTACCAGGCCCTGCTCCTCGTAGATCCTCAGCACCTCGGCGATGTCGGTCGTGCCGTGACCGAATATTCCGACGTATTTCCTCACGCCCTGGTTGTAGAGACCCAGCACGATCGCCTCTGAGAGCGAAATGTCCTGGAATTGCGGCATTGTCCCAGACTCGACAGCCGCGGAAATGGAGCCGTGTTTCGCAACCAATTGTGCGCGCTTAATTCGTTCGTTCATATAATTGCCTCGTTTTCCCTCGGACACTGGGTCGCCTGATATCGCGACCGCACCGGATTACCGGGAGCCTATGAAAGCTTCTTTATCGCGCCCCGTAGTTCCCCGTCGGAAAGCGTATCCGGGTCGAGCGTATCCATCACGCCGGGAAACGAAAGAACCGTTTTTACGATCGGCGCTTCGAGGGCGCCGAGAATCTCGGCCATTGACCGGTGCGTCCGTCGTGAGATGTCGAAGAGCGTCCGGCGGCTCTCGCGCTGGGAGGCTTGCCGGTGCGCGGGGTAGCCGACGCCGGGTTCGACGCTGAAGATGCGGTCGAAGATGAAGCGAAAGTTGACGTCGCCCGCCCACCCGTACTGGTAGAGCATCGGAAGCGAAACGCAGTTGCCGCCGTTGATCTGCGTGAAGAGCCAGGCCGCCAGCGGATCGCCCACCAGGCCGCAGACGATGCCCGGGTACTGCACGACCGAATTGAGGAATCCCAGCCCCGTGCCGCAGCCGCCGACAACATACTCCACCCTGCCCGCGTTGAGCAGGAGTGCCGCGAGCAATCCCGTGTGAATGTAGGTGAGCTCCGGCGTTCCCCCGGTCTTCGTCATGCCCGCGTTTACGACCTCGTGGCCCCTGCCCTCGAGCGCCGCCATAACGTCGGCATTGCGGTCGCCCGCGCTTGTTTCGTTGATCACCGCAATTTTCATTTTGATTTCTCCTTACCTACTTTGATTGCAGCCATAAACATGCAGAAAAATAATTAAAGAGCCCGTATCATCGCGAGGAGGCAATAGGCCGACGGTGCGATCTTCAAAGACACAAAGGCGCATTCAAAACATGTGTAATTCTCATTTCATTCCCAGCATCGTCCTGGCCTCGACGGCCGTCGCGACCTCCCGGCCGAGCTCGCGCGCGAGCCGTACGACGCGCTCGACGAGCTGTGCGTTCGATTTCGCCGGTTCTCCCCTGCGGTAATTGACGCAGTCCTCGAGGCCCGTACGAGCGTGTCCGCCCGACATGATCGCCATGGTGTTCATCGGCAACTGCGCGCGTCCGATCCCCGAAACGTTAAAGATGGCCCCCGTCGGAAGCTGATCGATCATGAAGGCCAGGTTTTTCATGGTGCCCGCGAATCCGCCCATACCGCCGACCCCCATCACGAAGTTGATATAATACGGGGCGGCGAGCAGGTCCTGTTTGATGAGATTTTCGATCTCGCCGAACATCGACGGGTTGTAGACCTCCATCTCGGGCTTTATGCCGCGTTCGAGCATCGCTTTCGCGAAGGCCTCGATCTCCGATCGCAGGTTGATGAAGGGCAGCTCTTTACCCTCGTGGAAAAAGACGACAGATCCCATATTGAGCGAGGCCATCTCAGGTTTCGCGTCGAGGCTGGTGATACGCTCGGCGATGGGCAGGCCCGGACCTCCCGTGGTGTTCTGTATGATGATGTCACAGCTATCGCGGATTCCCCGGTTCATCTCGGCGAAGATGCGCGCGTCGGCCACCCCCCGCCCGCCACGGTCGCGCGCGTGAAGATGGACCACCGCCGCGCCCGCGTCGTGACAGCGTACGGCCTCGCGGATGATTTCGTCGGGCTGCTCCGGCAGGGCCGGGTTCGCCTCCTTGCCGTGGATTCCGCCGGTAAGAGCGGCCGTAATAATCAGCTTATCCATTTAATACCCCGCACGATTGCCTGCATGGTTTAACGCTCACTTGCCGTGATTTCGGATCTTCCGTCCCCATTGCGAAAGAGCCGAGGCGGCCGCCACCCAGCGCGCAACGTCCGGGTACACGGGTATGCCGGCCCTGCGAAGCGCGTCGGACATCCTGTCGGTATACTCTCCGCCGGCGGCGCAACAGACGATTGGCTTCGCGCGCAGTGCGCTCAGAGCGTCGAGCCGCTCGACGATGCTCTCGTCCAGCGGCGTGTCCTGGAAGACGAAGAACGGCATTATGATGTCGACGGCGTCGTCGTCCATCAGCGTTTTAATGACATATTCGTAATCGGCCGCGGTGGCCGAGCCGGTTACGTCGACCGGATTCTCGACGATATAGAAAAAACTGAAATGCCCGCGCATGGCTTTGACCGAATCTCGCCCCAGCGTTACGAGTTCGAGGCCCACGCGTGGAAAATGGTCGAGCGCGTTCACCATCGGCCCCGCCCCGTTGGAAAGCATGGCGGCCCTGTTTCCGCGCGCGGGGGGCTGCAGCGCGAGTGCCTCGCAGGAGGCGTAGAGCTCGTGGAAAGAATCGGCCAGGACAATGCCGTGCTGGCGCATCACGCCCTCGTACACCTCGTAGCTTCCGCCGTACGCGCCCGTGTGCGATACCGAGGCCTGGGCCGACTGCCGGTTCCGGCCGGTCTTGAAGACGACCACCGGTTTCCCCGCGGCAACGGCCATCGACGAGGCCTCGATGAATTTTCGACCGTTACCCAGTCCTTCGATGTAACTGCCGATAACCCTGGTTTCGGGATCGGATGCCAGCTCCGCGATCAGGTCGCCTTCGTCCACGTCCACGCGATTCCCGTAGCTCACCATCTTCGAAACACCGGTGATCCGCGCCTCCTCCAGAAAGACGCATCCCCACGTCCCGCTCTGGGTTATGAAGCTCATCGGGCCCGCCGGCGGACGCGCCAGGCGCTCGTGGCTGTGGAAAAAGGAATCGAAGCGGCTGGCGCCGTCGAATGAGCCGATGCAGTTTGGACCTATCAGCCGTATGTCGAGTTCGCGCGCTTTCTGGGCGATCGTACGCTCAAGCTCGGCGCGCCCGCCTCCCAGCTCCTTGCCTCCACCCGAGACGATGAGCGCGTTATGGCAACCCAGCCGCGCCATCTCGTCGAGTATCTCCGGCATGCGGGCGAGGTCCACCACGATCACGACAAGCTCGGGCGTTTCGGGGAGCGAAGCGAGGTCCGGAAAACTTTTGATTCCCATGAGCTCGTCATAGTTGGGATTGATCGGATAGACGGTACCAGAATACTGGTAATTGACCAGGGAATCGAGGATGACATTGCCGATTTTGCCCGGCGTCGACGACGCGCCCATAACCGCGACCGACGCCGGTTTGAAAAAGGATCCGAGCCTCTGCGTGCGCGGCTTTTCATACCCTGCGATCGGTTCGGTCTTATTATTTACAAGGATCATTTTCGCGTCGACCACCACGGCCCCCGTAGTTCCGGCGATGACCGGATTGAAGTCCACCGATTCGTACAGTGCCGCCGTTTCCACGCCCAGTTTCGCGATGCGGTCGACTGCGTCAACCAGTGCCTTCATATTCACCGCCGGCGCTCCGCGATATCCTTCAAGAAGGGCGCGGCCCTTCAACCCCGCAAGCATCCCCGCGATTTCATCGCGCGAAACCGGCAGGCTCCGGAACGCGACGTCATCCATTAGCTCGGTGAATATGCCGCCCGTCCCCACCATCAGAAGGGGCCCGAAGACCGGATCGTTCTGCAGGCCCGCGATCAGCTCGATCCCGCCTTCGGCCTGCTCTTCTATTAAAATCCCGAGATACCCCGGCACTTTTTCGGAAACAAACCGTCCGTGCATCTCGTCGAAGGCTTCGATCAGTTTCGCCTCCGAAAACACTCCCGTCCGCACACCGTCAAGTTCGGTCTTGTGCAGCACGCTGTCCGATGTCAGCTTGAGTACAAGCGGATATCCGAGTAGCTGCGCCGCACGGAGCGCTTCCTCACGGCTTGCGCACAGGATTCCCCTGGGTACGGGTATCCCGCACTCCGCCAGCAGGGCCTTCATATGATGCTCGGGCACGACGCGCGCGCCTTTTGCGGCAAGAGCCCTGCAGCGCCCGGCGAACGTATCCATCACGTCACCCATTGTTCTTTTCCCCGGCGGATTTCGCCGCCTTTACGCTTTCCATGATGTACGAAGTATCGATTGCCGGTACGAAAACGCAGGCGATGCGCACCGGCGCGTTTCCCGTATTGAGCGTCCTGTGCTCGACGCCGGGAGGCGCGTACATCGCCATTCCCGGTTTCAATTCATATTCCTTTCCATCCATAAACGCAATTCCGGTCCCGGACATGATTATCATCAGTTCGCCGGAAACGGGATGGGTGTGATTGTCGGTGCACCCCCCGTTGGGGGCCAGAATCGATTCGATGAGCGAAAAGCCTTTAACCATTTCATCCAGATCGGGCGACATGATTACCTTCAGCTCGCGCTCAAAAGGCTTCCCGACCTTCGCCGACTGTATGCTGTTCATATCCACGATCGGCATGATTATTCCTCTTTGAGTTGCGCCCCCGTGTCGAGGAGGCGCGGGATATCCCTTAAAACCGGGGGATCTGCACGCGTGTATGATCCATATAGGCCTCGCGGCATATTGCGTAATATACATTTATATTGTATCTATGTCAACACTTTCATGGTGATCCGGACTTTTTTTTAATTTACAGTATTTCTCGTTGACAATCGATGACGCACTATTGTTGCATAGTACGAAATGGGAGCGACGATACAATCACTCGAGCGCGGCCTCGAGATCGTGGGAGTGATCGCGCGGGCGGGACGGCCGCTTTCGCTTACTGAAATCTCCGAGAGCTTTTCGATCGACCGGTCCTCGGTTTTTCGCCTTTTAAGCACACTGGCGAAACACAGTTTCGTATTGCAAGATCCCGACACCAAGCGCTATTCCCTCGGCTACCGCATGCTTGAGTATGCCGGCCTGTATGGTGAGCAGTCGCATTTGGAAAGCCTGATCCGCCCCATTATGCGCAGGGTCCTCGCCTCGACGAAACAAAACACCCACCTTGCGATACTGGACGGCGCCGAGGTGGTCTTTGTCGCCGTCGAGCAGCCCAGGGAATCCATTTCTCTCAATCTCTCGGTCGGCATGCGTGAGCCCTCGACGGTCACGGCCCTTGGCAGGGCACTCCTCGCGTTCAGCGATGCGGACAGTGTAACAGTCGCGCTTTCCGCCGCCGACTATCGCAGGTACACTGAAAAATCGCCGCGTTCCGCGAAAGAGGTGATGCGCTCGCTCGACTCCGTCCGCGCCCGCAGGCTTGCAATCGATGACGGTGAATACAAGAAGGGAATCGTCTGTTTCGCCTCCCCGGTTCTGAATCACCGCAAAGAGGCGCTTTTTTCCATCGGCATATCAGGCCCGGCCGACCTCATACGGCCCCAGGCCGACAGTTTTGCGGAGATCGTACGCCAGGCGGGCATCGATGCTTCGCTGCTCCTCGGCTATTCCCGGTGAGCGGTTTCAGGACCGTCCGCCACGAGTCGTTTTCTACTTGTTCTTTTTACCAGCGGCGGGCAGATAAATTTTAAACCGCGAGCCCAAGGCCGCTTCCGTTGTGCCTGGTCGAGAAATATGGATCGAACACGCGCTCGCGCAGTACATTCGGTACGCCCACTTCGGAGTCCTCCACGGAAATAGTGCTATACTACCCGGGGGCCAGCCCCAGTGCATCGCCCTTTCCGATTTTCACCCCCCGCGAGGTGAACCTCGCCGGGCCGCCGGTTGGCATGGCCTGCGCGGCGTTGATGGCGAGGTTCTGAATCATCTGTCCCCTGCCGATCTACAGTTTGAACACGTCCCTCAGTTTCAAACCTTCTTCGGCCTTGCCCTCCAGCCTGAGTTTACCCTGAATCAGCGCCATCTCGATGCGTTTTTTCCCCAGCAGTATCGCGGCCCATACTCCCGCCGGAACCTTTACCACGAGAATGGCATCCTGTGGAATTGTCCCGTGGGTTAGGCCCGCCCTCCCGTTTTTAACCTCCAACCCGAAGAGCTCGTCCGCGGAGCGGCCCTCGCCGAGAAGATGCAGTCCGATCACCGCGTTCCAGCCCTGCGCGCGGTTCGCGTCGAACCTCGTCATAAGGCCCTCGGTAAGTTCCACCGCCTGTCCGGCAAGCCCGGCATAATTACCGCCCGAGAGAAACGAGAACCATTTTTTACGACGCGGGTTCGCGCGGATCTCCGCCATCTTCCTCCTGTATGAATGAAGAGCTGGAAACCGGGAATCCATCTCGTCGACATAGACCTCGCGCCTGCTCATGGACGAGCGCTGTATGGCGAGATCGAGCCGAAGTATCTCTCTTCCGCCTTCACCCGAAAGTAGGGGCGCCTCGTCTCCTTTGATGGCGGCGATAAAGTTCTTCGTCGCACCCGTGAATCCATCGCTCCAGTCGGACTTCACATTAGAGAAATGCTTCCAGCGCTTTCCATTGAACAGGCTGACCGCCGGCCCGCCGAGTATATTTCCGGTGCATCGGTGAACCAGGATCATTCCGCGCGTACCGGTGACCTCGAACCATTCATCGTTCCCATAGTATTTGGACGGGATGTGAAGGTCCGGCGCGTGCGCGTAGTCGCAGCTGCCGTAGCGGGTGCCCCCCTCGCATTTCCACATGATTACGGCCGGGCAGTCGATGACGCCGTCCAGCGAATCGATCCAGCTTGTGACCCTTTCCACCCGTCCCTGCAGAAAGGACGCCACCGACCACAGGTGGTGTCCGTGATCGAAGGTCTGGATAGGCCTCCCTTCCATGCTTTCCTTAAGGCGCCATTCCCATGCCGCCGGCGGGATGGCCCACCCGCCGCTTCCGCCGCTTATCAGCTTGATTCGCATATTGTTCGGTTCGCCGATCTCCCCGTCGTCGATCATTTTTTTCGCCAGGACGATCGGGGGATAAAAGAGATAATTATCCGTGACGCGCAATATCTTCCCTGATTTCAGCGATGCCTCTATCATGCGGTCCGCGCTCGGCAGGTCGGTCGTCATCGGTTTCTGAACAGCGATGTGCTTGCCTGCGCGCGCCGCTTCAAGGGCCATCTCCTCATGGAGAATCTGGGGCGTGAGTATCTCTACGGCATCCACCTTCGGGTCGGCAAGCAGATCGCGATAATTTGCGTACGACTTTTCTACCTTCCACTCCTTTTTTCTCCGGGCCATTATCAGATCGTCGCAGTCGGATATGGCGTATACTCTCGCGTCCCGGTTGTTTTTATACCCCGGATAGTGAAGGTCCGCAATGCGACCGCAGCCGATTATGCCAACATTGATCGTGCTCATAGCCCCCCCGGTTAGAAAAGTTTATGTTTATTTTGCAATATATTTGTATAATACGTACACCATTTGTCAATCATAAACGGCCAAAACCCGTAAATTCAGACAATCCTCCCGGAAAAACATAACTTCACCGGATAAGCGAGATAAAACCATACTTTCCATTGTGACCCATATACATTCGTATAACAAAATTGTTGCGAATACATGAAGTACCATGACGTCCTTCCTTCACCGGAAGGTGCTCCCTGTGGCTCCCGCTTATTCCAAAAGTCAAATAACAGGCAAATCATCACCTTCGCGAAAAATCACGTACCCCATTTTTTACTTTCAAAATCGGGCAATATCGGCGCAGTATGTCGAAGCATCCGCACCATCACGGGGAAGCGTTATGAAAACAACCAGGATCACACGAATCGATCTTACACCGCTCTATGTTCCCTTTCACCAGCACATTCGCGATCTCATGTCCCGGGGAGCGGGCGGTCTCGGCATGGCGATCCCCGCCGAAGAAGAATGGCTGGGCGGCGATTTCGTCATCTGCGCCCTGCACGACGACGAGGGACGGGCCGGCTGGGGCGAGGCGTTCGTCTGGCTCCCTGAAACCGGCGCTTCTCCGGATCAGATCATCGACATTATACGTGCGTCGCTGTCAAGATACGTTATCGGGGAGAGTCCTTTCAACGTAGAGAAGATCATGCACCGTATGGAATCAAACGTCGCTCGCTGCGAAGTGGCCAAAGGCCTGCTCGACATGGCCTGTTACGACCTTGCAGCTCGGACAGTCGGCGTGGGCGCATGCGAGCTTATGGGCGGCGCGTGTACGCACGAGCTCCCGCTCTGCGCGCTTGTCCCGCTGATGGAGACGGCCTCGATGCTTGAAATCGGCCGCATGTTCTACGAAGAGGGCTACCGCAGTTTCAGGCTCAAGCTCGGAACTAACATCAATGACGACATAGAGAAGGTCCGCTCTTTTCGCGAAACGTTCGGAAGCGGCATACGCCTGCGCATCGATTACAACCAGGCCTACCCGGCGGCCGACGCGGTTCGCGCTATCAGGGCCATAGAAGCGTACGGTATCGATTTCGCCGAACAGCCCGTCCGCGCCACGGACTTTCTCGGTATGGCGGAGGTCCAGCGGCTTGTCTCCACCCCCGTCATGGCGCACGAGGGATGCTTTTCGCTGAGAGATTTTATAACGCTCGCGCAGCTCGGCGCGGTGCGCGTACTGGGATTGAATTCCGAGCGTCCCGGCGGCGTTACCATGGCGCTTCGCGCCATCGCGATCGCCGAGTCGCGTGGCATTGGCGTCGTAATCCATAACCAGCCGCTCGGCATCGCCTCGGCCATGCACCTGCACCTCGCGGCCGCGCGCTTTCACTCGCTCGGCCACGCGGTGGAGCTCCTCGGACATGTAATGCTTGAAGACGACCTTATCATATCCCCGATCGATTATACCGGCGGTACGGCGAAACTGCCCGACGGACCCGGATGGGGCGTAAAACCCGACATGGATGCGCTCGAAAAGTACAGGACTGCAGAAACCACCACAATAACGGAGTAACCCGAATGGCCCACAAGGACAGTCTCTATTTCAACGGCGACATCTACACGGTGGACGATCGTGCTGTTTCGGTCGAATCGGTCGCGGTACGCGATGGCGTGATCCTCGGGACGGGAAGCCGGGCCGAATGCGCGGCCCTCCTTGGCCCGAACCCTGAACTCGTCGATCTTGCGGGTGCGGCGATGCTTCCCGGCTTTATCGATTCCCACATGCACCCGGTCCTCATGATCTATTTTGATATGAACGTAAATCTGTTCGCCGTACCTTCCATTTCCGAACTCCAGCGTATTTTACGCGATGCCGCCGCGGAAAAGTCGCCCGGCGCCTGGGTGATCGGTCTCAATTTCGACGAGCAGTATTTCGACAGCCCCGACCTCCCTACTCGCCGCGACCTCGACATAGCCTGTCCCGACATCCCCGCTATCGTCGTGAAGCACGACGGCCACATGCTCATCGCGAACACAAGGGCGATCGAGGCCGGAGGGGTCAGTGCCGCGACCGCCGACCCGCCCGGTGGCGTGATCGACAGGGAATCAGACGGATTCCCGGCCGGTCCATTCCGCGAGAACGCGATCGCTCTCGTCCTCGGTAAAATGCCACTCCCGGGCGAGGACGATTTCTCCAGGGCATCGGCGAGCGCCTTCGGCAGGCTTGTCTCGTACGGCGTCACCTCCGCCGGTGTCGTACTTCAGACCAGCGACGAAGGGCCCGGCGGTGACATCGGGGCCTTCGACATCCCGGTACTGCAGATGCTCTCCGAGCGCATCCCCATCTGCATGTACGGCCTCATCGCTTCTCCCGATCCGGCGGGCGTGCGCTCGATTATGACGCCTCCGCTGCACCACAACGGTCCCGGCCCGATGCGCCATATCGGCGCGATCAAGCTTTTTTCGGACGGAACCTTCGCCTCCTGCACGGCTTTTATGCGCGAGCCCTTCACCGACCAGCCGGATAAGTCCGGTTTTATGGTAATAGATAAGGATGAACTTTACCGCCGGATGGAGGTGGCGCACATTGAGGGATTCCAGCTCGCCATTCACGCCATCGGTGACGCCGCCAACCGCACCTGTATCGACCTGTACGACCGCCTGCTGAAATCCCACCCGCGCGCCGATCACCGGCACCGCCTCGAGCACGCCTCCATCCTCGATCCGGCCATGATCGCGGACGCGAAACGCCTGGGCCTTGTCATTTCTTCTCAGCCCATGTTCATCCATTCCGAAAAGGCATGGCTTCACAAGCGCTTCGGCACCGAGCGTTCCAAATGGATATATCCATTTAAATCCCTGCTCGATGCGGGTGTGCCGCTCGCGGGCGCCTCGGACACGCCGGTTGAATCCGCCGACGTTCTTCACGGCATCCAGTGCTGCGTTACGCGCGAAGGCTTCGAAACCCAGGAATGCATCAGCGCCGCAGATGCCGTTCGATTGTATACGATTAACGCGGCCTATGCGCAGTTCGAGGAAAACGTAAAGGGAAGCATAAGCCCGGGAAAACGAGCCGATTTCGTCGTACTCGATAAAAACCCCGTGCGTGTCGATCCCGTGAATATTTCGAACATAAAGGTACTCAAAACCATTATCGGCGGTGACGTGATTTATTCGCGGAGCTGAAAATTTCATGCCTGACGATGGACTGATTCACGCGGATTTACTTATAGTTCACGGTGACGTCTTCACAATGGCCGGCGACGGCAGCGGGTATATCGAAGACGGGGCCGTCGTGATTGCCGGAAACCGTATCATCGAAACAGGCGCAAGCGGGCCTCTTTCTCTGCGTTACCGTGCCGCGCGCGTCATTGATGCGACCGACCGTGCCGTGCTGCCGGGCCTGGTCGACGCACACGTGCACGGTGGAATCGCCCTCCTGCGCGGCGTCGCGCAGGACAGCGATTCGTGGCTCCGCTCCCTCGAACCGTTCGTGAACGCCATGAGCCTCGAGGCTCTTCTTGCCGGCTCCATGCTCACGGTCATCGAGGGGCTTCGGTCCGGCACAACGACCTTCTGCGACAACAGCCCCGGAATTGCGCACTCTCTCCCCTTTTATGAAAAAGCCGGTCCCCGCGTGGCCGCGAGCCCGCTCACAAGCGACGCCGTGCCCGCATCCTCGGATTCGACCGGAGCTCTTCCGAAATTCAGCGACGAAATGCGCGCTCTCGGTCTTATCGAAACACGCGACCTCATTGAGCGATGGAACGGTGCCGGCGCCGGTCGTATCGGCGTCCAGCTGGGGCCGCGGGCGGCCGATTTCTGCAGTGAAAAACTTTTGGCCGAGCTTAGAGACCTCTCCGAAAAACACGGCCTCAAGATACACATGCACCTTGCCCAGGACAAACGCGAAACCGCACAGGTCCTCAGGCGCTACGGGAAACGCCCCGTCGAACTACTCGACAGCCTCGGTCTCCTGAACGAACGCCTCATCGCCGCACATCTGATTGACTGTACCGATAAAGAGGTGGAGCGCGTCGCGCGCTCCGGCGCATCGATGGCGTTCTGCCCATCCAGCCTCCTGATATGCGACGGGATACTGCCGCCGGCCGATGTATTTATGGACTGCGGCGGCCTCGTCGCGCTGGGCACCGACGAGACGAGCTCCAACAACGGAGCGAACCTCTTCAGCGAGATGAAAATTGCCTGTCTTGCCCTTAAGATGAAGAGAGCGGATGCCGCGTATATGCCCGCGTGGAAAGCGCTGCGTATGGCCACGGCCGAGGGCGCGCGTGCGATCGGACTGGGGAACGAAATCGGAACGCTCGAGGCGGGGAAGAAGGCCGACATCATCCTCGTAGATTTAACGCTGCCGTCCCTGGTTCCGGTCATGCGCCGGCCGGTAAGGAACATACTACCGAACCTTGTGCTGTCGGCACGGGGAGACGAGGTCTGCCTCTCCATAGTTGACGGTAAGGTCGTTTACGAAAACGGGCGCATGGCCCTCTTCGACGAAAAGGATGCCATGGGTTTTATTCGAAAAACGGCCGGTGAGATATGCCTGGGCGCGGCCCGTGAGGCCGCCGAAACGCGCACGGCCCCATTCGTCATGACCGAAAACGGTGAGTACTGAATCCCGCCCTACTTTATCGACGGAATGATCGCCGACCCTATCGCGGTGATGATAAAGCCGACGATCACCGCGATCTGGAAGAACGTGTTTCCGAAAAAGCCAAGCGTCCACTCGGGCTTTTTTACGTCTCCGTGTTTCCGCGCACCGCGCATTGTCGGCACCACGAGAATCGCCACCAGGAGCGCGATCGCCGAGCCCGCAATACCCATAAAACCGATAAAATCGGTGAACTGCGCCACCACGATTACGAGCGTCGGGAGCGTCGCGCACAGCCATGAAACCCTGTCTCCGAGCTTAAGACGCTCGTTGAACACCACCGCAAGCGCAAACGAAATGGCCCAGTACGATGTCAGGAGTGCGAGAAAGATGAAGAGGTTGCCGAAGATAAACGCCCAGTCTCCGATCGCCCTGCCCCAGCCGATCATGGCCACCCGGGTCACCTCGGTGGAGATTCCCGTAACCATGACGGTAATCACCAGGGTGATGAAAAGGTTTATTCCCATGCCGACGATAATGGCCTTCGGCACCAGTTTGCGGTTCCAGTGCAGCCCCTCGACGGCCTGCGGGACCGAAAAAAGCGCCGAGAAAGCGAACATGATCATCCCGAAGAGAGCGAGCCCTTCATTCATCGTCCCCTTCATGGCGAATTCAGGGGAAAAGGGTTTTAAAAGGGTCGCAACCGACAGAACTCCCACGCATACGAGCATGACTATGACGGCATATTTCTCACTGATACCGACCGCCTTCAGGCCGAAGAAAACGACCCCCGCCGCGACCGCATAGGTTATACAGTGCCCTATCCATACGGGAACGCCGAACAACTCGGAGATGATCTCGCCGCCTCCGGCGAGGTAGGCCGACAGGTTCGCG
>JALOTJ010000086.1 GCA_025457965.1 Spirochaetota bacterium | reverse complement strand
AGACCGAGATTCTGGACTTTCTTCTCCAGCGCAAGCTTTACCTTGTTCTCGTGCCCCGAATACGTATGGATAACGTACCATTCCTTTGCCATGGTCAGCTGATCACCAGTTTGATAATCGACATGAGCGCTGAATCAACAAACCACAGAAAAAGAGAGACGATAATGACCGAAACGATCACCACCATGGTGAAGCTCGTAACCTCGTCCCTGTCCGGCCAGGTCACTTTTTTAAGCTCTTCGCGCGCCTCTTTAATATAGGCCACAATCTTTTTAAACACGCACCACCTTCCAATGCCCTGATATACTGCCGGAATTACGCCTTTGTCTCTTTGTGCAGCGTGTGCCTGTTGCAGAACTTGCAGAATTTCTTGACCTCAAGCTTACCCGTCTGGGTCTTCTTGTTCTTAGTCTGCGAATAATTGCGGTTTTTACAGTCCTTGCATGACAATAAAATTATCTCGCGCATATCTCAACCTGCATATAGTAAAAATAAGAGCAAACTATTCGCCGCCCTTTCAACGTCAAGCATTAATTACAAAACCAGTACCCTCACCCCGGAAGTTGATCTGGGATTAGCCGTGAATGCAGCATGCGGATGCTATTAATGTGCTTCGATCAGCCCACGACCAGAATCGAACTGGTGACCTTTTGCTTACCATGCAAATGCTCTACCGACTGAGCTACGTGGGCAGCAGAGGCACACTATTATTGAAAACGGGCCGTTTTTGTCAATAAGAAATTTTGAAAATACAGGGTGATGGAGGGGTAAGCGGGCGGGGCCCGACTGGCTCCGCCCCGGGGAAAATCGCTACTCCCTTGTCTCTAGTACATAGGCCGAAATATCATCCTTCATCAGCCGCCGTTTCTGGTTTTCAGCCTCCTTCCTGCTGGGGATGCCTTCTATTCGAACCTTATAGAAATCGTTCTCGCGAACCACCACCACGGACTGCTTCACCTGGGATGCCAGCCGCTCTTTAAGGTTTTCCGCCTTACGCCTGGAATAGAACGCCCCGGCCTGCACAGCAAATTTTCCCGCCCCCCCTTCCGCGTCGGTCAGCAGACCGTCCGAGTGATCATCCTCCAGTCCGGCATCATACTCTTTGCCCGATACCGGCTCAACCTCGTCGTCCGTCCGGGCCGCCATCTTCGAGGCGCCACCTTTCCCAAGGACGATAATCCCGACCTTGGCCTCCCCTTCGGGAAGCATGTTCAGCTGCTTTGCCGCGGCGTACGAAAGGTCCAGTATGCGGTTTTTCCTGTAAGGCCCCCGATCATTGATCCTCACCTTGACGGTATCCCCGTTGTCCAGGTTCTTGACCGTCACCGTCGTCCCAAAAGGGAGGGTCCTGTGAGCTGCGGTGAGCGCCTTCATGTCAAAACGCTCACCCGAGGCGGTCATGCGGCCGTGAAATTCCCTGCCGTACCATGAGGCCATGCCCGTCTGAAAGAATTTATCCTTTTTAAAGCCGGAATCCGCGTTTTCTTCCTCACGAATCACATATTCCCTTCCCGTCCTGGCGGCCGGTTTAACGGCCGGCCTCTTTGCACTACCGGCCGGTTCATAGGAAGCATCATCGGCATCATCATATTTATAGACATACTCATCGCCGCTTTGCTTTTGCGGCGTCTCTCTCCCGAGAATCCTGTCCTTGGTCAGTGCTTTATTGGGTGCGCACGCGCCAATCGAAATCGCCGCCGCGATTCCCAGTACAAACGCAACCCGTCGTGTCATCATCATCGTATCTTACCTCCAGACTTCCATCTGATTGAATTATCGGATGCTTCAAAAAATGCCTTTATATATAAAAAATCCTTCTTGACCGAAGTGCTCAATGCGCGATTTGCTTGATACCCTGCTACGAAAGAACAGAGGTGAAGGATGAGCATTGTTTCAAGCAAACCTACGATTACCCGCAAAGAGCTCGAGAGCGTACTCGACTGCCTGATAAGCGAACGCCTCGAGCCCGGAGAAGCGGTAAAAAATCTCGAGATCGAGATAGCGAACCTCACCGGCGTGCGGCACGCCCTGGCCGTTAATTCGCTTACCGCCGCATACCACCTCTCCTTTCTGGCACTCGATATCAAACCCGGAAACGAGGTCATCATCCCCTCCTATTTCGATTCCGCCGTGCTCAGCGCCCTGAGGCAGGCCGGCGGAGTTCCCGTGCTCACTGATGCCGGCGAAGCTTCCCTGTTCCCGTCAATTGACGACATCCGGGCGAGAATAACAGATAAAACACGCGCCGTAGTCGCCGGACATACATTCGGATTCCACGGTCCCATTGGAGAGCTCAGGGAGACAGGCGTTCCGCTCATCGAGGACGCGTCCCATGCCATCGGTTCTGAGTGCGACGAGCGCCCGGCCGGGCAGAACGGCGCCATCAGCGTGGTTTCGTTCGCCCCGTCGATGGTCATCACCACCGGCAACGGCGGCATGATCCTTACGGATAATTCACGTTATTTTTCAACGATGCGCGATCTGCGCGGCGGCCCGTCCCCGGAACGATTAGGCTATGACTACACCATGACCGACTTCCAGGCCGCAATGGGGCTTTCCCAGCTCTCACGCCTTCCGGATTTCATCCGAAGGCGCAGAGAGATTGCCCGCGTCTATTACGATGCGCTAAAAACGACACCGCACCGCGCCCCGTACGCCTACTCGGATTCGTTCGTCTATCAGTCGTTCCCGGTCTTCTTCGACGCTCCGGCTGAAAAGCTCGACAAGTACTGGAAAAAGAGCGGAATCGAGGTGCAGAGGCCTTATCCCGTAGCGCTTCACCATCACCTTTCGCTTCGGGGACTGGACTATCCCCAGAGCGACCGGCTATCGAAAAAACTCTACGCGCTGCCGATTTATCCGACGCTTACGAGAAAAGAGATCGAAAAGATCGCCCGCTCACTCGGTCGTTTCGTTTGATGCAACGGCGGATTCGCATCGTTCAAGGGAGGACCCCGATGTATATTCTGACGGTTGAAGACAGCTTCGCCTCGGCCCATCAGCTCAGAGGCTACAGCGGCAAATGCGAAAACCTTCACGGCCACAACTGGAAGGTGGTGGCGAGCGTGCGGGGGGATACGCTGAATGAAACCGGCCTGCTCGTGGATTTCGGCGAACTCAAGAAAATACTGCGCACTATAATCGGGGACCTCGATCACCGCAACCTGAACGAACATCCCGGATTCTTGTCGCCCAATCCGAGCTCTGAAAATATCGCCGCCTATATAGCACGACGCTTCGACATCGAACTTGCCGCGCTGCCCGGCCCGGTGGCACTCGATTCTCTGACGGTCTGGGAGTCGGACACGTCCCGCTGCACATACATCCCGCAGCGCTGAACCTCCCTCCTCGATAAAAACCGGTTTTTCTGGAAAGCCGCTTCCGGCGACCCGTCACCGTAACATACCCGTGCCGATTACGGATAAATCACTTTTTTTTAACATTTTTACTTGATTTTTTTCCCGTAATAATGTTTAGGTCTTGTTGTCGCAATAAAAACTATTAGGGGATATATTAAATGAAGAAGAACATTCTTGTTCTGTCGCTCGCAATGGTTCTTGCCTTCGCGTTCAGCTTTTCATTCGTAGGCTGCAAGAAGGAAGAAGCGCCCGCTCCCGCCGTTACCGAAGATGTTAAAGACGAAGCGGCCGCTCCCGCCGACGCAAAGAAGTAAGCTTTTCCTTATCCGGGGAAAAAGGGGGTGTTCATCGGATACCCCCTTTTTTCTTCTCATTTCCATACAAAAAGCTTGTGAATTCGCCACGTTGATATAATCTTAAACACGATCGCCGTCATGGATGTTTCCCGGGGATGTCAAGCTCATACATCGCTAAATTTACGGAGTAACGTAAAATATGGAAGGGAACCTCAATCGCGATGTGGTTACGCAGGAAGCGGTAACGCTCCTTGCGCATGAAAACATCATCGCCGCACTACAAAACTCGGCCGGCGCAACCCCGGAGAAAGAAATAGCCGTCGAGTTTATCAATTCCTACCTCGATTTCATAAAGGAAATCGTGGGCCACGACATCGAACGGGGAGCCCTCAGGGGGGATTTAGAACTGCGCGACCTGGTCGCCCATATTAACTCGATGATGCAGCAGAAGGATGAACACATCTACACCACGATGGTAATGCAGTGTCCCATGCACTACAAGGCCGTCCACAGGCACCTCGCGCATTCCGCAGGGGACTGAAAAAGACCGCCTTAACGCCCCGGCGTCCCTTCCACGGAAAGCGTCAGATCAAAACCTTCCGGATCGCCTTTGATCGCGTAGACGAGAAACAGCGATGCCCCCTGATAGTTTTTCTCGAATCCGCGGTCGGACTGCGACACGGTATATATCGGATAACGCATCAAACCAAACGCGATAGAGGAGCCGATCGAAACCCTGATGCCTGAATAGCGGTCCACGAGAGCGAACGCATCGATTCCCTCCGTCAGTCCGGTGGAGTCCAGAAAGGAATCCTCCTTCGCCAGTCCTGGAATTTCATAAAAACGGTCCTCGTCATGCGCCGCAAGCAGGTTTATGTTCAGCTCGACCCCGAAAAGTGTTCCGGCGGCACCGGCAATCGAATACACCGCCTTTACCCCCGCGGCCGGCCCGCTTAATGAGTAACGCTTGCGGATGACCGCAGCGCGCCCGTCGAAATCAACCCGCCGCTCGAGCGGCACCTGGAGCGACTTCGCCTTTTTTTCGATCGAGTATGTGTACGGCAACCCCCCGCACTCAATTATGTCCGCCCGTCCGTACATAAGGTCTTCCACCGATGGGAACGTGCGCAGAAAAAGGTCCTTAAACGAATACCGCCTGCAGGCGTCGTAAACCAGCCTGTCCTTGAGACCCTTTTCCTTAACCACGACCATGTCGTGGATCGACTTCACGTCACCGTTCTGTTCCTCGCTTTCATTGAATTGCTTCAGTGTTTCGTGGTATGCCTCGTAGCGGCGCGGTATGACCGCAAGGATATCGAAGCGTTTTGAATATACACCGAACTCCGCGAGCGCTCCGCCGTGGGCGGGCACGATGAGCGCCGCCATATCCTCTCTTCGAAGGAGTATCTGATTGGTGCCCTCGTTCCATATGTCGCGGTCGATCACTTCGACACCTTTCAGCCCGCGCGCTTTGATATATCGCCCTTCGGCGGCGAGGATATTGTGATGAAGCGCATGACGGAGGCTCGAGAGATAAATACCGCCGAAGAGACCGTGCCAGTACGCACAGTTGCACTCGCTTTTATAAAGCTCCCTCCTGGCATCTTCGAGGACAATTCCTTTTTCGCACTCAAGCGCCTGTATCTCACCACTCAGCAGAAGGGTTCGCTTGTTCAGTGCGTTGGATTCGGGATATTTATTCAGAAAATTATTCCACACCCCGCCCTTCAGGAACGGGTAAAAATCATTTTCCCTGTTCCAGCCCTTTATCTCTTTGTGCAGGTCGATCAGCCTGGACGCGACCGGCGAAGGCAGGGCCCATTCGGACAGCTCATAATAACTGCCCTGGGTTAGATATACCCTTCCCAGCGGGGCGTTTTCGCGTACGTATTCGGAAGGCAGGGTCATGTCGATCCAGTCCTCCCTGAGCACAGCTTCAACGAAATTTACCAGCCACTTCTCCTCGAACACCCATTTGAAGGTGCCCGGCCACATCCCGAACTTTTCACCGTCGTCTCCGTACAGGAATGCGCATTCCCCCCGACGGTCGGCGACCGATTTAAAATAATCGATGGTCTCGGCCGGAAGCCTGAACGGGATTGAATACCTGAGAAAACGGTCGATCGGAAACACCTTTAGCTGACGGTCGAGCCGTTCGGTGATGTAATAGCCGTAGAGTTCGTCCTCTTCGATACCCGCGTAGCGAAAGTGATTGTCGTCGAGGATGGTGTAATCAAGTCCCAGATCAGACACCAGTCGCGGTATCTCGGGGTCCCACACGCGCTCCGCCGTCCAGAAACCTTCCGGCTTCGCACCGAAACGCTTTTCGCAGTACTGCTGCATCATCGAAATCTGCCCGCGGATGTCGTTCTCGGAAATTATTGAAAAAATCGGCTCGTAGAAACCGCCGCCGATTATCTCCACCTGGCCGCGCCTGCGCATCTCGGACAGCGTCTCGATGTATTCGGGATGTCGCTCCTCAATCCATTCCAGGAGCGGGCCGGAGTTATGTACGGCGAACCTGAACTCAGGATATTCCCTCAGAACCTGAAGCGTTTTGTCGTAGCAGTCCCGGAAACCCCATTCGAAGACATGGTCGAAATTTCCGACCGGCTGGTGGTTATGGAGGCAGAAGATAAACCTGCATTTTTTCATGGCTTCCTGTGGATGCGCCGGTAGATTCAGAAGATAAAACGTTTGGGGATAACCACTATCCCGTCGTTTGTCACAGTGAAGCGCGCGGCGTCACGCTCGAGATCGTAACCTATTGACTCGTTAGCCGGGATCTCGACGTACTTGTCGATGATCGCCCGCCTGATCCTTGCATGCCTTCCTATTTTGACTCCGTTCATGATGATTGAGTCCAGTATCTCGGCGTAACTGTTCACCTTCACCCCGGGGGATATCACCGATCGGTAAACGCGGGAACCGCTGATGATGGCCCCGTGGGATATGATCGAATCCACCGCAATCCCCCGGCGGTCGTCGGCGTCGAACAGCAGCTTTGCCGGAGGATACTGCTCCACGTTCGAGCGGATGGTCCATGTACGGTCGTACATGTTGAGCTGGGGGCTCACGGCGACAAGGTCCATGTTGGCGTCGAAAAACGAGTTAAGGGTCCCTATATCTCTCCAGTATGCGCGATCACCCTCATGCTTTACATAATCGTAGGCGACAACCCGCTCGCTGCCGTAGATTCGCGGAATGATGTCCTTGCCGAAATCATTATCACCCTCGAGGCGATGATCTTCCGAGAGGTACTGAACCAGCTTCTCGGTCTTGAAAACGTATATCCCCATCGAAACGAAGGCCGAATCGTCCCTGCCGGGAATGGGCTTCGGTTTTTCGGGCTTCTCCCTGAATCCGGTGACACGGTTCTTCGCGTCGACCTCGAGAACGCCGAAACGCGTGGCCTCCGCCACCGGCGTCTCGATCGCCGCGATTGTCATGTCAGCGTCGTTCTCGACGTGATAACGAATCATTTTGCGATAGTCCATTTTATAGACGTGGTCCCCCGAAAGTATGAGGACATAGTCCGGGCGCTCCATCTCTATGATGTAGATGTTCTGAAAAATCGCGTCGGCGGTGCCCCTGTACCAGTTATTGTCAATGCGCTGCTGAGGCGGCACGACATCGATGAAGTTCCCGAGTTCGCGGGGGAAGAGGTTCCATGCCGTTTTAATATGACGGTCGAGCGACAGCGATTTGTACTGCGTGAGAACGATGATCCTCGCCAAATCGGAATTCAGGCAGTTGGAAAGGGAAAAATCGATAATCCGGTAAATGCCTCCGAAAGGTACCGCCGGCTTCGAGCGGTCCTTCGTCAGCGGATATAAACGCTCCCCCTGTCCTCCGGAGAGCAGAAAAACGAGCGTTCGCTTGAGGTATTCATTATCCATTATTTCGATTTGCTTGCAAGTATCTCCTGAATCTTGCCCTTGAGCTCGTCGAGATTCGACGACTTCGTGATATAGGCGTCGGCGGTCCATGTCATGAAGTTGCTCTTATAATTCGAATACGCCGTGTAAATGATGATGGGTATCTTTTTGTCGCGCGACAGGATTTTCCCGAGCGCCTCAATGCCGTCCATCTCCGGCATGCGGATATCCAGTACCACCAGATCGTATTTGTTTGCCTTAACCTTGTCGACGGCCTCCCTGCCGTTGGCCGCCTGGTCTACCTCGTATCCCTCGTCCTGGAGCTCCATCGCGTAGAGCTCCCGCTGATGCTGTTCATCCTCAACGACCAGTATTTTGCTCATACCCTCCCTCCGAAAGATTAGAAATCTTTCCAGGCAACGGACTTCCTCAGACTACAATCCGAAACGGCATAATTCAACCATTTTTTATGTTGCCCGGCGGCCCCAGCCGTGTGGACGTTGAGCGTTGAATGGCCTGCCGCTTGTATGCGCGGGGGGCTATTGCCTGATCGAAGGGATTTCTTCTTTTTCGAGGCTTCGCACCTCGTATTCGTTCTGCACGGTTACGTCTCCCAGACCGTTGACATGGACGATCTTGGTGATGTTGACGAAAAATACATTGCCCGACGTCTCGCCGCCCGACTGCCTGCGGCGTTCAATGTTCGTGGCGAGAAACCAGATGAAGCGGATGTTGCGCGTCATCAGAATGACCGTCGAGGACGTTTTCTCCGTGTGGGCCATGAGCCTGCTCCACGCCTTCATATCGTCTTTCGGCACCTCGTAAACCAGATACCCCCCGTATGCCTCGAGGAAATCGAAATTGACGATGTCGTCCATATTGTCGACGAAAACGATGATGGTGCCGTCCTTGGTCATGACGCGGACCTCCCGGGAGATGGATACGGTAGCCGGAAACCGGTAGTGAGGCAGGATTGCGATCTCCTCATTCGGATCCTAAAATCCGGCGGAGGGACGTGTCAACCACTATGTTAAAATAATATAATATAACTATGTATTATTGTATATCATCGGCCTGTCGTAAATCGTGGGGAGAGCCGGGTCTCCCACGGTCGTGCGGCAATTCCAATTTAAGCGCCAACCATTTTCTTCGCGGTCTCGACGGCTTCCTTAAGCGCCTGCGGTAACCCGGCCGGAGATTTACCGCCCGCCTGGGCAATATCTTTTCTTCCGCCACCGCCACCGCCTACCAGCGGTGCGCTCTTTTTGATGATGGCACCGCAGTCTATACCCCTTGCGACCGCCGTCGAAGTGGCGGCACACAGGAGAATTGCCTTCCCCTCGTGCTCCGACCCAAGACACACGACCGAATTCCGCATCTTTGAACGGACCAGATCGGCGAGCCTTCGCAACTCGTCGACATCCGCTCCATCCGGTTGATATGGGATTACATCAATTCCTTTAACTGCAATAGCCTGAGCCAGGATGTCATCGATGTTCATAGCGTGACGCTCGGTCTTCATCTTCTCCAGCTGCTTCTCGAGCGCTCGGGCACGCTCCATCGTATCTCGCACCCTTCTGGCAAGCTCCTGCTCGGTCGCATTTAGCTCCGAGGCGATCGTCGAGAGTATCTCCTGCTGCGCGCCGAAACGGTCGAGGACCCCGCGAAGCGTGACGGCCTCGATGCGCCGCATCCCCGCGCCGGGCGAGGCCTCCCGGAGTATCTTGAAGACGCCGAGCTTCCCGGTATTGTCGGCGTGCGTACCGCCGCAGAGTTCCATGCTGAAATCCTTCACGCTAACAACGCGCACCATATCATCATACTTCTCGTCGAAGACCGCCATGGCCCCCATCTTCACCGCCTCATCGAGCGGACGAACGACGGTCTCGACCGGCCGCCAAGCCCAGATCACATCGTTGACGATGCGTTCTATCTCGGCGATCTCCTCGGCCTCGAGGGCCTTGAAGTGGGTGAAGTCAAACCGCATGCGCTCGGGCTCAACGAGTGAGCCGGTCTGGTGCACATGGGCACCGAGCACTTTCCTGAGCGCCGCCTGCAGCAGGTGCGTGGCGGTGTGATTCGCCCGGGTCAGATTACGGCGCAGAAGGTCGATCTCCGTGGTCACCCTGTCTCCGACGGAGAACTCGCCCTGCACCACCTCTCCATGATGGATGATCGTACCGTTAAGCTTTTTGGTATCATCCACCCTGAAGACCGCCCCGTTATAGCCGGTAATCGCCCCGAGGTCACCGACCTGACCTCCCGATTCGCCGTAGAACGTGCTTTCCCTTGCCACCAGAAATCCTTTTTGGCCGGCGCCGAGCTTTTTCGCCGTGCCTGCCGTCGAGGCAAGTGCGGACAGCTGCGTGCTGGCCACATTCTCGTCGTATCCAAGGAAAACGCTTGGGCCGGCCTCGCCTGAAAGCGTCTCCAGTATTTTCTCGCTGCCGGCTTCGCCGCTCTTCCAGCTCTGTTTGCCGCGCTCACGCTGTTTCTCCATCTCGCGGTCGAAGTCGACGGTATTGACGGCGATCCCGTTTTCTTCGGCCATCTCAACCGTCATCTCGAGCGGAAAGCCGAACGTATCGTAAAGCACAAAAGCGTCCTTGCCCGAAAGCATATTTCCGCCATCGCTCTTCGCCGCCTTTATCGCCTCTTCAAGGCGGTCCATTCCGTTTTCCAGGGTTTCGAGAAAGCGCTTTTCTTCGCCCTCGAGCACATTTTTAACATTGGGCGCTCCCGAAACAATCTCCGGATAAAACGGGCCCATCTTTTCAACCAGCGGATCGATCATTGTATACAGGAACGGCTCGGTTATGCCGATTTGCCGGGCGAAGCGAAGGGCCCGGCGCAGGATCCTTCTAAGCACGTAGCCGCGCCCCTCGTTGGAGGGATACGCTCCGTCGGAGATGGCGAAGGTGAGCGCCCTGGCGTGCTCGACCAGTACGTTCACGGGGGCGACGGTATCGCCCTCGTATCGCACCTTCGCCTCACGGCACACGAAATCCACTATTCCGCGCAACTCGTCGGTACCGTATATGGAATCGACGTTCTGCACGAGGGTGGCCAGGCGCTCGAGGCCCATGCCGGTGTCGATACCGGTGCGGGGCAGCGGCGTCTGTTTGCCGGTCTCGTCCTGGTAAAACTGGTTAAATACGAGATTCCAGAATTCGAGGAAACGCTCGCAGTCGCAACCCGGCCTGCAATCGGCAGAACCGCACCCGAAGGCCGGCCCCCTGTCGAGATAGAGTTCGGAACAGGGTCCGCACGCACCAGAATCGCCCGCCGGTCCCCAGAAATTGTCATCACGCCCCAGGCGGACGATCTTGCGCTCCGGAACGCCGATATGGTGCCGCCAGATATCGAAGGCCTCGTCGTCGTTCTCGAAGATCGATATCCAGACGTCCTCGGCCGGGAAGCCGACCACCTTTGTTGAATACTCCCACGCGTATTCAATGGCCTCCTTCTTGAAATAATCGCCGAATGAAAAATTTCCGAGCATCTCGAAAAAAGTGCAGTGGCGCTTGGTCTTGCCGACCCGCTCCAGGTCGCTGGTACGGAAGCACTTCTGGACGGTCGCCGCCCTGGTATAATCGGGCCTGACCGTGCCGGCGAACATTGGCTTGAACTGCACCATGCCTGCCGTCGTGAAAAGCAGCGTCGGATCGTCCTTCGGAAGGAGGGAACTCGACGGTAGTATCCTGTGCTCGCGCTCCCTGAAAAAATTCGTGAAGGATTCACGCAGATCTTTAACCCTGTGCATCGCTAACCTCTCGCGCAGCCGCCTTTACACCGGCATGGTATCTTCTCCGGAGAGCCGCTCGACGACCCTCCGTATTTCGTTACTCTCGAATCCCCTCTGCCTGAGAAAAAAAACGAGTTTCCGCACGCCGTCTTTTTTCCCCTTCAGGCGCTCGAACTTTTCGGCGGCGAGCCGGTACAGTTCATCCTCGTCGACTAGTTCGGTACCGTATTCGGCGATCGCCTTTCTTGCGACATCGCCGGACACCCCCTTGCGGAACAGCTCTGAAAGAATCCTGTTTCTCCCTACCGCCCTGCGCCCCCGCTTTCTGCGGATATGGTCCATTGCGTAGGCGTAATCATCGAGATAACCGCGCTCGAGAAGCCTGACGACCGCCTCCCTTACACTGTCCTTCGAAAAGCCTTTCCTGTCGAGGTAGTGTTCGAGCTCGAACACCGATCTGCTCCGCAGTGAAAGATAGTAGAGAGCCCTGCGATAGCAGGAATAACGATCCGACTCTTCCTTTAGCCGGCCGTATTCGTCATGGTCAATTACTTTTCCCGCGGCGAGCGCATATATTTTCATTCCCTCATGAGGAAGAAAGAGAGATTCCCCCGTGGACAGCACAACGAGGGCATGGTTTTCCTTGAACTCTATTTTGGTTATTTCGATCATAAACCGGCCGGCACTCCGCTGCCGATTATGCATGTCCAGTAAGAATACTTCAAGCCCGTCTGGCCTTCCCTGCAAAAACAAAAAGAGGATGCCCCCGCCCGGGAAACACCCTCCTTTTTCCGATCCCGCCGAAAAGCGCGTACTTTAACGTTTCGAAAACTGGAAACGCTTGCGCGCCTTTTTCCGGCCGTATTTCTTTCGCTCGACCGCCCGCGAATCGCGCGTGAGAAAACCGGCTTCGCGAAGCTGCTTCTTGTTTCGCTCGTCGAAAAGGTTGAGACAGCGCGCGATACCCAGCCGAACGGCTCCCGCCTGCCCCGACCACCCGCCGCCGTCAACACGTGCGAAGACGTCGAACGCGGCCACCTGGCTTAACAGCTCAAGCGGCTGACGGACGATAAGTTCGAGAGTTTTTCTGCGGAAATACCTGGCTATGTCCTGATCGTTGATATGGATCCTGCCGGAACCGGGCTTCAAATATACCCGCGCTACCGACGCCTTTCTTCTCCCGGTCGCGTAATACTGCTCCGCCATTGATATTCTCCTTAAGTATGCGATAAATTGCTTATTCTACGGTCAACACTTCCGGCATCTGGGCCTGGTGCGGATGCTCAGCTCCGGCGTACACCTTGAGGTTGCCCGCGATCTTTTTCCCCAGCCTGCTCTTGGGAAGCATTCCCTTGACGGCCGTTTCGATTACGAATTCGGGCTTTTCCTTCATTATCTTCCTGATGTTGGTGAACCTTTCGCCGCCGGGGTACTTGCTGTGCGAGAAATACTCCTTCTCCTCGGACTTGCGCCCGGTAAGCACCACCTTTTCGGCGTTGATGACGATCACATTATCGCCCATGTCCAGATGCGGGGTGAAACCCGGCTTTTTCTTGCCCCTGAGTATCGATGCGATCTCGGTGGCGAGCCTGCCCAGCACCTTGCCCTCGGCATCGACGATGAACCACTTCTTGTCGATCTCCGAGGCCTTCATGGAATACGTCTTCTGTCGTATAATCATTATATCCTCACCGCCATACCCGAAGCGCCTCTGCCTTCAGGTCAGAATTCATTCATTGTTATGATGGTAACCGCTGATTGGGGCTCAAACAGTTAGAGCGCAACGCTATTATCGCGGGGTTATTTTGTCAATAAAAATAGGAAAATTAATCCCTGACAACCTTCCAGGGGGCCGGCATAACAGAAGCGGAGAACCCGCAAGGACGAAGGCAAATTATTATTTACTTATCGCCGGGGATACTACCCCATATCAGCAGGGCAAACGAACATCCGGCGATTCCGGGAGCGAATTTGTACCATACTTGTCGGAAACCCGGGGCTTTTTCGGTTTCCGGAATTTTACGACACCCTTTCCTCAAAGGGTACCAAACCGGGGGTTATATCGAATGGATACGATCAAGGATCTGATTACGGAAAAGGCACAGGAGGGGAAAATCAACTGCAAGGATGCTCTCGGAATCGCCGAAACACTGGGAATCAGCCCCGCGATCGTCGGCAGGACCGCCGACGAGATGAAGATCAAGATTAAAGGCTGTCAGCTGGGCTGCTTCAAATAGGTTGGCAATGGCCATGCGATCATCCGGGCGGCGCGAGCGTACCGATACCCGCCCGGCCCACTAAAACAATAGAGGAGACGGTACCATGAAAAAAAAGATCCTGTCGGCAGCCGCTGCACTCGCGGTCATCATTATTGCCATCTGCCTCGCCCGGGCGGCCATGTTTAAATCGAAACAGATTACGGTTGAACCCGCCACCGTCACCGGAATCGACCAGCATGCGATCGCCGAAAACCTGTCGAGAGCGATACAACTGAAGACCATCTCGCATCAGGACGCGGCGAAGTTCGACGGACCGACCTTTTTCGCCTTTCATCGCCTTCTTGAAAGAACATTTCCGCGCGCTCATAAAACCCTCGCAAGGGAAATCATCAGCAAATACAGCCTGCTCTACACATGGGAAGGGACCGATCCGAAGCGCAAACCCATTCTTCTTCTCGGCCACATCGACGTGGTTCCGGTTGAAAGCGGAACGGAGAGGGGACGCGGAACACTCGATATAAAGCTCAACGTAATGGGTATCCTCGAAGCGGTCGAGCACCTGCTTGCTGCCGGATTCCGCCCTCGACAGACCATCTACCTCGCCTTCGGTCACGACGAGGAGGTCGGCGGGCGCAACGGTGCGAAGAAAATCGCGGCACTGCTTAAAGCGCGCGGGGTGTTGCTGGATTACACGCTCGATGAAGGCGGATGCGTCATTGAAGGGGCGATCGCGGGCCTGTCGGCACCGGCCGCACTCATCGGCATAGCGGAAAAAGGATACCTGAGCCTCGAGTTCGGCGTGAAAGGTGAAGGCGGTCATTCATCGATGCCCCCCAGGCAGACGGCGGCGGGCATACTCTGCGCCGCCATCGCAAAGCTTGAGAAAAACCAGTTCCCTACCCGGATTGAGGGTGCCGCGCTTCAGATGTTTCGCTTTCTTGGACCCGAAATGTCGTTCACGAACAGGTTGATACTGGGAAATATGTGGCTCCTCGGAGGTGTACTGAAATCGCAGCTTCTCAAATCTTCAACGATGGCGGCCGCCATACGGACAACCACCGCACCCACGATGCTCCAGGGAAGCGTTAAAGAGAATATTCTACCGATGATGGCGACCGCGGTCGTTAACTATCGCATTCTGCCGGGCGACACCATGGAAAGCGTCATCAAGCGGGCGGAAAAGATAATCAGTGACAGCCGTGTAAAGATTCGCGCACTGGAAGGCGGCAGCGATCCGTCTCCGGTATCGGACACTGAAAGCGCCTCCTTCTCAACGCTCCAGAAGACCATCCATCAGCTGTTTCCCGGTGCAATCGTATCGCCGTACCTGGTTCTCGGCGCGACCGATTCGCGGTATTATACCGGCGTCAGCGCCAATGTCTATCGGTTCACCCCCCTGTCGCTGAAAAACGAGGACCTCAAACGGATGCATGGCACCAATGAGCGTATCTCTGTGGCGAATTACGAACAGGTGGTGCAATTCTTCATTCAGCTAATAAAAAATTCAGGAGTGTGATGACCAGCACTTCGAAGGACCGCGAAACCACATGAAGCGAATTCTGGAGCGATGGAAACAAAAGACCGCCGCGCTGAGGATTGACGCCCTCACCCTGTATTACGCCCACCGCGATCCGCGCACGCCGCGGATCGCGCGTTTCGTCGCGATCGCCGTGGCCGCCTACGCGTTCAGCCCGATCGATCTCATCCCCGACTTCATCCCGGTCCTGGGTCACCTCGACGACATGGTTCTCGTACCCCTTGGGATCATGCTTGCCGTGCGCCTGATCCCGGAGAATGTGCTGCTCGAGTCACGCATGAAGGCCATGGAGACCCTTTCCGAGAAGCCGCGCCTTCTCGGTGCCGCCCCGGTCATTATCGCTCTATGGATAGCACTGGTAACGGCGGCCTCCTATGTTCTCTACACGCAGGTAATCGCCGCGGAGATTCCCGGTTAAAAGTTTGTTGACGCTTGTACGGCCCGGATCGTACAAGCAGAGGATGCGCCACCGGCGGCGCGCCTTTTCCAGAATTCCGGCAAAGAGGTTGTCCATGTCCCTGTACAGAGCTCTAACAATCGCCGTCATTGTCCCGGCCTTCACCCTTGCAGCGGGATGCGGGGAGAAAGGACGGCACGACAAATCTCGGTCCGACAGGAACTCCGAGTTCGCCGTCGTGGTCAGCGAAAACACCGCCCTCAGAATAGATCCCATGATCTATTCGGCCCGCATAACCCTCATGAGAAAGGGCACCCGCCTGGTGATTACGGACCAGTCGAAGGAAAAGAGCTGGGTCGGCAAGGACCACAGCTTCTGGTACAGGGTCCGCCTTGAAAACGGCCTGGCGGGATGGGTCTACGGTTCGACCATCAGGATATTCAAAGGGTCGCAGTCCGGGTCGATTGACAGTTACGTTTCCAACCTGCGCGAACACGAGGAGGAATCACTCAGGAAAAACCTGTCGGGCAAATGGTGGAGCGTGAATAAAAGCGGTGACTTTACGAACCTCTGTATGGAAATCTATGAAAACGGCAAATACAAGTCCTATGCCCGCGGGGGAAGGGAAATCGAGGGGGAATACAATTTCAACTTCAACGATGAAACGATCGTCTTTCTCGGCGGGACCTCATTCGGGCAAAACCTCAAATACATAAACCGCGGGAACATGTATCATCTCGAGGCCACCGAAGGAAAATACGACATCCGATTTAAAAAAATAACCGAGGGCATGGCCGAACCGCCGCCCGATGAGGAAGCGGATACCGCAAGCCCCCCGGTCCCGCCGCAGGAGGAAGATGGCAAAGCTCCGAATTAACCGGTTTCTCGCCGATTGCGGGCTGGGCTCACGGCGCAAGGTCGAGCAGCTGGTGGCCGAGGGCCGTGTGCGGGTCAACGGACAGGTAACCACGGACCTTTCCCGGCTCATCGATGGCGAATCAGACGAGGTACGCCTCGACGGACGAACGCTCGCCGCTGAAACGCGGTTGTTTTATCTTATGCTGAACAAGCCCAAAGGATATATAACTACCGCCGAAGACATCCAGAACCGCGCCATCGTGCTGGACCTCATCCCCGGGCACTTTCGCGAAAAGGGCGTGATGCCGGTTGGAAGGCTCGACCGTGATACCGAGGGACTCCTTCTGTTTACGAACGACGGCGACCTCGCATTCAGACTCACCCATCCCCGGTATAAGATACCCAAAGAGTATATCATAGACCTCGACCGCCCGCTCAGCGACCGGGACCACGCGCGCCTGGAGAAAGGGGTTCGCCTTAAGGAGTACAAGACCAATCCGGCCCGGGTAAGCCCTGTTTCCGAATCAGGCGACACAATCAAGATGATCATCACCGAGGGTAAAAAGCGGCAGATACGCGTATCA
>JALOTJ010000013.1 GCA_025457965.1 Spirochaetota bacterium | reverse complement strand
ATCTTCGGGATGAGGCCGCTGTGGTCGATGTGCGCATGCGTGAGAAGCAAGGCGTCGATCTCGGGGGGGGCGTAAATGAGGTGCTGGAAGTTGCGCTCCTTGAGTTCGCGCCTGCCCTGGAACATCCCGCAGTCGACCATGATCGTGAAATCATCGTTTTTCACAATATACGAAGAACCGGTTACGGTTCCCGCCCCGCCGACGAATTCGATTTTCATTCCGCTCGCTCCGCCCGATCAATATGGGAAAAGGCGCCGCATGGGTGCCGATATGGTTCGCGAATTACAGCGTATCACTTTGGTGCGGTCATTACAAGTTTTATTGTGCTTCGATGATCGCGCCGTCCACGATGGTAATCGTGCGGCCGGTCATCGACGCGATCCCGGCGTCGTGGGTTACGACCACGATCGTGGTCCCGTTTTCCCTGCCCAGTTCGAAGAGCGTGCTCATCAGCACCTGGGAGTTTTTGCTGTCCAGGCTTCCGGTCGGCTCGTCGGCGAGGATGATGTCGGGCCTGCCGACGATGGCGCGTGCGACCGCTATGCGCTGGCATTCGCCGCCCGAGAGTTCTCCCGGGCGGTGGTCGATCCTGTCCAGCATGCCGAAGCGCTCGATGACCGAAAGCGCCGTCGCCCTGGCAAAGGCGCGCCCATCGCGGCGAATGAAGAGCGGCATCATGACGTTTTCGAGCGCGGTGAAGTCGGGGAGCAGGTTGTGCAGCTGGAAAACGAAGCCGATGTGACGGTTGCGGAAGGTGGAAAGATCCTCGACTGAGAGACCGGAGAGCTCGCGGCCGAGGATCGAAAGGCCTCCCGACTTGAAGCCGTCGAGACATCCCATTACGTTGAGAAGCGTTGATTTTCCCGCTCCCGACGGGCCCATTATCGAAACGATCTCGCCCTTGCCGATCGAGAGCGACACACCCCGCAGCACGCGCAGGGCGTTCCGGCCCGAGCCGTATACTTTCTCTATGCTGTTCGCGTCTATGATTTTGTCTGTTTCCATGTGGCGCAGGCCCTATTCGTATCGTATGGTCTCGACCGGCTGGAGGCGCGAGGCGTGCCAGGAGGGGAAAATGGCCGCCACGGTCGAGAGGAACACCGCGAAGGCCGCGATAAGCACCACGAATTCCGGCTTGATCTCGGTCGGGATGGTGTCGATGTAATAAACGCTTTTGGGGACCAGCGTGATGTTGAAGTAGAAGCCAAGATCGAAGACGGTGTAGATATATCCCATTACGCCGTTTATCGCCGTTTCGATCGAGCGGATGATTGCCTCGAGGTTGAGCGCCGCCCACAGTCCTCCGACAACGCCGGCCACGGTGCCGATTACTCCGATGAAAAATCCCTCCAGTACGAAAATCACCATGATGGAGATGGGAGTGGCGCCCATCGACTTGAGTATGCCGATGTCGCGGCGCTTCTCCATCACCACCATCACCAGCGTTCCCATGATGGAGAAACCCGCCGAGATGATGACGAGGAACAGGATGATGGTCATGATGAGCTTCTCGAGCCTGAGCGCGTAGAAGAGGTTCTGGTTGCGCTGCTCGGCGGTGAGCGTCTGGTAGCTGAAGCCGATCGTGGACTGGATGCGGGAAGACATGTAGTCCATGCGGTAGATGTCGTCGATCTTAACCCCGATGCCCCATACGATGTTGCCGAGGCTGTAAAGGCGCTGCGACGCCGGCAGCGACATCATGATGAGCCGGGTGTCGAAATCGTAATAACCCGTTTTAAAAAAACCGGCCACGCGGAACGAGCCCATCCCGGGGGTGACCCCGGTGGTCGCCGTCAGTCGGCCGCGGGGCACGATGAGCTCAACCGTGTCGCCCCGGCGTATGCCGAAGTTAAACGCCATCTCCGATCCGATGTAAATATCGTTGTCGCGCTGATAGGACCTCGGCCCCTCGGTAATGAACTTCGCCGTGTCATCGGGGATGCCCGCCGTCGAACCGATACCGCGAATCAGCACGGGGGTGATTGCCGTGCGGAAGCGGAAGAGCCCCTGGCCCTGGAGGTAGGGGCTCGCCGAACGGACACCCTTTATCGCACCGATTTTCCGGGTGATCGCGGCGTAATCGGAAATCCCCTCGCCGTCGTCGCCCGAATAGCCCGATACGGTTATGTGCGAGTCGACGTCGAGTATCTTGTCCTTTATCTGGCCCTGAAAGCCCGTCATCACGCTGATGACCACGATGAGGATGAAGACGCCGAGGAATACGATTACGATGGAGAGCAGCGTATTGAACGAAATAAACCCCTGGCTCTTTTTGGCCTTGAGGTAGCGAAGCCCCACAAACAGTTCGTACAGGCTCATCGGTAACCCTGGAAAAAAATAATATGCGCGTCAAGAGAGGCTACTTTCGCCTGTGTATTTGTCAATTGTATTTATGACTTCGGCCGCAGCGAGCCTGCGCCATAGTATTGATGAAGGTGCTGAATAATTGAATCTAACCAACCGGCGTTCCCGTATCTTAATCGCTGTTAAATAATTAATTACTGAAAAATCGAATAATATTTGACATATTATCTCAATTAATGCAGTATATACTGTTACCAGCAGGTGGAGAAGCTTAGGATCGGCACACTCCGGTTTTCCCCCGAGGAAAAGCATCAGAGAAGCGGATTCAGACGCAGAGCTCTGCCCCAGGCGCCAAGCCGCAAATTAATGGTAAGGAGTTTTCACAATGCCTAAAGGTGTGGTAAAATGGTTCAACGACAAAAAAGGGTTCGGGTTCATCAAGCAGGAGAACGGTAACGACGTGTTCGTCCATTACACCGGTATCGGGGGGGATGGATTCAAGACGCTTGCCGAAGGGGACAATGTCGAGTTCGAGGTGGAAAACGGCGAGAAGGGCCCCAGGGCCGTTTCGGTAAAAGTCATATAACTCACACCGCAATTTAAATAACCGTATCCAGGAGAGTGTTTCAGGCACTCTCTTTTTTTCGTCTCACGGGTAAAATATTCTTGACCGGCCGTTCAACCGATGATTTTTATATCGAGGCTTCAATGCTTCCCCCGGATGTGCGCAGCGCCACGCCCACGGCGTGGGGGAGTCCGTCAACGATCTGGATTACTGATATGGAGTACTGAATGCCGAGGAGATACGTATATTCGCTCATCGGGCTTTTTGCCGCAATCGCCGTCATCGCGGGACTTTCGTCCGTGGGTCTGCTGCCCGCGGAAGAGGCGGCGGCCCCGGTCAACATCCACAGCCTGTTCCTTACCGAAAAAGACTATATCGAATTTTTAAGCGGCGAGGTGCGTTTCGACCGAATCGATCTGCGCGTGGTTCTGGTCAACAAAGGGGATAATTTCTGGAAGATAGCCCGCGACAACGGGGTCAACATCGATACCCTGATAGGAGCGAACCCCCACTGGGACACGCTTACCGCGCGGGTGAATCAGCGTATTGTCGTTCCTTCCAAAATGGGGGTGCTCAACTTTATCACCGATCCCTCGGAGATCGATGAGATCGCCGAGCTCTACGGTGTCGAGCGCTCGAGCATCAGCGTGCAGAAACTGCCGCCGCTGTACTGGACCTTCTCCCGGTTTAAAAGTGAGAAGAAGCCGGCGGCGGTGTTCGTAGAGGGGGCGCGTCCCATCACCCATACCATGACACCGAATATGGCGCGAAAATACGCGCTGAGGGAAATGTTCCGGTCGCCGCTGGCGGGACGTTTCAGCTCCCACTTCGGCGGAAGGGTGCACCCCATCTTCAGGCAATACGGCTTCCACAATGGCGTCGATATCGCCACCGCCCACGGCACCCTGGTCGGCGCCTCGTGCGAGGGCAGGGTGATCGCGACCGGGTGGATGGGCGGATATGGCAAGGCCGTGGTCATTGATCATCCGAAGGGGTACCGCACGCTGTACGGCCACCTCAGCGTCATTCGTGTGCGCCCGGGCCAGCGGGTAGGCGCTGGAAGCATCATCGGCAGGGTGGGGTCCACCGGCTGGTCCACGGGGCCGCACCTGCACTTTACGCTCTGGCATAACGGAAGGTTGATCAATCCCCTTCAGGTTTTGTGGTAGCGGTTATGGTGCTGTGCGTGCAGTGAAGTGCGAGGGCGCGGAATTCCACCCGCGCCTTTTCCATAATCATCACAAGCATCGCGCGACAAATACCCCTTCGAATTGATTCACCGGGCAATAATGAGACCTGTACGGCTAAGGCGCAAATCTATATTCGCACCTTCGCCCTACTCCCCGCCCATGTGAATAATAAAAAAATAAAATACCATTGACAGAATTGTCCGAATAAATACACTTATCTGAAATATGTATGAATTTTATTCGGGTGTCAGTCCACCCCCTATTCTCTGAGGTGTCAATGGTCATCGGCGTCGACGCGGGGAGCAAGTTTTTAAAGATCGTGCCGGCCGGTGCATTCACCGGCCGAAATAATTCGGGCATCGCTACCGACCTGCTTTACGTTGAACATCACGGCGATCCGCGTTCGGCGCTTGATTCGATGATCGCCGGCATGATGAAAACGGCCGGTTCCGGCGCGCTGTGTCCGCGTATCGTCGCCACCGGCCCCTTCGCCGGGCAGATTTGCGTCGAGGGGGCGTTTGCCGAAGGCGCGGATTCGAATCCGCGCCTTCGGCAAACGCGGACCATTGACGAAATCGCCGCTACCGTCGAGGCCGTGCGGCACCTCGGTATCGAATGCCGGTATATCGTGAATGTCGGCGCCGGTTCCATACGCTGCATCGAGCTTGATGACGCAATGAGCTTCCGCGCCTACCGCGAGAACAGCCTTTGCGCGGCGGGCACCGGTTCCTTCCTTGACGAACAAATGCGCCGCATGGGTTTCGATTACGATACCGTCGCGGCTCTTCCCTCACATGCCGAACCGCCGTCGATCGCCACGCGATGCGCCGTTTTCGCCAAGTCCGACCTCATCCATCGCCAGCAGGAGGGCCACACGCGCGAGGAGCTGTGGTCCGGATTGTGCCGCGGCGTGGTGACCACCATGCTGGCCACTGTTTTTCGGGGGGATGTTCCGGAGTGCCCCGTGCTCTTCTGCGGCGGTCTCTTCCTCAATCCCCAGGCGCGCGAATGGGTGCGTCGCGAGGCGGGACGGTCCGTGTTCCACGAACATGGACATTTCCTCGCCGCGTTCGGAGCCGCGCATGCCGGGGAGCGGGAGAAACGGGGTCAGAGCCGCCGCCCGCGGGCCATGGAAGGTCGGATGCCCGAGTCCGGGCGGGAATGGGGTCAGAGCCTTCCCCGGTGCCCCGACGATGCGTGCCGGTCGTGCGCGGAGAGGGGTCAGAGCATCGCTGACAGCACCTCCGTTCGCGTGCTTGCCCTTCTCCGCTCGCACCCCACTGCGGCCCATCTAATAGAAGAATACATGGCAGATGGAAATGAAGTCCGTGTTCACCGCAGGACCTTTCCGGGGCAGATGCTGGCCCTCGGCGTGGACATAGGTTCCACCTCCACCAAGTGCGTTGTGATCGACGCGAAGAGCCGCGAGGTGGTTTGCGACATATACCGGAAGACCGGAGGTGACCCTCTCGGCGCCACCAGGGAGCTTTTCCGTGTCCTGGCGAATGTGGTGGGAAAAGACGCTCGGATCGAGGTCGCGGCGACCACCGGTTCGGGACGGCGGATTGTGGGGCGTGTGATGGGAGCCTCGGTCATCGTGAACGAAATCACGGCGCATTATCGCGGCGCGAAGTATCACGATCCTTCCATAGAAACGGTCTTCGAGATCGGCGGGCAGGACGCCAAGTATATCCGCGGTTCCGGTGACGCGGTGATCGACTGCAACATGAATTTCGTCTGTGCCGCCGGTACCGGATCATTTATCGAAGAACAGGCCGCCCGTCTCGGCCACGACGTGCGCGATATCGGCGCGCTAACGCTCGGCCGCCGAATACCGCACACCTCCGACCGCTGCACCGTCTTCATGGAACAGGATATCCAGCGATTGTTGCGCGAGGGCCGTACACGCGAAGAGGCCCTTGCCGGGGTGCTCCATTCCATCGCGAAAAACTACCTGTACCGTGTCGTGGGCACGCGCCCGGTCACCGGGGAGCGTATTTTCTTCCAGGGGGCCACCGCGCGCAATGACGGCCTCGTCGCCGCCTTCGAGCTCATAACGGGCAAGGAGATCGTGGTCTCGCCGCACTGCCATGTTATGGGCGCGCTCGGCGCGGCGATGATTTCGCTCGAGCAAAGCGATGAACATGCGGGTGTCTTTCGCGGGCTTGATGTATTCGAACGTACCATTGATATTTCATACCGCACCTGTACGGAGTGCTCCAACCGCTGCACCATCACCGTGGCGCGCCTCGAGGGGGGCGCGGAGGAATCGTGGGGATATCTGTGCGGGCGGGAGGGGGAAGGCGCGAATATACATTCTCGCCCACGGGAAAACACGCGGCCTGTCAATCACCTCTCCCGTGTTCGGGCGATGATGAACGGTGCGCGTTTTGAAGGCGCGGATTCGAATCCGCGCCTTCAAAACGCGCGCATCGGCATACCGCAGGCGCTCTCCATGCACGGCTACCTGCCGTTGTGGAGGACCTTTCTCGAACACCTGGGATTCGCCGTTATACTCTCCGGTGCCTCAAACGCGGCCCACAAGGAGACCGGTATCCGTATCGCGAAATCGGACTTCTGTTTTCCCGTAAAGATGGCGCTGGCGCACGCGCGCGAACTCGCCGCCCGTGACGGCGTCGATGCCCTGTTCTTCCCGACGATGATCAGCGAACGCAAACAGGAGAGCGGCCTTCCGCGCATCTCATGTCCCTACGTGATGTCCTTTCCTTCGATCGCGGCCGGCACGCTCGGCCTTCCGGTGCCGGTCATCGCCCCCGTGATAGATTTCAGGCTCGACGAACGGCTCGTTGTGGAATCGCTCAAACAGGCCTTCTCCGAATTTGCGTTGGGGGAGGATGAGGTCCGCCGGGCGTACTGCGCGGGGCTTGAGGCCCATCACACCTGTCTTACGCGGCGCCATGAATACGGGCGGAACCTGCTTGCGAAGATGAAGGATGAAAAGAAACGGGGCATCGTGTTCATCGGCAGACCCTACAACCTCTACGACCCGGTCGTCAACATGGGACTCCCCGAGCGCTTTGCCGGGCGCGAGGTCGAGATACTGCCCTACGAGTGCCTGATGGATCCCTCCGACTGGAGCTCGAATGTTCACCACATGTACTGGCACTACGGCGAACGCATACTCGCCTTCTCCGAAAAGATACGCGATATGGACGGACTGTATCCCGTTTACCTCAGCAATTTCGGCTGCGGTCCCGATTCCTTCGTGCTCACCCGCTTCGAGGAGATCATGAAGGGAAAACCCTACCTCATCGTGGAGCTCGACGAGCACGGCTCGGACACCGGCTATCTCACGCGCATCGAGGCCTTCATGGATGTGGTCCGCTCGCACGGCAGGCGAGTGGAACAGCCGAAGGAAAGCGCCGGGATTTTCCATCCCACATGGAAGCGGAGCGAACGCAAGCTCTGGATTCCGCCCATGCACGAGATCTCCGCGCGCATCACCGCCGCGGGCTTCCGCGCCTGGGGCTTCGACGCCGAGGCCTTGCCGGTGGAGGACGGCATGGCGCATGAGATCGGGCGGCGCGGCGTGCGCGGAAGTGAATGCCTGCCGGCCAGCACCACGATCGGCGTGTTTTTAAGAAAGATGCGACAGATCGGCGCCGACCCTCGAAAACACGCGCTCTTCATGCCAACGGCCGAGGGGCCGTGCCGCTTCGGCCAGTATACGCTGCTTCACCGGAAGATTCTCGCCGAGAACGGTTTCGGCGAGGCCGAGATATTCTCGCCGTCATCGGTCAATTCGTACATGGGGATGCCGGAAAGCCTGCGCATGTACCTGTGGGACATCCTTATTTCGGGCGATATGCTCTTCAAGCAGATCTGCGCGACACGCCCGTACGAGATTGAGCCGGGCTCGGTCGATCGCGCGGCCGAAGACGCCATCCGTGGAGTCGAGTCGGCCGCCGAGTCGAGAGGGGACCTCATCGCGGCGACGGACGCGGCGCTGGACTCGATCGCGCGTGTGCCGGTTTTGAGGATAGAAAAACCGCTGGTGGGCATAGTCGGTGAAATCTATGTGCGCTGCAATCCCTATTGCAACAACAACCTCGTGCGCGCCATCGAGCGATTCGGCGGCGAGGCCTGGCTTACGCCCATTTCCGAGTGGATCCTCTACACCGCGTGGATGGAGCGTTATTTTGCCCGGCGGCACCGGACCGGTTTCTGGAACCGGACCATAGTCGGGCTCAAGACCGCCTATCTCTTTCACCGCTATCATAAATTCGAGCGTGCCATGGATGTGCATCTCTCCCATCGGCGCGAACCCGCCATCGAGGCCCTGCTAAATTACGGGAAACGCTTCCTCCCGGTCGACTTCGAAGGCGAGGCCATCCTCACACTGGGACGTGCCGCAGCGTTCGCTGACGACGGCGCGGCGCTCGTGGTAAATTGCGCGCCCTTCGGCTGTATGCCCGGGAACATCACGAACGCGCTTTTCCAGAGTGTGACGGAGGGCGTTTTTCGGGGGGCGGATGTATTTCCGCGTCAACACGAGGGAGCGGAGTCGCTGTCGCGCCTTTCTAGGCGCGCGGATACGCGGCCGCGAATTCTCACCCTCTTCTATGACGGCGAGAGCGACGTCAACCGCATGGTGGGGGTGTATCTGCGAAATATCACGGTGCCGGACGATGATTACCCAATACGAGCATCAGGACCTGTTACTATGGACGAATTAGATCGAAAGATAATTGACGTATCCGGGGAGAGTATGGCCTGATGAACGACGCGCAACCAGAACCGAAGGAGCGATTCCTCCCATGTCCATTAAATCGAAAATCCGCACCATCCAAGATTTTCCGAAAAAAGGCATCATGTTCCGCGACATCACCACGCTTCTTAAAGATGCCGAGGGTCTGCGCGAGGTGATCGACGCCTTCGTCGAGCGATACCGGGAAACCCCCATCGATGTCGTGGTCGGGCTCGAGGCGCGCGGATTCATCCTGGGCGGGGCGGTGGCGTACCGGCTTGGCAGAGGCTTTGTCCCCGTGCGTAAAAAGGGAAAGCTTCCATATAAGACCGAGCGCCACGAGTACGAACTCGAGTACGGCACCGACGTCATCGAGATGCACGTCGACGCGATCAAGCCCGGCGACCGGGTGCTGATCGTCGACGATTTGCTGGCTACCGGGGGGACGGCCATGGCGGCGGCAAAGCTCATCGAGAAGCTGGGCGGTGCCGTCGTCGAGATGGCATTCATCGTTGACCTTCCCGACGTGGGCGGGCGTGCGAAGATAGGGGCGGCGGGCTACGCCATGTTCGCCCTCTGCGAGTTTGAAGGGGACTGATGGAATAATACTCCGGGCGACGATCGTCGTCCGGATCCCGGCCATCCTATAGAAACGCGTATCTCAGAATGAACACCGCGCCGAGCGCAAGCATGATGGGATGCACCTCCTTGAATTTTCCCGTGAGTATTTTAATGATCGGATACGAGATAAATCCGAAGGCGAGGCCGTCGGCGATCGAGTAGGTGAGCGGCATCCCGATGACGACCAGGAACGCCGGCAGCGACTCGGTGATGTCGCTAAAGTCGATACGCGCGGCGTTTCTCAGCAGCATGGAGCCCACGAAAATGAGCGCCGGCGCGATGATCGGATAGAGCGTCATGGACCCCTCTCCGGGCGAAAATCCGCCGCCGAGCATCTTCGCGAGCGGCTCGAAGAAGAGCGCCGCCAGGAACAGAAGTCCCACAACCACCGCGGTAAGGCCCGTGCGTCCGCCCTCCTGAACGCCGGCCGAGCTTTCGATGTAGGTTACCACCGTGGAGGTGCCAAGCGCCGCGCCGAGCACCGAGGCGGCCGAATCGGTGATGAGTATCTCGCGAAGTTTCGGAACCGTGCCGTCCTCCCTCATAAGTCCGGCCTGTTGGGTGACGCCCACCACCGTACCCACCGTATCGAAAAGATCCATGAAGAGGAAAACCAGTATGAGCGGCCAGTACTCGGGCCTGAGCGCCGCCACCAGGTCCATCTTTAAAAAAGTCGGCTCAATCGAGGGCGGCGTGCTCACGATTCCGTGGAACTGGACGATGCCGAAGGGCAGTGCCGCGAGCGTGGTGACGAGCATGCCGATCAGCATGGCCCCCCGCACGCGAAGGCGGGAGAGCGCGGCCATTACGAGTAGGCCCGCGAAAGGCAACAGCACGTGCACGGACTGCACTTTCCCCATCTGGAGAACCCCGCCCGGCGATTTCTCGACGATGCCGCCGTAGACGAGGCCGATAAAGGCGATAAAGATACCGATCCCAACGGCGATACCGGCCTTGAACGATGGCGGAATGGCGTTGATGATCTGTTCGCGCACCTTGAAGAATGAGAGGATGAGAAAGAGCACCGCCGAGTGAAAAATGATGCCCAGCGCCACGTCCCACGGTACGCCCATGGCCACGATCACCACGAAGGAAAAGAAGAAGTTTTCGCCCATGGCCGGGGCGAGGGCGATGGGGTAATTGGCGTACAGGCCCATCGCGACGCTCGCGATCGCGGCCGAGAGGCAGGTGGCGACGAGCACCGCGCCGAAGTCCATGCCCCCGGCCGAGAGGATCGCCGGCTGTACGAAGATAATATACGCCATGGTGACAAAGGTGGTGAGCCCGGCCAGAATCTCGGTACGGACGCTGGAGCCGCGTTCGCTGATTTTAAAGAAGCGATCGAGTGCGTTCATGATGTCCTCCGCCGGCGCGATGGCGCGCGTTATCTTAAAGTGTCTTCACCGCCGGCGCGGCGGCGATCCCGAAGAGCGTGTATTCGATGATGTCGTCGAGCGCTGCGTGAATGTCGTTGACCTCCCGATAAACCAGCCATTGCAGCAGGATCTGCTTTACGCTGCCCAGGATGACGTACGATATGGTGTCGGGATCGAGCGTTCGTATGGTACCGCCCTCCATTCCCTCCGTCAGGAGCTGCCGTATGGCCGACAGTATCTTCGAAAAGAAATCGGATACGCTCCGGTCGAACTGGTCGTCATGGCCAAGCGGCGCGGTGATAAGCAGCAGCGTGAGGTCGCGGTTGCGGTCGATCGCGTCGACGAGGCTTACGCTCATTTCACGAATCTGTGCGGAGAGCGGCGCATTGTCCCCGGCGCGGGAGATGTTTATGCCCATTATGGCGTCGAGCAGGATCGCGGCGTAGCGGTCGACCAGGAGCTGGAATATCTCCATCCTGCCGGGGAAGTGAGCATAGAAGGTACTGCGGGCGATACGCGCCTCGTCGATTATGTCGCTCACCGTTACGCCGTGAAAGCCCTTCCGAACGAAGAGCCGCTTTGCGCATTCGATGATCAGTTCGCCGCGCTCTTTCTTGTTCATTGCTGAAAGCCCCGACGCGGACGTCGCGTTAATTCGCTGTTAAATTTTAACTGCCGGACAGGCGCGGCGGGAGCAACGTCAGTCTTTCGTGCGACGAAAGAGCGAAAAGACTTCACGATCCCGCACGTCACCTGCTCTCAAAACCGCCCGTAATTATCGATTTTGCAAGAACTTTATTCCTGACAAGTTCAAGAAAGTCCGCCTCGGATGTCTCCTTCTCTCCGATTTTCAGCGCCTCGGAGAGCGCGTAAGCGGCCAGTTCGTAGTGATGCACGCCGCTTCCCCGGGGTGGTTGCGGTCCCCCGTAGCCCTTGAAGCCGAAGGTGTTGATGAGCTCGAGGCACCCGGCCGGCATGCGGGAAGGCGAAGCTCCCTCCGGGATTTCAATCTCGCCGGGGAGGAGGTTGACGACCAGCCAGTGTACCCAGCGACGAGCCATTGGATGCCGGTCGACGAAGGAGATCGCAAGCGACTGCGCCGACGGCGGGACGCCGATGATCCTTGCATGCGGCGAGACGTTTGAGCCTCCCGGGATCGCCTTCATGGCGAATTTCGCCGGGATAACGCCGCCGTCCGCGAACGAGTTGGAAAGTATCTGCATTACTGCCTCCTGCACATGCTTGTCTGGGCGGGATTTACGGCGACGATCATGATCATCGCTGCCTGCGGTGAAACCTCACAAAGGGGAAGGCGGCCCCCGCTCGACGCCAGTATATGCCGTCGTATAAAAATGTCAATGGTACGAATACCCGATGATTATCATTATCGTCGTCCGGTATGACGGGAATTGTCGTCCGGGTCCGTACTTATCTGATGACACTCATATGTAATTGCCATCATCGGACGTCCGGCCGTAGAGCGAGGCTTCGAGCCGGCGTTTGACCGCTTCGAGCGTCGCTTCCGGTACGTTTCCGGGGGTATGGTATTCTCGAAAGAGCTTTTTAAGCAGGTCTATCGAGTTGACCAGCGGTCCGTAGTAGTACCAGTCGCGCATGAGGCGCGCGGCGAAGAGTATCTCGTCGTCGACGAGGGTCTCGCGCGCGGCACACGAGAAGTTGCAGCAGGTGTATTCGAAAAAGCCGCGCGTTGCGGCCCTCCCTTCGCGGTCGTTGTAGATGAGGCAGCCGATAAGCTGTTTTCCCGCGTCGATAAAAGCGACGTGAGGACACAGGATGCCGTCGGTGTGAGCTTTTGCAGGGAGCGAGTTTTTTATGGGAGCGGGTGCGCCGGTTCCGGTTTCGCCCATGAAGGCCGTATCGTCCCGTACTATGCGGTCGCGGGCATCGCGCGAACGGCGGCTGAATTCGGCATGGAGTGTCCCGCGCCCGCCGATTATATTGTGGCTGCCGCAGCAGAGGGCGCAGGAGGCGCCGTAGCCCGGCTGGCAGATGTTGATTCTTTGGCTCATAATTTTTTCCGGGCTACAGGTGTCACGGAATGCGTCGCCGTACTGGCCGAATTCCACATGCTCTCTACAGTATGCCGAACCGGCGCCGGGGCGCAATCCGAAAACACTCGGGAAGACAGGTTTCAAGCTGAATCAGTGAGCCAAAGTGTGCATCGGATCCGATTGCCGATAATCCCGGTTCAAGAGGAAGGGGGTCGTACTCATCGATAGCTGTTGCGTTCAACGCATAAAAAGTGCTTGTTATCGGCCATGCGATGAGTGAGAAAAGGACGCCGTCCGGATTTTGCCGGGGTGCCGCGAAGGGGATGGCGGAAAGATGCCATTCCAGGCACGGGGGCTGTTCGACATCGTGCGCGAAAACCTGTACGTCCAGGTCTTAAAAGTGTGAAACCTTCAGGGAGGAACCATGACAATAAAAATCAAAAGCTGTTCAATGCCCCCCGGCGAGCTGAAATACCGGATGGCGGAGGTACACGACAGTGTTCCCGTCATCTTCATCCATGGAGCGGCCGGTGATTCACGCCAGTTCCAATTCCAGCTCGAGTATTTCAAGGGTAAGAGGACGGTCGTTGCGATCGACCTTCCCGGGCACGGCAAATCGGTGATCGAGACGCTTCCGGTAATGGCGGACTATGTCGCCGCCGTCGCGGCGGTTCTGGAGGCCGAAAAGATGGATCGCTGCGTGCTTGCGGGACATTCAATGGGAGGCGGTATTATCATGGAGGCGTACAGATCCTTTCCCGAAAAAATAGCGGGCCTCGTTTTTCTGAGCACCGGGGCGAAGCTTCCCGTATCGGATCTCGTATTCGATTTTCTCGATAAGGATTACCGGGTATTTTGCGAATTTCTCGTGAAGCTTTCCTATAGCAAAGCGCTCCCCGAGGAGGTGCGTCAGATGGTGCTCAGGGAGGCCCGGTCGCTCGATCCTGTCCGGGTGAAAAACGATTTCCGCATCTGCGCGTCCTTTGATTACACGGATATGCTGAGGGAAGTCGGCGTGCCCTCGATGGTGCTCGCTTGCACCGGCGACAAGATGGTGCCCCACGATGTGTCCAGGGCGCTTGCGGCGGGATTGCCCGGCGCGCGTCTTGAGGTGCTTGAAGGAGAGGGCCACCTGCCCTATTTCGAACGGCACCAGGAGGTCAACGGACTGATTGCGGAATTTATCGAAGGCCTTAATGCTTGACATGCCGCCCGAGCGATGATATTCTCTTTCAGGTTCGCTTCGCGATGTGCGCGTTATCGGGTGTTCGGTATGATGTCGTCAAGATGTTTGTCCCGCATCCCAGGGCAATAATAAACTAACCAGAGAGGTAGGGTGATGAGCATAAAAATAGGTATAAACGGTTTTGGAAGAATCGGAAGAAATATCCTGCGCATCATAATGCAGGAGAAGGGGGTATACGGCGATATCGAGGTGATGGGAATAAACGACCTGACCGACGCGGCAACGCTCGCGCACCTCTTCAAGTATGATTCGGTCTTCGGCATTTTTAAAGGAGAGGTCGCGCATACCGAAAACGAGATCGTCGTGGACGGAAAAAAGATACGCATCCATTCCGAGAAAGAGCCCAAGCTCCTGCCCTGGAAGGCGGACGGCGTCGAGGTGGTGATAGAATCGACCGGAAAATTTACCGAGAAGGCGAAGGCCGTGGCGCATATGGAGGCCGGGGCCAAAAAGGTCATCATTACCGCGCCTGCAAAGGGTGAGGACATCACCATCGTTCTCGGGGTCAACGAGGATAAGTACAAGGCGGCCGAGCATCACGTCATATCCAACGCGTCCTGCACCACCAACTGTCTCGCCCCCGTGGTGAAGGTGCTTCATGACTCATTCGGTATCGAGAAGGGCCTCATGACCACCATACATTCTTATACCAACGACCAGCGCATCCTCGACTTTCCGCATAAAGATCTGCGCAGGGCGCGCGCGGCCGCGCTGTCGATGATTCCCACCACCACGGGCGCGGCGAAGGCGGTGACGCTTGTCATCCCCGAGCTCAAGGGCAAGCTCGACGGACTCGCCGTTCGCGTGCCGACCCCGAACGTATCGCTCGTGGATTTCGTTTGCACGGTAAAGAAGTCGACTTCAAAAGAGGACGTGCTCGCCGCGCTCAAGGCGGCCGCCGGCGGCAAGCTGAAGGGTTATCTTGACGTCTGCATGGAGCCGCTGGTGTCGGTTGATTTCCTGGGCAATCCGCATTCCTCGATCGTGGACGGTCAGTCGGTCTTCACGGTCGACGGCACCATGGTGAAGGTGCTTTCGTGGTACGACAACGAGTGGGGCTATTCGAAGCGGGTAGTCGATCTCGTCAAGTATGTTATGAAATAGGAGCGGGGGCCCGGTATACGCATGGCACGAAAAAAGATTTTCGCCGGAAACTGGAAGATGTACACCGTGCGCGATGAGGCGCTCGCGCTCGCGCGCGGTATAGTGGATGGAATAACGGATTCGCCCGGACGCGCGGTGGTCGTGTTTGCGCCCGCGGTGCATTTGCGCGAGGTGGCGGCACTCTGCGCCGGAAGCGCCGTTATGGCGGGCGCGCAGAACATGTATTTCGAGAAGGAAGGGGCCTTTACCGGGGAGATCTCACCCGCCATGGTGAAGGACGCGGGAGCGCGCTGGATACTCATCGGCCATTCCGAACGGCGTCACGTCTTCCATGAGACCGACGACGATGTACGGAAGAAGCTGCGCGCCGCGCTCTCAGAAGGGCTTTTCCCCATGGTGTGCGTCGGTGAGCTCCTGGATGAGCGAGAGGCGGGCCGCTCCGAGGACGTGGTACGCGTACAGACCGAAAGGGCCCTGGAGGGGCTCTCGAAGAACGAGGCCGCCGCGGTCGTCATTGCCTACGAACCGGTATGGGCGATCGGCACCGGCAAGGTCGCCACGCCCGAGATCGCCCAGTCCATGCACCGGTATATCCGGAGCGTTGTCGCCGCGAAGTTCGGCGAGGCCGTCGCCGCCGGTATGCCGATCCTGTACGGCGGTTCGGTGAAGCCCGACAACATCGCCGGGCTTTTCGCGATGGAGGACATCGACGGTGCGCTGGTAGGGGGAGCCTCGCTCAAGGCCGCTTCGTTTCTCGATATCGCACGCGTCACATAGACGCGGGTGCCAGTACAACGAGAGCGTTTAGGGCGTTTTGCCGGGGTGTAACGTTCCCCGGGACGCCTTTCTGGCGGTATTTTCCCATCAAAGGCGCGTTAATGCCGGGCGGCAAATAAACCCCGCGGGCGCGAAAAAAAATCCTTTACATCCATGGTGCCGTGTCGTAAAGGGTGAACGCCGGAGACACGGCCGCATTAAACCTGAGGTGAACTTTTATGGGCGTATTGATGACCATCGGAACGGTATCGTTCGCGGTACTTTGCGTGCTTCTAGTGATTATTATCCTTCTGCAGTCAGACAAAAGCGCCGGCATGGGGATCCTCGGCGGGTCCAGCCAGTCGGCTTTCGGCTCGTCGACGGCCGACGTCATTACCAAGGCGACGGCCGTTATGGTCGCGCTCTTCATGACGGGGTCGCTCGGACTGGCGATCCTCGAGTCGTACCGTAACAAGGCCATCGAGAAGGACCTTCTGGACGAAGGCGCGAAGACCTCCGGCGTTATAGAAGAGAAAGTTTCGACTCCGGCCGCCCCGGCCGGGACGCCTGAAAAGAAATAACTACGGCGCTCCAGGCGCCGAAAGCGGTATGGTGCATTAAAACGATATCAGTCTAAGGAGGTCAATATGGCCAAAGAAGTGTACGTCGATGAAAGTGAGTGCACCGGGTGCGAGCTCTGTGTTGATACGCTGCCCGAGGTTTTTGAAATGACCTCCGACGGCGTAAGCGTCGTGCATAATCCGGCGGGCGCACCCGAGGACAAAATTCAAGAGGTTATTGACAGCTGTCCCGCCGAATGCATTCACTGGAAGAAATAACGGGCAGGGAGCCCGGCCCTTCAACCGGGCGATGAAATACCTGATTACACGATGGAGCCTGCGGCGGGTCGCGGGTTCCGTCCTTTTGTGATTATCAGTTAAAGGGGATTACCATGGCGGAGAAGAGCTACCTTTTTACATCGGAGTCCGTTTCCGAGGGACACCCGGACAAATGTTCGGACCAGATATCGGACGCTGTGCTCGATGAACACCTCGGCGGGGACAGGTTTTCGCGGGTCGCCTGCGAGACCCTCGTTACAACCAACAGGATAGTCGTATCGGGCGAAATAACCTCGAAGACCGCGGTCGATTATAAAAAGGTCGCGCTTAACGTAATTGAGGAAATCGGTTACACCGATCCGGAGATAGGCTTCGACACCGGCAACTGCCAGGTCGACGTGTACGTGCATTCGCAGTCACCCGATATTTCGCAGGGCGTCACCGAGGGGCAGGGGCTGTTCAAGGAACAGGGCGCGGGCGACCAGGGGATGATGTTCGGCTACGCCGTCGCGGAGACCGAAGACCTCATGCCCATGCCGATATGGTACGCGAACCGCCTGGTGAAGAAGCTGGCCGATTGCCGCAAGAGCGGAGAGCTTAAATTCGTTCGCCCGGATTCCAAGTCCCAGGTCACGGTGCGCTACGTCGACGGAAAACCCGCGATGGTCGACGCGATCGTCATCTCGACCCAGCATTCACCCGAAGTCGATTATGAGACCATTCGTCAGGCCATGATCGACGCCGTTATAAAGAAAGTCATACCCGACAGCCTGATCGATAAAGATACCAAAATATACGTCAATCCTACAGGGCGCTTCGTCGTTGGCGGTCCGCACGGCGATACCGGGCTGACCGGCCGCAAGATCATCGTTGATACCTATGGAGGCATGGGACGGCACGGCGGCGGTGCATTCTCCGGGAAAGACCCCTCCAAGGTGGACAGATCGGCGGCCTATATGGGGCGCTATATCGCCAAAAACGTAGTGGCCGCGGGTCTGGCGCACCGCTGCGAGGTGCAGATCGCCTACGCGATCGGCGTAGCCGAACCGGTCTCGGTAATGGTTGAGACGTTCGGCACCGGAAAGATCTCGGACGAGGAGATCGCCCGGCGCATCCGGATAGCCTTCGACCTCAAGCCGGCGGGCATCATCAATACGCTCGACCTCCTGCGGCCGATTTACCGCCTTACCGCTGCCTACGGACATTTCGGAAGACGGGAGCCCGAGTTTACCTGGGAAAAGACTGACAGGGTCGCCGCGCTGAAATAGCCCGTGGCGGTGTATCACGAAATCAGGGGCGGGGATATTATCCTCGCCCCCGTGTTTTAATGGTCCGATAATTAACGGGGGCGAGGAAGAAACCGAAAACTCCGGGTTTTCCGGTTCCCGGTGCTGTCATCGTGTAACAATACCCCGCGATCCGTTCCAGACAGGAGAGTGGACCATGACGAGCGGCTCAATAAAATCCTTTACCTACAGATGCGGCTGTGGTTATGTGATTAATGTATTCGTCGATTTCGGTACGCCGCAGGAGTCTGTGGCCTGCCGAAAGTGCGGGCGGGCGGTACGGCGTGACCGGCTTTAGGCTAACGCACCCCCGCCGCCATAATTCCTCCACCACCGGGTTCGATCATGAGGCTGAAATTAACGGCGGGAGCGATCTTTCTCTTCTTGCTGTGCGCTGTCGGGTTTTCCCAGACCCCGGTGGACAATCCAGCGGCGGTAATTCCGGTCGATGAACCGAAAAACGACCGTTCCCGCAATGTCAATATCGACATGCAGGTCGTCTATGGACAGTACAACAACATGCTCTCCACGATCAACCTGTCCCACGAGCAGGAGAATTCGGTCTACCTCCTCAGCTCCTATTTCAAGCGCTCGAACGATTTCGGCTACAATGGAAGCCTGTTCGAGAATTCCAGCTTTAACGAGAACAGGATCGGCTATACCGGAAATTTCAACCCCACCGACTCGTGGAAATCGATTCTCGATGCCGAGGTGAACAATGATTCGCGCGGCATGTTCGACAACCAGTGGTACTCGCGCGAGGAAAAGGACAAGGCGCGCATCTCGATCAAGAACATCTCCAAGCTGTCCAGTTCGTTCGAAGGCTATGTTACGGTAGGGGGAGCGGAATACCGTCATCGACTCAACGCGATCGGGGTCACGGATTCCGAGCGCAGCACGCTGAACCACGCAACCGGCGAGATCGGCGGCGAATACATCTGGTCCGCGTCGAACAGGGTGCGCGGCAACGTCCTGGGGGGCTACTATTTCTACCAGGGGGACATTCCCTCCGACCGTTACTTCAGCGGTGAGCTCATCGACGACTTCAACATCACCCCGAATATAGGTCTCAGTTTCGGTCTCAACGTCGACGTAAACCGGGACGAAAAGCCGCTGGCGTTTCCGATCGTGGGCGTAACGCTGAAAGGCTTTCAGTATACTACGTTTTCGCTCCTCTACCGGTGCGACCTGGCACCATTCAGGCCCGAGGAGTTCTATCTCGAGCAGAAATATATCATGCCGACCTACGATCTCCCTCCCGGGCGCGTGCACCATGGCAACGCGCGTCTGGAGGTGCGCGTCAACGACAGCGTCAGCATCAAGGCGGGGGTCGTCATTGAGAACAACAATAACCTGTATAATTATTATACGGTAACCGACGGGAACGTTCTGAGCGCCGAAACCATCCAGGCCACCACCTGCGCATCGCACGTGGATTCCAGGTTCTTCCTTTTCGAAAAAACGCTCGAGCTCTCGCTTCGCTACGAGTACAATTACTTCATCGCTTCCGAACATATCACCTATCGCCCGCGCCAGAACTTCGGCAGCGCGGTAAAATACAACGGAAAGATCTGGCGTTTTGAATGGAGCAACAGGCTGGCGGGCAAGGTGTACACCGATCCCGATGGCGACGGGGAGATTTCGGGTGCGGTCATCGGTACGCTCGGCCTTCAGCGTCAGATGCTGGAGAGTTTTTACGCCTATGTCCGAGTTGAGAACCTTTATAACGCCAGGTACAACCTTCGCGAGGGCTACCCGGAGCCGGGAATAACGTTCCTGGGGGGGCTCCGCATTCTCATTTGAGGAAACATCATGAGCACTACCATTTACCTCTCAATCTTCGACGCCGTGCCGACATGGGTGATGCTCGCACCGATCTTTCTGTGTTCGATCGTCGGCATGGCGATCATCATCGAGCGCGTCGTATTCTTCCGGAGGATAAGCCATGACTACCGGCTTGTCGTCGCCGGCTGTCTCGAGAATGTCCGCGCGGGCAAAACGCAGGAGGCCCGCGTCCTTGTGGCCCGTTACCCGGGTCCGATTTCCGAGGTCATAGACGGTTTCCTTTCTGCGCTTCCGGGCGATGGGGCCGCTTCCAGGATCATAGCGGACCTTTCCTCCGGGGCCATCCGTAAGATAGAGCGTCATCTGGGCGCCCTGTCGACCATCGCCACGATTTCTCCCATGTTCGGCCTGCTGGGGACCGTCACGGGCATGATGAAATCCTTCAGCGGCCTCACCAGGGAAGGACAGTTCGCCCACGATCTGCTCGCCAGGGGCATAGCCGAGGCCCTCATTACCACGGCGCTCGGCCTGATCGTCGCCATCCCCGCCTGGATATTCTACAATTACATGGTTTCGCGGGTGGACGGTTTTGTAAAAGACCTCGAGCATGTCGCGAACGCCCTGGCGGACCACGGGGGACGGTGAGGCCGTGGGCTTGAGTTTGAAATCGCGGTTCCAGCGAAGGGCGTCGATCGATATCACTCCGCTGATAGACCTTTCTTTCAATCTGGTCCTTTTTTTTATGGTATCGTACAGCATCGGTAGCGTATCGGCCATAACCGTGCATCTGCCGCGGGCGGTACAGGCCGGTGCCCAGCGGTCGGGTGACCTGGTTATCACCATCAGCGAAAAAAACGAGGTCTATCTGAACGATGTCGGTGTGCGGATGGATATTCTTCTCGACGAGCTTAAAAAACGAAAGGAGAGTGTCAAGGACGGCGCCGTGGTGATCAGGGGCGACAAGATGACGAATTATGAAACGATCGTCCGGGTGATGGACCACCTCAACCGGGCCGGCATTCCGAAGTTCACGCTGGCGACGACGCGTTCGACCGAGTGACGGTGCCGCTGGCCCATATGTGCGCCGGTATATTCAAAGCGTAAAACGACTCTATTTTCTTGACAATACGGATTATGAAAGTTAAAGAGACCTGAAATTCGGAATCATCAGTTCCGGAAAAGTGGCTTCTTACATATAATGGTGGGAACGGTAAGCGTCAGCAGATGAGAAAAGCACTGATTGTTTTAGCGGCGGCGGGGGTCATCTGCGCTTCCGTATTCATGCTCCACAGCGTATTTTCACAGCCTTCCAAATACGAGGGGAAGGTAATTCGCAAGATTGAGTTCGTCGGACTTAAAAATGTGGACAAGGAGGACCTCTACGAGGTGCTCGTCAGCGACATCGGCTTTCCGTTGAAGGGGGCGGAGGTCCGCGAGGACATCAGGGCGGTTTTTAAAACCGGCCAGTTCGAAAATGTCCAGGTGGAGATACAGGAGTTCGACGACGGCGTGCGGTTGCGCTTCGTCTGCAAGGAGCGCCCCATGGTCAAGCAGATCACCTTCCGCGGCGTGGAGAAGCTCTATGATACGGAACTCTCGGAGGTCGTGGGCATAAAGGAGGGCGAGCCGCTTCGGATCGACAAACTTGAAAAAGCCATCAAGTCCCTGCGGAAAAAATACGATGACGAGGGGCTGTTCAGCGCGGTGATTGAATACCGCACACGACAGTACAAGGACGACCCCAATTCCGTCGAGGTCCTGTTCATCATCGACGAGGGCGAGGAAATTAAAATTAACAAGATCGCCATCCTCGGGGCGAGAAAGATACCGGCGAAGACGCTGAAAAAGGTGATGGAAAGCGAGGAGGACGGCCTCTTTAAAAACGGCGATTTCAAGAAGGACATATACGAACAGGACAAGACGAAGGTCCTTGCCCTCTACCGGGAGGAAGGCTACCTCGACGCGCAGATACTGGAGGACAGGGTCGAGTACGAGTGGAAGGACCCCCGTAAAAAGGAAACGAGGGTGATATTCATCACGATCAAGGTGGCCGAGGGTGAGCGCTATTATTTCGACCGCTATACCATCGCGGGCAACCAGGTCGTCGAGAGCAAGGTGCTCGAGTCGCAGTTCGAGCAGATAAAAGAAGGCGAAATATTCAACGATACCAAGTTCCAGAAAGACCGGCAGATGATCAGCTTCACCTACGCTTCGAAGGGGTATATCTTCGCGCGCGTGGTGCCGAAGCGTACGGTACAGGAGCGTGACATCGCGGTGAAGGGACGGACTGAAAAAAGAAAATTTGTACGCATAGATTTCGAGATAGAAGAAGGCAGCCAGGCCTATATCGAGAATATTTTCGTCAAGGGTAACGTCAAGACGAAGGAGAAGGTAATCCGGCGCGAACTGCTCGTCAAGGAGGGGGAGCTTTTCAATTCGTACAAGATGCAGGTATCGCGCGAAAAGATATTCAACCTTGGTTTCTTCAAGCAGGTCAACTTCGACGTGCGCCCCGGCAGCCGCGAGGGATACATGAACCTCATCGTGGACGTCGAGGAACAGCCAAGCGGAACGATCTCGCTCGGCGGCGGCTACGGCACCACGTCCGGCTTCTCGATCTTCGCCGACATCGGCGAGAACAACCTGATGGGCAACGGTCAGCGCGTGGGCGTTCGCTTCGAATACGGCCCCCTGCGCAGTTCCGTTACGATTTCGTTCAACGAGCCATGGCTTATGGACAAGCCGATCGGTTTCAACGCGTCAATCTTCTATACGGTTAACACCATCCGGACCAGCTCGATGTTTCCCAACTCCGACGAGGAGGCCGAGTACCAGAAGCAGACGGTGGGATACAGCCTCGGTCTGAGTTACCGTTTCTGGTATTACTACGGCGTAGGCACCGTATGGTCGCACGTCTTCAAGGGGATCGTCAACCCGTCGGGCAACGCTAGCGATGAAGTGTTCATAGAGGAGTCGCTGGGGTTCCAGGAAAAGAGGACGGTCACCCTCTATACCTATAGGGACTCAAAGGACAATTACCTGAATCCCACCCGGGGGTCGCGCGTGGAGATGTCGGTCGGCTTCACCGGAGGCAACGTCCTTCGGGGGGACGACCATTATATTAAATATTCGCCCGATGCGTTCGTGTATTATTCGCCATTCAATCTGCCCTTCCTCAAAACGCATCCGTGCGTGTTCGAACTCCGCGCCAACGCCACCTTCCTCGCGCCTCCTCTGGCCAGGGGTGCGGTCGGCCGTTTCCAGCCGCGCGATAGCAACGAGTGGCTGGAGTCCGAGGACAGGCTGTACATCGGCGGCCCGGAGACGCTTCGGGGGTGGGAATATTTCGACCTGGAGCTGCCGAGTTCATGGCGCATAGGGATGTATCACCGTATCCTCTACGGCGCCGAGTTCCGCGTGCCGATTCATCCCCAGATGCTCTGGATGGCGTTTTTCTTCGATGCGGGATCGCTCTGGAGCGACCGCTTCTGGGAACAGAACCGGGGGACGAGCAACCTCGAGACGATCAACGAGGACAAGGCCGCCGGGCTGCTCCACGATATACGCGATATCGACAACATCAACCTGATGTATTACTTCAAGTATTCGTACGGTTTCGGGTTCAAGATCCAGATCCCCATGATGCCGCTGCGCTTCTGGTTCGGGCGCAAACTTGTATGGGTCGGGCAGGATAAAGGATACTTCGATACCATGGGGGATTTCACCTTTCAGTTCGGGATAGGTGACTACCGTTTTTAGTATGAAACAAGCATACGCCATACTCATGGTCGCGGCGGTCGTGGCCTCGTGCGGCAGCGTCCGGCCCGGGGACGAGCGCGAGGCGAGAATTCGCTCCGTAAACATGGCGCTGCTCTTCGAGTATGCGGTTAACTCCGATCCCGACGCGAGGGGGGTGAAGGCCGCCAAAACTGAAGCGCTGGCGGCCGCCCGCGCGCTGAAAGCGCGTATCGCATCGGCCGACCGCTCGGAGAACGAGACGGCGGGGCGCGAGCTGGCCCGAAGAAATGCCGAACTAGAGAAATTGAACGCTGCGGAGGAACAACATCGTCAGCGCATCCTTTCCGAGATCAGCCGCGCCATGAGCGCGGTTGCCTCGAGGCAGGGAATAGATTTCATACTTGGAGCCGGAGAGGGTGCCGTGTATTCGGGGAAGGAGTACGATATCACTGAGGAAGTATTGCGCGAAATGGCGGCGATGCGCAAACGCAACGCCCCCGTGTCGCGCTGAGGCCGCATGCCGAAACGATCGTTCGCCGCCGTCGTGCTGGCAGTCGCGGTTTCGGTAATCGCCTGCGGGAACGGCCAAGAACCGGAAATAAGCAGGGCCTTCGAGGGCTTCAAAGGTGCTTACGTTCTCAGTGTGGATAAACGCTCGTTTATGCTTCGCGTCCATGAACGGCGCGGCGGTGTGGTGGCGGCTTACCGGGTCGCGTACGGATTGAACCCGGACCGCTCCACAAAACTACATGCGGGCGACAACCGGACTCCGGAAGGCCTCTACCGGATCATCGAAATGCTGAGCATGGACGCGCATCCCGGTACCGCGGCATATAAAAAGCTGCGCGCGATGAACGGCGTGTATTTCCGGGCGCGGGACGGCCACTTCAGGCACGGCAGGCCGGACATCGACCTCGGCGACAACGCCTATGGGCCGCGTTTCTTCCTCCTGGACTATCCGCTCGAGCGTGACCGGGCCCGCTACGCGGTGGCGGTGGCCGCCGGCTCCGTTCCGAGGGTGCGCGGCGGGTACGCGCCGATCGGGCACGGCATCGCCATACATGGCAACAACGATGAGGCCTCGATCGGCCATCTGGCCACGAGCGGATGCGTGCGGATGTATAACCGCGATATAATCGAACTCGAGAAATACCTTGTAATAGGTACACCGGTAATTATTTACGGCGAGTAAGGATTAAAGGGTTGACATAATATTTTCACTGGTGCAGCGTAAGGGAGCAATTCGCACGCGGGCGGCATGGCCCGTTTACGGCCCGGGGTGTTGATACGGATCGTGCGGTTTTCGGATGTGCAACAACTTTATTCACTCGGAGGATGTACGGTGTCAGATTTATTTCTTTCCACTGCGTATGCGCAGATTCCCGGCGGGGCCGGCGGCCAGGGCTGGATGAGCTTTATCCCCATCGTTTTAATGATCGTCATTTTTTACTTCCTGCTGATTCGTCCGACGCAGAAACGCGAAAAGGAACGGAAGAAGATGATTGATTCACTTCAGAAGGGCGACAAGGTCCTTACCTCGGGTGGAATCTACGGTGTGGTAATCAACATCAAGGCTGACGAAAACATCATAGTATTGAAGATAGCCGACGGGGCGAAAGTCGAGTTCGCTCGTTCCGCGGTTCAGGCAAAGGTATAGCATCGTCTGCTTATCGCGAACCAATAATGAAATCCGGCGTTAAAATCCTGCTGACCCTGGTATTCCTCGCCTTTATTGCCGTATCGGCGGGCGTGTCGGTGCGCGCCGTCGTTCCGTCCGTGCTGTATGCCCAGACAGGAACGGAGGCCGCCGGCGAGGCCATCGTTGAGAATGAAAAGCGGGAAGATGCCGGGGCGGTCACGGAAAAGCGGGAGACCGTTGTAAACAAGGAGTCCGTACGGCCTGTTTCTCCCGTTCAGAAGCCGCGCGAGGCGGTCGATGAGGCCGCAGCCAGAAGGAAGCAGGCGGAACGGGGAACGACAGCCCAGGAAGAACCAAAAGAGACGTACGCGGGCGATGGCCTGCTCGATATAACCGACGGTGCGTTCAAATACCGAAGGATTCCCGGGATCAGGATAACCGAAACCGTGGCCGAAACCATCCCGCCCGATATAGCGACCGGGAAGAGCAAAGCCTCCGGCGATGAGGGTGGGGATGCCGCCGGGAAGGGTTTGTTCGGTATGAGCAGCTCGGCGACCGATACCATGGCCAGGGTCGTGCTGGTCGGCATCGTTATTCTCATCTTTGTCCTTTACCGGTTCAGGGCGCGAAACCGTCGTTCGAGCGTCCTGAAGCGTTTCCCTAAAGCGTAAAGACTTCTCACACTAACGAGGACTGTCATGACACGAGGCATGATATACAAGGCCATGTTCATAGTGGCGATACTTGTATTTGCCGTACTGCTCATTCTGCCCACCATCGGAAAACGGGAGATGAGCATCGTTCTTGAAAAAGACGCCACCGCCGAACAGGTCGCCGATCTTGAAAAGCATTTTACCGAAGCGGGCCTTCTCGTCGTAAAAACGGGCGAGATGATATCGATCAGCGGATACGGTATCAACGACGCGGTGATGAACGAAGTGAAAATCATTCCCGGAGTCAAGGACGTCCGCATCCTCCCCCACTGGTCGGAAAGGGCACTTCTGGCGAAGAAGATGAACCTGGGCCTGGACCTTCAGGGCGGGATGAACCTCGTCATGCGCGCGGATTTTGAGAGCATAGAGCACAAGCAGGAAAAGAAACTTACCGACTCGGAGAAGCTGGACATAACCCAGCAGGCCCTCGAACTGCTGCGAAACCGGATTGACAAATTCGGCGTTTCCGAGCCCTCCATACGGCCGCGCGGCGCCGAGGCGATCGAGATACAGCTTCCCGGCGTTAAGGACCCCATGAGCGTGAAGAAGGCCATCGGCACCACGGGCCGGGTCGAGTACCGCCTGGTGGACGATGAATATACGCGCCTGGCCGGGCTCTGGCTAAAAAACAATGCTCATATCCTTAAAGAAGGGAAGATACCCGAAGAAATCGAACAGCAGTATACGATACTCGATGAAGCGGCAAAGGCCATCGGTCTGTCCGCCAAAAGCGAGCTGCTATTCTTCTACGAGCGGGACGAGAACACTAAAAAGATACTGCCGGCCTATCCGATAGCACTGGAGAAGGAGGTGGCGCTGGCGGGTAACGATATCAGCAAGGCCTGGGTTGGACACGATGAATACGGCCGTCTCTCGGTGCATTTCACCACCACACCGGACGGCGCTTCGAAGTTCGCGACGGTGACCTCCGCAAAGAACCATGGCCGAAAACTCGCCATTATCATCGACGAAAAGGTGCGAAGCGCCCCCCAGGTAAATGTGCAGATCACCACTGGCCAGGCGCTGATTCAGGGCGATTTTACGCTCGAAGAGGTAAACACGCTCGCCCGCATCATCAAGGAGGGTGCGCTTCCCGTAAATCTAGTCATTATCGAGGAGCGCACGGTCGGTCCGTCGCTCGGCCAGGACGCGATCGACGCCGGAATAAAGGCGACCATCCTGGCTTTTTCGGTGGTCATGATCTTCATGGTCGCTTATTACAGGCTTTCAGGATTCATAGCCTCGGTCGGTCTTATACTTAACATTGTCTGCCAGCTCGCGCTGCTTTCCTGGCTGGGATTTACACTGACTCTCCCGGGTATAGCCGGGTTTATCCTGACCCTCGGCATGGCGGTGGACAGCAATGTGCTCATCTACGAGCGCATTCGCGAGGAACAGCGTTCAGGCAAGTCGCCGCGCATCGCGGTTGTCAACGGTTTCGACAGGGCCTTCTGGGCCATCGTCGACTCGAACATCACCACGCTCATCGCGGCGTTCGTGCTCTCGCAGTTCGGCACCGGCCCGATAAAGGGGTTTGCCGTCACCCTTTCTATCGGCCTCATCTCCAGCCTCTTCGTGGTGCTGTACGTCACGCGGTTCGTGTTCGAGCTTTTGTCGCTCTCGAAGAACCTGAAAAAACTGAGTGTATAAAAGGAGAATCGCTTTGGAAAGGGTGATAGACTTTCTTAAATATAGATGGATCGCGATCGGTTTTTCGCTGGTCGTTCTTACCCTGTTTTCCGTGACCACCTACATGAAAGGCGGATTCACCTGGGGAATCGATTTTATCGGCGGCGTTAAGCTGACGGTACAGTTCGAGGGTCCGTCAGATCCCGGTGATGTAAGGAAAGAGCTCGAAAAACATGGCATCAAGGCCGACGTGCAGCAGTATGGCAGGGGAGAGCTTCATGAGTTCATCGTTTCTTCGAAGCTGCTCGAGAGGGGTGAGTCTTCCGAAAAGAGCTCGGCTACCATTAAAGGCGTACTCAGTGCGGCGTATCCTACAATAAAGATCCTTGCCACCGAGACGGTCGGGCCGGCGGTGGGAGACTTTCTGAGAAAATCAGCCGTCAAGCTCATGCTCATCGCGCTCGCCCTCATGGGGCTGTATCTCGCCTTCCGTTTCGAACTCAAGTATTCCGCGGGCGTGATGGTGGCGGTGGTCCATGATGTATTAATGGCCTTTCTCTTTTGCGGATTTATGGGTGTCGAGATCAATGTGCCCATTGTCGCGGCCATCCTGACGATCTTCGGCTTTTCGGTCAACGATACCATCGTCATCTTCGACCGCGTGCGCGAAAACCTCACTATTCACGCAAAGAGCGCCTTCGCTCAGATACTGAACATCTCGGTCACACAGACCCTCGCCCGTACCTTTATCACCACGCTTACCGTGCTCTTCTGCGTCCTGTCGCTGTATGTCATCGGCGAGGGCACCATCAGCGATTTCGCGCTCGTTATGCTCGCGGGACTCGTCAGCGGCACCTACTCGACGATTTACATCGCCGCACCGGTGGTTCTGTGGTGGCATAAAGCGCGTTCCGAATGAGACAGGGCGATGCGGCTTCCGCTGCGATATATCGCCGAATGCGCGGTCGCCTTGGTGCTTTGCGCTTCAGCCGCGCCCGGTGCGGGCGCGGCGACGGTTCCGCTCAAGGGTGAATACTCCGCCGAAGCCGTCCTCGGCTTCGCGCGCCAGCTCGCCCGGAGCGGTGAATACTTCAGGGCCTATACCGAACTCTCCCGCCTCAAGAGCTATTATCCAGGACATGTCGAAGAAGCCCGCCTCAGGTTGAGTGAACTGTACCTGCTTTACGGGGGGGGGCGCTATGGGGCCATCCTCGCTATGGTTCGGGCGTCCGGCACGGTAGTTTCGTGCGCCGACAGAATTTTCTCGGCGGACGCGGCGATCGCACTTGGCGAATATGGCCGGTCACTCGACGCGAGCACTGCTCTGCCCGCGGAGGGTTGCGGGCCCTTCATCGATTCGGCGCTCCGGCGTCGCGCATTCATCTCGCTCGTTCTGTTAAACAGGATCGAGGAGGCAAAGCGGCTGGAGAGCCCGAAGCCACTGCTTTCCGACAGTGGTTTTGATCCGGCCGCGCATGCGGAGCTGGCGAAGTACGCACATGACGGTTTTTCCGCGAGGAGATCCCCCTGCATGGCCCTGGGCCTGGGGGCCGTCCCGGGGATGGGTTACGCGTACGCGGGTAACAGGCAAAACGGCATCATCGCTTTCATCGTGGTATCGACATTTTCCGCCTTGACCTATTTCTCGTTCCGTACGGACAATGCGCCGCTGGGTTTCGTATTCGGCGCGACGGCGGCCGTGTTCTACGGCGGCAGTATCGTCGGCGCGTACCGGGAGACGCTGCGGTACAACCGCTCGATCGAGGATCGGATACGTGAGAGCGTTTACGAGGAGCTTCGGCCCGGTGACGACAGGGAAGAGATTTTTCGAAGATACGGCATAGGATATGGAGACCGCTGACCTGGCATACATGGAACAGGCGCTCAAACTGGCGTTCGCCGGCATGGGCACCACGTCGCCGAATCCCTCGGTGGGGGCCGTACTGGTCAGGGACGGCGAGGTACTCTCGACCGGCTCCACCTGCGCCTGCGGCGATGATCACGCCGAGGTGTGCGCACTCAGAAACGCCGTCGCTCCGGTCGCCGGCGGCGACCTGTATGTCACGCTTGAGCCGTGCTGCCATCACGGTAAAACCCCTCCCTGCACTGACGCCCTGATCGCTTCTGGGGTTCGGCGCGTGTTCATTCCGATCCTCGATCCCAATCCACGGGTCGCGGGCAGGGGCGTCGCCTGTCTCAGGAGCGCGGGAATAGACGTCGTCATGATGGATGAGATGGCGTCCGCGGCCAATGACCTCATCCGCCCCTTCAAAAAATACATAGTGCATGACAGGCCGTTCATTGTGCACAAGGCGGCCATGTCACTCGACGGCAGGATCGCCACGCATTCGGGTGATTCCCGGTGGATATCGGGAAACGCCTCGCGGTTTCTGGTGCACAGACTGCGCTCGCTTGCGGATGCGATCATCATCGGCAAAGGTACGGTGGTAAAGGACGACCCGCAACTCAGCGTCCGGCTGGGCTCGTTTTCCGGTGAGGAACTGAAACCGTTCGGCCGGGGCACCTGGCGGATTGATGGTTACCGGAACCATTTTCTCAGGCTCCTTCTCGAGTCCGCGGAATTCAACGCCGCGGCCGTGCCGCTCCGGGTGGTTATCGGTGTTCCGGACGTGCTACGTCCGGATCTGAAGATCTTCGGCGACGACAGGATTCTTCTGATCGGTACGGAAAAGCAGAGGAATTCGCTGGAGGATCGGGAGGACCATCGCTTCCTACGCGAGCTGGAGGATTCGGGCCGGCTCGTTCTGGTGAATGGGGACTCGCCGGCGCAGGTCGTGGATAATGCCTTGCGGCTGCTTCACGGCCGTGGTATACTGATGGCGCTTCTTGAGGGCGGCGGAAGACTGGCGGCTTCGTTTTTCGATGCGAACGCAATCGATCAGTATCTTTATTTCTTAGCGCCGCGCGTTATCGGTGGCGGAGTCCCGGTACTCAACGGCAGGGGACGCGATACGATTGCCGGTTCGCTTCGCCTGTGCGACGTCTCCACGATCGCCATCGGCGATGATATTCTTTATAGCGCTTACGGCGGGATTTCCTAAGCTTCTGCATGTGGATTGTTTGGGAGGTACTACGTGTTTACCGGATTGATCGAAGAGATAGGCGTGGTAAAAAGCCTCGAGGGCACCGGAACGGGGGCGACACTTACGGTGTCCGCCGCGCGGGTGCTCGAGGGCACGGTCGTCGGTGATTCAATCTCGATAGACGGTGCCTGCCAGACGGTGACCCGCATTGGCGGGGGGACCTTTTCGGTTTTCTGTTCCAGTGTGACCCTTCAGGCGACCACGCTCGGCTCGTTCGGCTCGGCGAGGCGGGTGAACCTGGAACGGGCCGTGACGCCCGGGGGGAGACTCGGCGGTCATATCGTCCAGGGACATGTCGACGGCAGGGGATCGATCAGCGCGGTGCGCCGGGACTCGAGGGGTATCGGTATCGATATGGCGGTACCGGAGGCGCTTTCCCGCTATATCGTTGAGAAGGGCTCGGTGGCTGTTGACGGAATTTCCCTTACCGTCGTCTCACTTCATCCCGCCGGGTTCGGCATTTACATCATCCCGGAAACCGCGTCCAAAACGACGCTGTACGAGCGAAAAGCGGGTGACGCGGTAAACATCGAGGTCGACATACTCGCCAAGTATGTCGAGCGGATGCTGAGCATTCGCTCATCGGATGAACCGACCGCCCGGGAGGATGAATTAAAGCAAAAGCTGCTGGAAGGCGGCTATCTGTAGACGCAAGCGCGTGCCAAACGGTTTTCCATTTTATAATTCCGAACGAAAACCTTGATGAGCATTTCGTTAAAAGCGGCTTCCGGGGAGAAGTACGGAGAGCTCTTCGCGCGAGCGGATGCTGAAGAACTTGTCGAGATACGCCAGCCTGAAGACGTTCATGATGGCCGGGTCGATGCTGTGCAGGAGAATCTCCCTCTTCTCGTTTTTCGCTATATTGACCGCTTTGATAAGGGAGCCGATTCCGGATGAATCGATGTATTTCATCGCGGAAAGGTCCAGGATTATATACCTGCTCCCCGCGCATTTCTCCAGCGCGGTTTCGAAAGCGTCAACCTGCTCGATGTTGAATCTTCCTTTTATCGCGAGCAATACGGCGTCGTCGCTGATTTTTTTCGATTTTATTTCCATCTCCCTTCCAGTAATATCATTGAATATCGGTAGCAGAACCGTTCAGGCCGTACCCGCTTCGGGAAAGCCGGTATTTTCGGCGGCATGCCGGCGCATTGCATAATCACGGCCAGAAAAATTCAAAGACTGAATATCTCTTTTAAACGGATTGTATCCGGTTTGACCGGTAATTCAACAATTTTTCTTCCCCGGCCGGCCGAAAGGTAGATAGCGTGAATCGCCTCAATCGCCCTGTAGCCGTCGAGCCCGGTTGAGCGTATGCTAACGTCCTGCCCGGACAGAAGCCGTTTGGCCTCGGAGTATTCCCCCGTGAAATAATTATGGCGCCTGAAGCGCGGGAAAGGCTTTTCGACGAGGTCGCGAAAGCCCGTATAGTGTTTCGACGCACGGGTGGTGAAAAACGACTGGTAGCCGTTTCCCGCGATGATTTTTCCACTGGTGCCCGAGATGCCCAGCTCGAAGACGAAGTAGTCCCTGGCCCCTCCCGCCTCGAGAAACACGTCCACGCCGCCGCGCGTCCGTATCCATGCAGTGGCCCGGTCCTCGAAACCGCTTCTCCGATTTCCCGAGCGGTCGAAATCACCGATGACGGTGGCGATATCGCCGAAGAAGTACCTGATAAGGTCGATCATGTGGGTGCCGTCGTGGAGCAGCGGCCCGCCTCCCTGTTCGATTCTTGAAATACCCCGGAAACCGCCGGACAGGATAACGGCATGGACGGACCTGATTTCACCTATGGCGCCGTCGTCGAGCATTTCCTTTATCTTCTGGTAGCGCATGTCGTAGCGGCGCTCGTGGTTGATGATAAGGCGTGCGCCGCGGGCTTTGCAGGAGGCGATGAGCCTGGAGGCGTCGCGGAGGTTCGAGGCGATGGGTTTCTCGCATACGACCACCCGGGCCCCGTTTTCGGCGGCACGGATGCCGATTTCGGCGTGTGATTGGGTCCAGGTGCTTATGATCACAAGGTCAGGACGGACCGAATCGAAAAGTTCGCGGTGGGAGGTGAATGCGTTTTCACGCGGAATGCCCGATGCGCGTACAAAGCCTTCAAGTCTGCCGGGATCGATGTCGCACGCATGCGTGATGCGGAGTCCCGCTGATGACGCACCGCCGAAATGCGTGCATGGCTTGTAGCGAAGCGGGTCGGATTCAAGCATGAAACCGATCCTTCCGCAGCCGATAAGCGCGATGCTCGGTCGTTTCATGCGGGGGCCGTGCACATTTCAGAGAATGGGCAGATACTCGTTTATCTCGTAATCTGTGATGTGCGAGTTGAATCGATCGAGCTCGAGCATTTTGTTCTCGATGAAGTTGTCGACCAGCTGTGCCCCGAGCGTCTCCCGCATGAGCTCGCTTTTCCCCAAGTCGATCAGGGCCTCGCCGAGCTGGGTGGGCAGGGGGTCAAGCCCCATCTTCTGGAAATCGGCCCTGCAGGAAACCTTTTGCGTTGAGTCGAGCGGGGGAGGAAGTTCATAACGTTCTTTAATCCCCTTGAGTCCGCTCGCCAGGATGACCGCGAATACAAGATATGGATTACAGGATGGGTCCGGATTCCTCAGCTCGACGCGCATTGTGCGCGGTTTGTCAGGCTTGCATTCGGGGACGCGTATGAGCGAGGTGTCGCAGCGTGTGCTCCACGAGATGTGCGTCGGCGCCTCGAAGCCGTGGAGAAGGCGCTTGTATGAATTGACCCACTGGTTCGTGATCGCGAAAAAATCCCGCGAGTGTTTCAGCAGTCCGGCGATATAGTACCGCCCCTCCTCGGAGAGAAACGACTCCGCGTTTGAGTCGAAAAAGATATTCTCTTCGTCGCGGAAGAGCGACTGGTGGACATGCATGCCCGACCCGTTCTGGCCCTCGAGGGGTTTGGGCATGAACGAAGCATAGATTCCATTTGACTGGCCGATCTCCTTGGCGATAAGCCTGAAGGTCATGATGTTGTCGGCCATGGTGAGCGCGTCCTCGTGCCTGAGGTCGATTTCGTGCTGGCTGTAGGCCCCCTCGTGGTGGGAGGATATGACGCCGATGCCCATCTTCTCGAGCGTGAGCACCGTCTGCCGCCGGTAGTCGGTGGCGACATCCAGCGGGGTGAGGTCATAATAGCCGCCGCGGTCGAGAATCTCGGGCGCGGCTGAATTCTTGAAGAAGAAGAATTCAATTTCCGGCCCGGTATAGAAGGAATAGCCCTCGTCCGAGGCCCTGCGGAGCATCTTCTTGAGAACGTAGCGCGAATCCCCGTCATAGGGGGTCATGTCGTTTTTATAAATATCGCAAAACATGCGGGCGACCGAGTCCTCCTTCGGGCGCCACGGCAGAACCTGGAAGGTCGAGGTGTCCGGCAGGGCGATCATTTCTGATTCGTCCCTGCGGATAAAGCCCTGCAGGGTGGAGCCGTCGAAGCGCACCCCTTCAATGAGGGCGTCTTCGAGTTCGTCGATCGTTATCGCAAAGCTCTTAAGAAAGCCCAGGATATCGGTAAACCAGAGCCTGATGAATTTGACCCGGCTCTCGCTGGCGAGCTTCAGTATATATTCCTTGTCTTTGTCCATCTATCGTATTCCGTCTCTCCTGATGCCGTGGATGACAGCCGCCTTCACCACGGCCGAATGATACTCCTGCAGTGAAATAATACCGCCCTCCATCTCTTCATGCAGCAGGCGAAGAATCATGTAGAACATGTCCCACCTCCGGTGCGCGTTTGGTATACTTATCGGCGCGCCGGATGGCGGTTAATAAGCCCCGAATCGGTTTTCACGGAGACCGGGCGGATTTAGAACCGCGCTGTTCCTACAGGTGAAACACCCCGGATTGTGAATGTAAACTACTTTTTTCCGGGGACAATGAGGCCGAGGGGTCTGGCATTTGTAAAACGCGGGAAGCCTAGAAACTGAGGTAGATAAGTATGATGAAAATCAGGAGCAGGAGGGCGAAAAGGCCCATGATGACGTACGTCATCTGGGACATTCCCGTCTCGACCCTGGAGGTGTTTTTTGGATCGTACATACGGAGCTTGACCTGGCGCTCGTCCTCGATTATTTTACCGTATATTCCCGGGGCTATCAGGGAAAGGATTTCGATTGGATCGCTTTTACTGCTCGCCTTGATGTCGATAACCTCACAGGGAACCGGCCGAACATGGTCCTCCACCCGAAGGTTGAGAATGTCGATAAAGTATTTCTCCCGCTCGGAGTTTGCTACGATCTTGGCCATAATCCGATCGCCGATTTTGAGCTCGTACAGCGGCTTGCCTTTTACCGGGGCAAGAATTGGTTGAAGCGGGAGAATTACCGACCCGTCCTCAACGTTGTAGCCCTTTCTGGCCGCCTGGGCCGCCGGGGTTTCGGCGGTTTTTTGCCGTTTCTCGCGGGCGGCCTTGAACTCCTCTTCGGTGATTTCCTGTATGCCTATTTCAAGGATGAGGTTCTTGTCGTGCACGATGCGATAGAGAATGTCCGAAATGAATATCTCTACACGGTCGTAATCATAATTGGAGGCCGATTCGTACAGCTGGGTATTGAGATTGGGCTGTGCCGAGACCGCCTTGAACTGGTCCATCAGAGAGGAGCTCATGCTCGAGTTGAAGTTACCCTTCCACTTCAGCTCCATTATGTTTTCCTCATAACGCTCCCAGCCGACATGGGGCTCGAGCTCGAATACATTGGAGAAGGTCGACACTATTATGTTCTGGTTTCCGATGGCGCCCTCGGCATCGAAGACCACGAAGAGGATGCCGTAGAGGTTAAGCGATTGCGACTTGAACCGGCCTTTAATTATGAGGTAATTGCCGCCTTCGAGAAACTCGCCCTGGGTTCTGTCTTCAGCCATTTCCCTATTCCACACGCTTTAAAGTGAACCAGAAACCGGCGATACCGCTTTTCCGGGTCCCTCGGGTGTCGTTATTCTCCGGGAGGCGTTTGGGGCCACCGCACGAACGTGCAATCCTTTTTGTAGTAGTGGATTTCCGGAAACTCTAACCGCGCCGCAGTCTATGCATTAATTGCGACTCTGTCAATATAAAATTATTTTATTTTTAAACCGGCAATGCGAAGCGGGATTACCGCGTATAAAACACGCTTACGGCCCCGGAAAACATGGAAATGATCGTGTCGTAACCGAGAAAAGTCAGGGCAAATTCTCGTTGGAATAACATAGAAATGTGGAATTATTAGAGGTGTATGGCCATCATAAGACTGGCGCATGACGGGATAGGCCTTCCGGGCGTAATTCCCTTCGGATGCCGGTCGAAAATCGATTCATACTGGTGTGCACGATCATGATCAGACGGGTTTTTCTGGACATCGACACGCACTACGATTTCATGGACCCGCGTGGGAAGCTCTACCTGCCTGGCTTCCCTGGCTGGACTCAGGTGGAGAAACGGGCCATATTCTCAATTTATCCGGCAAGCCTGTTGACTTTTTCGCTCTGCCGTTTCATGATCGTGGAGAAGCGGAAAAATGGACTGTTCCGCGGGCGGATTCCGGCCGAAAATAACAGTGAATAGGATCGGTACTGCCGGCCGCCGAGGGTGGGGGGAATTTATGGAAGACCAGGTTTCAAATATGGACAACAACAGGAAAGCGGGCACGATTAAGCTTGCCGCTAAAGTGGCGCTGGTGGCGCTGATATTCGCGGTCGTCTTCTATCTCATTTATTTTACCTCACAGTACGGGAAGGCGAATTTCATCCTTTCAAGCAGCGAGATAACATCCGGGGAGGAGGTGCAGGTAACCCGGTACACGGGCAGGGACAAGGTCTATTTTTTTATAAACCGTAAATTCGAAGACCTCGATTCCAATATGTTCGCGATCGAGATTGAATATTTCGAGAATAACGATTTCCGGCGGTATAAGCAGATAAGCTATGAAATAGACAAGGATTTCCAGTCCCTGGCCGCGTATATTCCCTCCGATTATTTCAGGCGGCCGGGAAAGTATCGGGTAAAGGCGTCTCTGGACGGCAAGGTCGTGGCGGCGAATGAAATCGAGTTTGCCGAGAAGTGACGGGCGGGCAGTGATTTGATTTGTCGCACTGCCGCAGTAAGCAAGGGTTTTTCTCCGCCGCGGGGCCGATGAATAACCGATGCTTCCGGCATTGACGACAACTCCATCGATCAAGGTGCGGCGAAAATGCTGAATAAAAAAAATACCGGCTGCAGTCTGCTGATCCCCATCGTGGTATGGGTTTTATCACTCATGCCGGCGGTTGGGGCGCTGGCCTATTCCGATCAGACAACCACCGAGCGTATACTGAATGAAAACAAGTCGTTCATCGACTTCATGGACGTGAGCATAACGAATTTCGGCGAAGAGCGGAAAGACCTGTTCAAGGAGGTATATCGCAATCATTTCAACGCCGAGGTGGCCTTTCTTCAGTCCGATTACAAGGGCGCGTTCAAGAGGCTCTACGAGTCGCAGGGAAGGCATGTGGGGCTCTTCGCCGAGATGGTGCGGGACTCGTATCTCGAAGGCTCCAAGGACATTCTCGACAGCATCGCGCCGGAGATCATCAGATCGAAAAACTCCAGGGCCAAGCTGTACCTGACTCTCGGCTATCGCGACAGGGCGGTGGGCTTCAACCATTACACAATAGGCACCGCCTCGAATCCGAAGCTCCATTCGTATAAGATTTATAAATATATCGAATCAGTAAAGATGGCCCGAAGGGCAAAACGTTATGCGTTCCTGGCCCTCTACGAAAGCCGTACGGGCGAAATGAAAAGGAAGATATTCAACCACCTGTTCGAGATGGAGCGGGAATCGGGCAGCCCATTCTATAACAGGTTTCTGGCAAAGAACGGTGACTTGTTTCTGAACGAGCTTAACAGGGAATACTACGATTACACCCCCGAAGGGACCGCTGCGGAAAAGCCCGCGGAGGGCACCCCCGAAACGAAATCCGACAGGGAGTATGGCAGCTTTGAAAAGAAGACCGAGCGACGGGTGCGCTTCAGGGCGGAGAAGACGGTCGCGCATCTTCTCCTGACGGAGGAGTTTGAAAAGGCCGAGGACACCATCCGTGAGTACGTGGAAGACTTCAATTACAAGATGATCAAGGCAACCATCGAAATGCTCGCCGCGGAAAGCGGCGAGCCGGGCGGCGGCATCGAATATAAAAAATTCCTTCTGCATCACACCGATAATTACGTACGCTTCTCGAGGGAGTCGGCGCTTTCCAGCTTTTCCGGAACGGTGAAGGTGGAGGATTCAGTGGAAAAGGAAAAACCCGCCGGCGAAAAGAAGCCGGGAAATGAGACGGCGGAACATGCCAAGGAGGAGCCCGCCGAAGCGAAGAAGTGAGCGGCCCTGTCGGTGTGAATAAGCGCACAGGCCCTTCTCGCGCCCGCGGACAACATACGAATGGAAGATCCAAAAGACCTTTTGCACAGGGTTCATCATCGGGTGCTCGACGAGATGCAGGGCGGCGGTGACGCCCGCTCGCGCGATGCCGCCGGCAAGATCGGCGAAGCGGACCGCAACCTCAGAAAGGCCATCGCCGCCCTCTATCTGGCCCTGGAGGAGATTGACAGTCCCGCTGTTGCCGTGGAGATCCTGTCCGAGCACGCCGCCATGCTGGTCGATATGATAAGGCAGATCAAGGGCGGGCGTTAGTTTTATACGGTTATCAAATAATTGTTGCATTTATTGGTGATGATGTAACAATCCCTCCTGTAATATCGGGGCGCTCGGCGTCGTTTCCGCGAGTACACTGTCCGGGGGTAAGCACATGATGAGAAGGCGCGTGGTGAAAAGCTGCGTGATTGCGGCGGTTGTATCGCTGTGCGTTGTAGTCATAGCGGGATGCTCAAATGAGGAATTCGGCGGTCTTGGTATCGAGGTGCCGTCGGGCGAGGGCAAGGTCGGCAAGGATAGTCCCTACGTGATCGTTTCGGTCTATAAGGGCGGTACGGGCGATATGGCGGGACTGCAGGCGGGTGATATCATCCTGAGCGTTGACGGACATCCTTTAAAAGGGATACAGCACGACTATATAGTAAAAAACCTGCTGCGCGGGAAACCGGGCTCCGTGGTTACGCTCGAGCTGGAGCGCGGAGGCGAGATTATGATTTTCAGGGTTTTGCGCGGCAAGGTCGTCCTTAAAGAGTGATGTCGCGAATTCCCGCCGGCAGGACAACTCATGACCGTTAAAAGATTCGCCTGGATCGTACTCGTCGCATTCACCGTATTCTTCTGGACGGTGCTTGCCGTTGACATCGTTTACTGGTATTTTTATTGATCATGAAAAGCGTTATAGACAGGGTAAAGGAATCGATCGATCAGATGCCGACGCTTTCGCCGGTCATTCACAAGATCACCGAGGTGGCGAACAACGTCAAATCCTCGGCGCAGGACCTCACCGACGTCATCCAGCTCGATCCCGTGCTCACCGCGAAAGTCATACGGATGGTTAACTCCGCTTATTTCGGACTGCCCCAGGAGATTAAATCGCTCAAACAGGCGGTGGTCATGCTGGGGCTCAATACCATCAAGAATGTCGCGCTTTCCTCCGCCTTTCTCGGCAAGGTGAACCTCAAGGCAAACACGTCCCTAAACGGACAGGATTTCTGGAAGCACTCGCTGGGCGTGGGCGTGGCGACGAAGCTCATCGCGCGCAAAATGAATGTCGACCAGAAGCTTCTGGAGGAATACTTTATCGCCGGCCTCATTCACGACATCGGCAAGGTGCTCATCAACAACTTCTTCCCGGATGAGATGAACCGGGTGCTCGAAGAGGCCGCCAAACGACTGGAGCCCATAACCGACATCGAGCGCCGTATTTTCGGTCTCACGCACGAGGAGATCGGGATCGCTATCGGCAAAAAATGGCGCTTCGCGAGCAGCCTTCTCTACGCCGTGGGCCGACACCATCAGCCCGTTGTGGAGGGAGCTTCAGCGGTGTTTTCGATGACCGTGTGCGTGTCGGACACCTTCGTTAAATCCCTTGAAATCGGCTTCAGCGGGAACTACCGGATCGAACCGGTCCCCGAGGAGGTGTGGGCGGCCCTGAATCTGAACGAGGAGGCGGTCTTCGCGGCTCTGTCGACGATCAACAACGAAATCGAGAAAGCGGTGCTCTTTCTCAAGTAAACCATGAAAGCGTGGCAGGTGACATTCTGGGGGGTGCGGGGCTCCATACCGGTCCCGGGGCCCTCGACCGTAAAGTACGGCGGCAACACCTCGTGCCTCGAGATACGCTCCGACGCGGGCGACTGGATCATCTTCGACGCGGGCACGGGCCTTCGCGCCCTGGGGGATTCGCTCGACCTGTCTAAAAAACACGAGATCAATATTATGATCTCGCACCCGCACTGGGACCACATCAACGGCTTTCCCTTTTTTACGCCCATCTACATTCCCGGCAACAAAGTGAACGTCTACGGCCCTTCCACCTTCGAGCTTACAATGGAGGACGTTATCGCCGGGCAGATGAAGTATTCATACTTTCCGGTCAGGACCGCGGAGCTCTCGGCGGACATCAGGTTTCGCGAGCTTAAGGAGGAGGAATTCCGGGTCGGCAACTTCACCGTGCGGACACAGCTCCTCAATCACCCGGTGACCTGCCTGGGCTACCGGGTAACCTACGGGGAAAAGGTCTTCATATATCTCGGCGACAACGAGCCCTATTATAACGTCTTCAACGACGGCGATCCCGATACGGAGGCCGTCGCGCACCAGATGAACGAGCGTCTGGTGGAGTTCGTACGCGGCGCCGACACGCTGGTGGCCGATTCGCAGTACGTTCCGGCCGAGTACGGCAGTCACAAGGGATGGGGACACAGCCACACGCACCACGTCGTCAACCTGGCGCTCAAGGCGGGAGTCAAGCACCTCTTTTTCTTTCATCACGAGCCGCTGCGCACCGATGCGGAGATGGACCGGCTGGTGGAGCATTACCGCGGCAAGATGGCCGAAAAGGGATTTACAATGGAGATCGACGCCGCCCGCGAGCGCGCGAGCTTCGATCTCTAGGCAACGCCGGATTTTCCCTCGCAGATTCCTCCCAGCAGTGCCTCAAGGTTTTTCCCCAGATCCGGGAGGTAGTAACCGCCTTCGAGTATGCCGAAGATCTTTCCACCCGCCCTCTCGCGCGCGAAGGCGCCGGCGATGTGTCCGATCGTACGGTAATCTTCGGTGGAAAGGTTCCCTCCCCAGTCGTGTTCGTACTGGTCGAAGCCGGCGGAAATGCCGATGATGTCGGCGGAGGCGACCGCGCCGAGCGCGCTTCGGGTTTCGCGCAGAAAATCGCCCGGCTGTGAAGACTGGATGTTCAGCACACGGACGTTGCGGTATGCCCTGAAAATCGCCTCGGTGCCGTCGCCGTAATGCAGGTCGATGTCGAGGATCACCGCGGATTCGATCAGTTTGTCGTGCAGGAGCTTTTTGATCGCGATCCCCATATTGTTGAAGAAACAGAAGCCCCAGTTGTGATCGGGACTGGCGTGGTGGCCGGGCGGCCGCAGGACACCAAAGCCGACGAATCCCTCCAGCGTCTCGCGCGCCGCCCTGATCGCGCCGCCCGCGGCCAGACGGGCCGCCTCATAACGGTCGGGGCTGCCTTGCTCCTGCGAGAGGAGCGAGTGCGTATGACAGCGCAGGATGTCCTCCTCGATGCAGGGCTCCGGTTGCACGACGTTGAGTTTCGAGGAGAGGCGTGACATGATGGCGCGGACGCGTTCGGGTGATTCGCAGTCCGCGGTGCTGTACGGCGTAAGGTAGGCGGGGTGGTATATCAGCCTGAGCTGTTTTTTATACCGTGAGATCCCTCCCATGATTGCACCCCCTACAGGAGCTTTTCCTTAATGTTGTATTGCCACAGCTCGACGAGCTTTTCGAACTCGCGGTCGCGCGGTTTTCCCTCGTAGGCCTTGTTGCGCCGCTTGATGAGATAGGCCACGGTCGAATCCTCGATCAGGAAGGTTTCGCCGAGGCCGTTGAGCTTTTTAATAAGGAAGTTGAGATTGTGCGTCTGGAAATCACCGATGTAATCGATCGAAGCGACGGTAGGTTCGTATTTGATCAACAGTTCGATAAAATAGAGTGAAAGGCGCAGGGAATCGATGCTGCCTCCCGCAGCGGACTGGAGGTGCATGCTGAGCTTCTCGAAGAGGTCCATGTGCTGGTAGTAGGAGTCGTAAATGGGCTTGAGGTACTCGGGGAATATGTTCATGATCTCGATGAGGTCGATCGGACTGTCGATCTCGCGGAAGTGGCCGAAAATTTTACGGCTGTGCTCGTTATGCGGCTCCACCTCGACAAGCTCCACGTACATATCCTTTATGATGGTCCGCACCTTGCCGGATTTCTTGAGATATATCTCGATCTCGACCGGTTCGACATAGTATCGTAGTTTGTCCGAGGGGTCCATTGTCGGGGCTATTTCCCGAGCTTCGACAGGAGCGCCTCGAGCTTATGCGCATGGCCGCCGTTGACGGCGAGGGAGCGCGCCTTCTCGACCAGCGGCGCGATATCGAGCCCGCGTCCGGCGCTCTTCTCGATTTCCTCGAGCGTCCGGTGGAAGGCGATCCCCCTGTCCTGCAGCCGCGTGTACGACATTTTCCACAGCGTGTCGCCCTCTTTTACCACCATGCGCTCGCCGTCGAGCATCACGAAGACGTTTCCGGGATATATCCAGTTGGGATTCCTGTTCTTCATCGACGCGTACGGTATCGGCGCATATCCGTTTTTAAGCGCGACCTGGTTGACGTATACGAAGATGTCGTGGTCGCTGACGCTGATTTCGTATTTTTTGATGAGCTCCTCGCGCAGACGCTTTTGCTCCGCGTCCTTGAGCGCGCGCCGCTCCTCGATCGCGGCACGCTGCCGTTCGTGATAGACGGGCGCGCCGAAACGGTAGGCGAGCGCGGCGAGGCCCGCGAGCGCCAGGACCGCCAGTGGAACAAGCGCTTTTTTCAGCATGATCTTTCTGCGTTCGCGCTCGGCGTCGGCGCGCTCGGCGTCGTTTCGCTGCCCGAGGGACTCGAATTCGTATTGTTCTTTTTTAAGGGCTATGGCGGCGCGAAGTTCGCGGATGCGCGAATCGTCCTTCATATTTCCGGCGAAGAGACTGAGCAGATCGCGAAGCCGCCGGCGGTCGGCGATGATGGTTTCGTAATGGCGCCTGAGAGCGGGATCGGCGATCCGGTCGAGGTCCGCGGGTGACTCCTCGGGCACCTCGTCGAGCACGATGAAGGCGCCGGGACCTCCCGGCAGCTCCTCCATGTACTCGTACAGCGAGCCATCGCACAGCGCCATGCTTATCCTGAAGCGGGGGGAATCATCCGATACGACGCCGGCGGGATCGGCCAGGCTTCTGAGCGAATCCATGAGCTTCTGGAGCGCGGAGGAGAATTTGCGGTCGGTGGTGGTGTTCCGGTAAATTTTCAGCAAAGCGAGGGTATTCACGGCATCCCGGGTCGAATCGAAACGCGATCCTGCGCCAGCTTCCCGGCCCGCGGACAGGAGACCCGTGATCGATCCTACATCGCCCGAGGCGAGGCTTTCGACGATAGCTTTCGCCGAGATATGCCTGGTGATTTCGGCGATGAGCTCGGCCGTGTCGCTGTATTTGAACAGCTCGTACTGTATGCCCGGGATGGCGATCGCCGGTCCGCCCGGACTCGGTTTCGGCACCGGCCGTCCCTGTTCGGGAATGAGAATGAGCGGCGTATCGGTCGATTTAAACAGGAGGTTCGCTTCCTCGTAGACCGGATAGCTTATCATAATCGCGTCGAGGTCCTCACCGAGGATGGACTGCACCCCGGCGAAACCCTTGATGTAGGCGAGCGCGAGGTCTTCGAGGGCGGGCTTCGCTTTTTTATACAGCATGCGCACGTTGTAGGTTCCCGGGTAGTTTCGGGCGCTTAAGCCGTCGCCGGTCTCGAACGTAAAGCCGTCGAAGTCCTTCCGGGTGATGGTGGCGCCGGTAAAGAGCTTCTGGAGGAGGTCGATGTCGTCGCGGTGGTCGGAGAATATTTTCAGTTTGCTGTGCGTCTGGTGCTTCCATCGGGCCAGGCGGGTGATGTTGATGAGATTGGACGACGGCAGTATGAGCTCCCGTATCTGCGCGGGATCGATTTCGAGCCTGGCGAAATCCTCATAGCAGGCGCGCGGAAAGTGGTACGAGGTGAAATAACGGCTTTTATAGAAAAGGGGATTGTTCTGCAAAACCACGAATCCGCATCCCGTATACCGCGTCGATTCGCGTCCGATTTCGGAGATGGTATCGAGGATGCGAAGGTCGTCGAAGTACCGTCCCTCCGGGGCCTTCAGGTTGAAAATGGCGCGGCGATTGTGCGTTACCTGGAAATCGCCGTTGGTGTAAAAAACGCCAATGAAGGAGTCCCTGTCGGAAATGATCTTTTCTTTCGATATCTGGGGTATGTCCTTTTCGATTTCGACGACCGAGACGTTCGTAAGGTCGAGGCCGAAGGTCTTCTGGAAATCGAGATAGCGTTTTACCACCGGCCGGCTTCCGATGTAGCGGTTGGTGGGAAGGTAGTTGACGTCGATGTTGAACTGTTCGTACGAGGGATTGCCGATCAGATGGTCGGTGACGATGATGTTCTCGATGAGCGGAATGATTTCCACCGGCAGGTTGATCCAGTTGCCGATGCGGATGAACGGCTTCTCGTCGTCGACGGTGTCGCCGGTGAAGATTACGTAGCAGTCGTGGTCGAGTATAAAAAGCCTGTCGCCATCCTGCCGTATTACATCGCTGATTTCCATCCGGGATATTCCCCTCGAATTCTTTTTATTCCGTCGGCATACCGGCCCGGCCGATTGCCCCGATGAATTCTACATGATCCTTTGCCCGCAGGGCAAGTCTTTTTATGGCGGCATCGGTAAAGACGCGCGATATCTCCGCGAGAATGCGGATCTGTGAGTTTTGGTCGCCGGGCGGGGTGAGGATGAGAAAAATGATATGCGCGGGCATGCCGTCCGGGGCGTCGAAGTCGATGCCGGCCGTCGAAAGCCCCGTGATGACGCAGGGCCTCAGGATTTCGGCCATGCGGACGTGCGGCACCGCGATGCCCTCGCCGATGCCGGTGCTCATGATCGACTCGCGCTCGATGGCGCGTTCGGCGATCAGTGTCGCGTCGAGGCCGGTTTTGCGCGAGGCCGCCGCCGCCATCTGGCGGATGGCGGCGGACGAGGTATCGCCGGACAGGGCCGCCACGAAGGTGGCCTCATCGATCAGTGCGGCGAGCGGCAGGGGCTCTTCCGATTTAAGGAAAAGGCTGATGAGCGGGCCGCTCATCAGCGAGGTGGCGAGCGCCATGATCACTATTGATACGTAGGTGCTCTCCGGTATTATTCCGTATCTGAGCGCCATTATCCCGATGATAATGCCCATGGCGCCGAGCGCGCTCATCGCCGATCCCGTCAGCAGGGATTCCCTGAGGGGGATCCCTGAAAGTCTGCCTCCTATCAGCGATCCGGCGAATTTTCCCCCGAAGGCGAGCGCAATGAGAATGGCCGTGAGGAGCGGGTCGAAATTGCCGATGAAATCGACCCCGAGGCCGATAGAGACGAAAAACAGCGGCGCGAAGATGTTGTTGATGAACTGGTTGATGATGTCCTTGGTGTGCTCGCGCAGGTGCGGGGAGTCCCCGACGGCGATGCCCGCCAGGAAAGCGCCGAAAATGGCGTGAACGCCGATCGCCTCGGTCACCGCCGAGCAGACGAGCCCTATCGAGACGATGAAGGCGATGGTGCCGCCGGGCCAGTCCGTGTGCTTCTCGATCCAGGGGAGCGCCTGGTTGATCAGCGAGCGCACCGCCGTGAGAATCGCGATGGCTACCGCGATGCTCAAGAGCGCCGTTTTCGCGACGAAGCCCATGTCGAACGCGCCGGTCGAGGCGAGCTGCACGATGATCGAAAACACGATCCATCCGAAGAGGTCGTTTATCATCGCCGAGGCGAGAACGAGCATGCCGAAATCGGTGTGGAACAGGCGCATATCCAGGAGTATCTTCGCTATGATGGGGAGCGCCGTGATCGAGAGCGCAACGCCGATGAACAGGGCCAGCACGATATCGTCGCCGCGCCCGAAGAGGCCGGGTGCGAAGAACGCCAGGCAAAACCCGGACGCGAAGGGCAGGGCAATGTTGAACGCACTGATGACGAAGACGGGTTTTCCCCGCTTGAGCACCGTCGACAGGTCGACCTCGAGCCCGGCGACGAGCAGAAGGAATACCACCCCCATGTAGACGATGGCCTCCATGGCCGTGGAACCGCGCGTGCCGGCGGGAAAAATCCACTGGAAGAAATCGGGGGCGATTCGGCCCAGGAGGCTCGGTCCGATGCAGATGCCGGCGAGTATCTCGCCGACGACCGAGGGGAGTCGCACGCGCCTGAAAAGCTCGCCGAAGATCCTGCCCGTGCCGAGCATCAGCGCTATACCGAGGAAGAGGACGACGATGTCGTTGCCTGAAAGCGTGTTCATTCCGGTCGAAAGGAAAACCCCTGGTTTTTACGGAGGAAAAACCGGCCCCGATGACGCCTTTATGCATAATAGACGGAAGTGCCCGCATGGCAATTAAATTACCGGAATCGGCGTTTTTTTTGCTGGAAGAAACGGCCGTAAATCGCTATTTTTCAGTCATTGTCGGGCATTTTCGAAGGGTGCGGCCCGCCCGTGATGCCGATTAATACAGTAGTAACGACACTATGCGATATTTCCAGGAATGCCGATGAACCGGATCGTTTCGGGCCTTTACGGTCTGCATCTTCGCTACCCGTACGTACGCCAGGCGATATGGTCGCTCGCGGGCCTCGTGGTGGCCGCGGGGGTGCTCGTCGTTGTATCGGTGAGCACAAAGGTGTCGACATTCCCGGTGGGCTGGGAAAAGAGCTTTTTCATCTCCCCGGTCGGCGTCGCGGCGCGCAACATCCATGTCGCCTCGCGCGGAAGGTTCATCGCGGCCGTATTCGAGGGCGCGGACAAAAAGGCCCATCGCATCTACGCGGCGCTTTCGTTCGACGGCGGGAAATCGTTCTTCGATCCGATACCGATCGCGGACGTGGCGATGGGGATGGACCACTATCCGTACATAGCGGTTTCGGGGTCCGGGCAGGTGGCCGTGGTGTGGCAGAACATCCTGCCCGAAGACGCGAAAAGCAGGGTGTTCTATTCGCTCTCGACCGACATGGGGGCCACCTGGGCAGCACCTTCGAGGGTGTATCTGCCCTCCGACACCGAGCTTTTGCCGATGATCTTTTACGACGACCGCGACACCCTGCATCTCTTTTACCACGGCCAGCGCCTGGGCGCGTTCACGCTTTTCCACACCGAGAGCCCCGACGGCAAGACCTTCGACGAGCCCGCTGTCCTGGCCAGGGTCGGCGACCTGCGCGGTTCGTTCTTCCCGGCGGTGCACCTTGAGGGCAATTATATATTCGTGGTATGGCAGGGCAAGGGCGATTTCCGCGGCGTGCTCGCCGACGACCTGTATTTCATCCGCTCGGAAAATTACGGCCGCAGCTGGAGCTCCGCCAGGAGGATAACCCAAAGCCCGGCCAACGATGCCGCGCCGTCGATCGCTCTCTATCGCGATACGATCTACTGCGTATACCAGAACAACGACGACAAAAACTGGGGGATAAAAATGCTCCGGGGCGGCGATTACGGGAAAACCTGGACCGTACGGCCGCTCGATGTCACCTCCACCAACGCGAACTGTTATTCTCCCCAGGTGAGGCCGGGCAGAATCGATGAGCTCGTGATCGTGTGGTACGACACGCGGGAGGTCAGGCCGGGCATAATGTCCAGGAAGTACATGATCGCCGACCGGGCCTTCTCGGCCGAAAACCGGCTTTCGCCGCAGAACGTCCCGGCCCGAAAGCCTGTAATGGTGTCGTCGAACGCGCGCGTGGTCGCCATCTGGGAGGAGGCCGACCGGGTGGCGGCGAAGCACTCGGACATATATGTCGATATCCCGGTCATTACTTCGCCGACGCATCCCGAAAACGCCTGGTCCAGGGATTCGACGGCGCTTTTGCAGTGGAAGCCCCCGGCGGATGAGTCCGGGATCGCCGGTTATGCCGTCATCGTAAACAAGGAGCCCGACTTTATCCCGGCGGTCCAGAACCTCGAGGGTAACATTCGCACCTATCGCATTCCCGACCTCGACGACGGCATCAGCTATTTCCATATCCGCGCGGTGGACGGCGCCGGCAACTACAGCCGTACCATCCACTACCCCCTGCAGGTGAGCAAAAACCAGCTCGCCGGGCCGCTGGTGGCTTCCGCGACGCACCCGGAATCGCAGGTGTCAACGTCGCGCTCGCCGCGGTTTCGCTGGACGATGGGCGAGAGGGAACGCCTGAAGGGTTTTCTCTACAGCATCGCGCGCGATAACGCCGCGCGCCCCGCCACGTTCAGCGCCGATTTCGAGGCCGCGTTCGAGGGACTGGATGACGGGCGTTACTTTTTTACGCTGGCCGCGGTGGATAAAACGAACACCATGGGCCGCGTCTCGGTGTACGAAATTATCGTCAACAGGGCCGAAGCGCTCGACCAGGCGGCCTACGAGCGAATCGCGAAGGGCCTTGATTTCGGTCCCGGGATCGGGCCTGCCCGCCCGGCGGTTCCGCGCGTGGAGATCGTCTTCCCGTTCGACCCCAAAAACCCGTTCGACCGGGGTTCGTTCCAGGCGCGCATCGTGCCGCGGAACATCCGACCGGAATTTATCACCGGCTATTCGCTGCTGGCGGGGAACGAGCCCGGGCGCGCGCCGACGGAGATAAACCATACCGGTGAGACCATCGCGTTCAATGACCTCGAGGAGGGTTCCTATTATGTCAGCGCGCGGGCCCAGTATTACCGGGTAGTGGATGGCGTGAAAACCCTGTTCTGGACGCCGCCGGTCACTACGAGTTTCGTCATCTCGGCGCGGCGCGACCTTTCACCGGTAATGGCCTATGCCGAGGAACTGCAGAAGCGGCTGTACCGCCGGTGGGTGGCCGTCTCCGTATCGCTTCTGGGGCTTGCGCTTTCGCTGGTAACGATCGGCTACGGGACGCGCCTGGGCTTTTTGGCGCGGCTAGCGGGGTTCAGGGTAAAAAGCCTGGTGCGCCTCCGCCTTCCCGGCCGTTAGGCCGCCGTTGCGGCGGGGCGTCGGGGCCTGTGCTTTGGCCTACCAGCGGACGAATACCTCTTCGGGTTTAAAGAAAAACGCTATCTCCCTTTCCGCGCTTTGTACGCTGTCCGATCCGTGGACGGCGTTGCGGCGGTTGTTCTCGCCGAAATCGCGCCGTATGGTCCCCGGCGCCGCCTCCGGGGAGTTGGTTTTCCCCATTATCTCGCGGTTTTTGGCGATCGCGTCATCGCCTTCCAGCACCTGGGCCAGTATAGGCCCCGAGGTCATGAACTCGATCAGCGGTTCGAAGTAGGGCTGTCCCTGGTGCTCGGCGTAGAAGCGCCGTGCGTCGTCGACCGACAGGCGCAGCATGCGTGCGGCGGCGATGCGCAGGCCGTTTTTCTCGAAGCGCGAGTAGATCTCGCCGATGATGTTCCTGCCGACGGCGTCGGGCTTGATCATTGAGAGCGTGCGTTCCCTGGGCATGGTTCACTGTCCCTGTACGGTGGTGTGGTGCGTCGTTGTACGATGTGTATACGTGCGATTGCGGTGCGGCCCCGGCCCTAGGGCGGGCACTTGGCACAGAATGATTTAAAGAGCGCGGTCGAGAGATAGCGGTCGCCGCGGTCGGGGAGAATGGTGACGATCGTCCCCACGTCCATCGTGCGCGCCACGCGTATCGCTCCGGCGACGGCCGCGCCGCTGGACATGCCGCAGAAAAGCCCCTCGCGCACCGCAAGCTCGTGACAGGCCGCGAAGGCCTCCTCGTCGCCGACGGTCAGTATCTCGTCGATCGTCGCCGGGTCGTATATGGCCGGGACGATGCTTTCGCTCATGTTCTTAAGGCCCTGGATGGTGTGGCCCACGGCCGGCTCGACCGCGATGATTCTGGTGGACGGGTCGTGCTCCCTGAGGCGCCTTCCGACGCCCATGATGGTGCCCGTGGTCCCAAGGCCCGCCACGAAGGCCGTTACGGGGCCGCCGGCCTGCTCGATGATCTCCGGCCCGGTGGTCTCGTAGTGGGCGAGGACGTTGGCGGGATTGGAGAACTGGTCGGGCATGTAGTACTTGCCGGGCTCGGCCTCCATCATGCGCCGCGCCTCCACGATGGCGCCGTCGGTCATGCGGCAGCCGGCCGTAAGCACCAGGTCGGCGCCGAAGGCCTGGAGGATGCTTCGCCGCTCCATGCTGACGCACTCGGGCATGCACAGCGTTACCCGGTACCCCATGGACACGCCGACCATGGCCAGGCCTATGCCGGTGTTCCCGCTGGTGGGCTCGAGGATGATTTTATCGGGCGTAAGCTCGCCGCTCTCGATGGCTTTTTTGAGCATGTAATACGCGGGGCGGTCCTTCACCGATCCGCCGGGGTTTGAGCCCTCCAGCTTAACGAGTATGGCCACGCGCGGATTGGGCGAGAGGTGCCTGAGTCGCACCATGGGGGTGTTCCCTATGGCGGTGGCGACCCCGGTGCGGACTAACGGTGTCTGGATTGTCTTCATGCGCGGTTATCCCGTATATAGCGGAGGAACGCCCCCCGGGCGTTCCATCGTGCGTGCCGTTGATTCGAACGATGAGCGGGCGATGGGGCTCGAACCCACGACGTCCAGCTTGGGAAGCTGACATTCTACCACTGAATTACGCCCGCGCTTCGCGCGCCGTGTACGGCGCGCAGGTGTAAAATGGGGTGGGATGGTGGTGGAAGTCAATACTTTTTTCCCGTGCCCCGGAAGGCGCGCAAACGTTTGCGCGCCTTCCGGGGCACGGGTCCTGGATGATTCACGATGCTGAACGAATCCTCACAGCCCCCGCGCCGGCGAAGGACGCAACCTCCTGTCACTTCGCCGGCATCGGCACATCCTGTGCGTCACAGCTCTCCTTAACGTTCTGTTTCGAACGGACTCAAGGAGAGAATCGGTTGCCGGACAGCGCCATGGGAAAACTCTACGTGCGGCACACAGGTGCCGGCGTATACCCCGTCGGGATGGAACCACGCGATGAGTTCTTCGAGCGGCTGAAGGACCGTCCCGGGGGAAAGTGATGTCCCTGGGGAAGGGTGGGCATTAACTGAAAGTAGCAGGATGATGGCCCCGCATCGGGCTCACCCGGTCCTCACTCCTTCCCGCGCCTTTTAATCGCCTCCACCATCTCCCCGAACAGCGCGTAAAACTCCTTGAGCTCATCGTTCTTCCGCAGCGCCCGCGGCGACGGAAGCCTCCCCGCGATGATTTCCTTTATATACCCGGACATGACGTAAATGGGGCCGGAGATGTGATGCGTCTTGCGGATGAGCGCGACGAAAAGAATGACGGCCTGCGCCAGGATGAACACCACGATGCCCCAGAGGAGCGCGTTGTTCTGTGTAATGATCCGTTCCATGGTCTCGACGTTCTGCGCGTGAATCCGCGAGACGTTGGCGATCGGCAGGTTTTCCGCGCCCGCGGCCTCCTGCGAAAAGGCGAGCAGCGCCTCCACGTTGTTGTTGTAGAGCACGATGATGTTGTTGAGCCGCCTGTTGTTCATGCTGACGTTGGCGCTGATGGCCGCGACGACGATGGCCGACACCACCAGTATGACGCCGATGATCGAAAAGGCGGTCTTGAGCTGGAACTTTTTATCGAGTACGTACTTTTTTCGCTGTGTCATGGCGCGTGCCCCTGGTGGAAGTGGGGCGTCCCGGCCGCCCCGGCTGAATGGATAGCACGCTATGGCGGATTTGGTCAATCCCTTTATGGTCCGGGCGAGGCGCTTCCGGGAAGCGCCTCGCCGCCGGGGCCGTACGTCAAAAACGCGTCCGCTCCCGACTCGACGAGCATCCTATAAAAAAGGCGAAGTGGAAAGCCGATGACGTTCGACACCGAGCCCTCTATGCGCTCGATGATCAGTCCGCCGTGCTCCTGCGCTGCGTACGCCCCGGCCTTGTCCATGTACTCGATGCGGCCGAGATAGGCGGCGAGCGCCTCCCGGTCCAGCGGCTTGAAGGTGATGTCCGAACGCTCGATGCCGGTGGCCGTTGCGAAGCCTTCCGTTCCGCCGCCGGCAACGATGCCGTCGGCGCACCGCAGGGCCAGGCTAAGGCCGCTTATCACCTGGTGCGTCCGACCCGAGAGGCGTCCGAGGATGGCGAGCGCGTCGTCGAAGCCGGAAGGCTTGCCGATGATGGCGCCGTCGATCGTCACGATGGTGTCGCAGGTGATGACCAGGGTGCTTTCCGGCACCGCCGTGAGGAGCGGAATAAGCGAGCACATCTTGTCGGCGGCGACGCGCGCGGCGTACGCTTCGGGAAGCTCGCCGCTGTGGGGCGTTTCGTCCGCGTCGGGCGACATCACGCTGAAATCTTCGAAGATGCCGCGCAGAAGCTCCCGGCGGCGGGGCGAGGATGATCCCAGTATGACGCGCATGGCTTATTTCAGGAGGACCTTTTCGTTGAGCTTCTGGATCGAGGTGACGTTCTTGAGGCGCTTCAACCGGCCGATGATGTCCCTGAGGTGCGAAAGGCTTTTAACCTCGAGGATGAGTTTAATCTGGGCGTTGTCGCCGGCGTGCACGGTGGCCTCGACCTTAATGATGTTGGTCTTGCAGGTGGCGAGCTCGTCGGCCACGTCTTTGAGGAGGTTCGGCCGGTCGATCGCCTGGATCTGGAGCTTCACCGGATAGGTGTTCTCCGAGCCCTCCCAGACGATCTCGATAAAGCGCTCCTTTTCGTTCGTAAGCCGCTTGAGCGAGGGACAGCTCTTTTTGTGCACGGTGATGCCCCGGCCGCGCGTGATGAAGCCCACCACGTCGTCGCCGGGGATCGGCTGGCAGCACTGCGAGAGCTTGATCAGCACGTTCGACGTGCCGTCGATCGAGAGCGACAACTTTTTCTGGCGCGAGATGCCCTTGATCTTGAAGAGCTCGGTGTCGGGGATCGAGACCTCGGCCGTCTTTTCGGTCTTTTTGTGCTCGGGCGGCGCCTCGGGTTTATGCTCGGCCTCTTCTTCCCTGCGCAGCCAGTTGCGTATCTTGTAGCGCGCGTTCGACGAGCGCACGAACTTCAGCCAGGATTCGGACGGGTGCCCCTTGGGGCTGGTGAGCACCTCGACGATGTCGCCGCTTTTAATCTCGGTCTTCAGCGGCACGAGCGTGTTGTTGACCTTCGCGCCGACGCAGCGGTTGCCGACCTCGGTGTGGATGGCGAAGGCGAAATCGATCGGCGTCGATCCCTTCGCCAGTTTCACGATCTTTCCCTTCGGAGTGAAGACGAATATCTCGTCCTCGTAGAGGTCCATCTTGAGTTCCTTCATGAACTCGCGGCTGCTCACTTTTTCCTTCTGCTCGGCCTCGGCGCGGGGGATATTCTGCATAACGGGGAAGTTCTTGAAGGCGCGCTGGTGCAGTGAGTCCCTGTCCTTGTAAAGCCAGTGCGCGGCGATGCCCATCTCGGCGGTGGCGTGCATGTCGCGGGTGCGGATCTGGAACTCCAGCGGCAGGCCGTCGGGGCCTATTACGGTGGTGTGCAGCGACTGGTACATGTTTGATTTCGGCACCGCGATGTAGTCCTTGAAGCGCGAGGTGATCGGCGACCAGAGCGTATGGATGATGCCCAGAATGCCGTAGCAGTCCTTTACCTCCGCCGTGATGATGCGGATGGCGCGCAGGTCGAAGATGTCCTCGAAGCTCTTGCCCTGGATCTTCATCTTCCGGTAGATGGAATAAAAGTGCTTCGCGCGGCCCGTGATCTCGGCCTGGATGTCGAGGCGCTTCAATTGCTGGTCCAGGATATAACGCAGGTCCTCGATAAACTCCTCGATCTCGGTCTTGCGCCGGGCGACCTTCGCGGCGATCTCCCCGAACTCGACCGGGTAGAGGACGTGGAAGGCCGTGTCCTCGAGCTCGGCGCGGATCTGCGACATGCCCAGCCTCCCGGCCATCGGCGCGTAGATGTCCATCACCTCGTGCGCGATGCGGACCTGTTTCTGCTCGGGGTGGAACATGATGGTGCGCATGTTATGCAGCTTGTCGGCGAGCTTGATGAGGATCACGCGGACGTCCTTGATGGTCGCCATCAGCATCTTCCTGATGCTGTGCACCTGGTCGTTATAGCGCGTCTTTTTCTTCAGCGAGGAAATCTTCGTGACGCCGTCGACCAGCAGCGCGATCTCCTCGCCGAACCGCTCCCTGACGATCTCGAGCGAAACGGGCGTGTCCTCGACCACGTCGTGCAGCAGCGCCGCCGCGATGGTGGTGGTGTCAAGCTTCAAATTCGCCAGGATGATGCCGATCTCGAGCGGGTGCACGATATAGGGCTCGCCCGAGAGGCGTTTCTGGTCCCGGTGGGCCTCGCTCGCGTATTCGTAGGCCCTGTTGATCAGGTCGAGGTCCCCTTCGGGATTGTTCGCCTCGATAGCCGCGAGGAGCGCGTTAAGGTCGCGGCTCTTTATTTTCAGGTCTATTTTCGACATCGTTCGGTATCGGTCCGCCGTAATGCCGGAAGGAAGCACACCGGTAGTGTCATAGTAGCATCGTGCGGACACCGTTTCAATCATTAATCGCGCCGGCGGCCTGTTCCCGGGAGACCGGGCCCGCCCGATGAAAAAGAGTAAAGCGAAAATACGATACGGCCGATTCTATGGATGATTGATAATCATTTACACTCCTGGAGACATGCCGGGGAGAAGGCTTTTGCAAGCGGCATTCTTGCAAAAGCCTTTTTTGTCATCTAATCAAATAGACTCCTGGCTGCCGATAGGTATACCGGGCATAGCGCTGATTTTTAAAGTACCGGGTTGTCCCGCCGCAACGGGGGGATGGGCCGGATCGCCCGGCACTGAAACGTTTTCGCCGCGAAAGACCGTCCGGGAAAGGGGCCGCAGGGAAGAAAAAACGATGATCTTTATCATCAACGAACAGAACCCGCAGAAGCGGCTGATCCAGAAGACGCGCGAGGTGCTGGAGGAGGGTGGAGTCATCATCTACCCCACCGATACCGTCTACGCGTACGGCTGCGACATCAACGACCGGCGCGCGATCGAGCGGATTTATCATATTAAAAGGATTGCCAGAAACAAGCCGCTGAGTTTTGTGTTCTCGGATATCGGCGAGCTTCACGAGTACGTGCGCAACATCTCGGACCCGGCCTTCAAGACGATGAAGAAGGCCCTGCCGGGACCGTACACCTTCGTCTTCAAGGCAAGCAGGCTGGTGCCGAAGGTAGCCATCTCGCAGCAGAAAACCATCGGCGTGCGGATACCCGACAACAACGTCGCGCGCGACATCGTGCGGGCGCTGGGAAGGCCGATCATCTCGGCAAGCGTCAACACGGCGGCGGGCGAATACATTATAGAGCCGGACGACCTCGAAAAGGTGTACCGCAACGAGGTCGACCTGGTGATAGACTGCGGGCCGAAAGTTTCCGAGCCCTCGACGGTGGTCGACTTTTCCGACGGCGACATGCGGATTATACGGAAGGGGAAGGGTGAGCTTTTTTTCGCGCCTGAATGAATTAATAATCTTTTGAGGGAAAAACAATGTCCGACGAAATGATAAGCTTTACAATGAAACTCCTGGCCATCGTGCTCTATGTTGCCCTGGGCGCGCTGGTGTCGTGGCTTTTCTATTACCTCAAGCGGCGCGACCTGCTCGGCGGTTATATCGGCGGGCTCGTGGTCGGGGTTATCGGCGCGCTCATCGGCGGGTTCATCCTCGACCGCCTGCTGCTTGAGATCACGATCCGGGTGCTCCGCTTCCTGGTGTACGACACCGGGGTCAACCTCATCGCCGGCTTTATCGGCGGTTACGCGGCGCTTTACATCATGAACAGGCTCAACCACAACAAGGAGCGCAAGAAGTACTGAGCGCCCTGTCACCGGCGCTTTTCGCGATCAGTCGAACACCATCCCTTCGATAACGGCGTCGGGTATTGACGGCGCGGCGGTCCTCACCTCGCCGGGCCCGGCGAACGGGCGGCGCAGCACCAGTTCTCTCGCGCTCTTTTTTCCCACCCCCGAAATAAGCTCGAGCGCTTTGGCCGGCAGGGCGTTTATCCCGATCGGAAGGGGCAGGGCCGTCACCGATCGCTCGCGGTGGCCGACCACCATCACGTCAACGAAGCTTTTCAGTGGCAGCGCGACGGGTATCGCCGCGGTTATCGAATAACTGGCGATCTGTTTGGCCAGCGAGTATTCGTAGCGTCGCTCCTCCACCAGCGTATCCCGTAAAATCGTGCCGGCGGGGTAGACGCGCTCCAGCATTACCCGGTCGATCTCGTCCCGTATCCTTTTTTTAAAATACTCGTAGCGGTTGCGAAGCCTCGCCGGAGGCTCGCGGAAGGACTCCCCGGCGGCGGTCCCCGGAAAGGGGAGCAGCTTCCGGATGTTGATGCGCTTAAGCATGAGGCCCGCGTCGGCGATCGCCGCCAGCCCCTCGAAGTTCATGCGGAAGGTATCCATGCGCTCGCCCGGAAGTCCGTGGATCAGGTTGATGCCGGGCAACAGCACCGGGAGTCCCTCCACGCGGCGTCCCCCGATGTCGTTAACGAGGCGCACGACGCCGAGCAGCTCCGTCGCGTTCACCTTGAGGCTGTTGCGCCCGATAACGGCCGGGTCGAGCGATTCGACGCCCAGCGCGATGGTATCGCCGGGGGTTATCGCGTCGACTATGGACGAAAGTATCGCCGCCGATTCCTCGGGGAAATTGGCGATGGTGCCGGGGTTGCCGTTGTCGATGTTGAGCACCCGTATCGAGCCCGCGTCCCTGCGCTTTTTAAGCTCGCCGAAGAGCCCGCTCACCCTGTCCACGGAGGGCCGCGGGAAGCCGTTTCGGAACTCCGCGAAGGGCGTTTTGTACTGGAGTATGTCGGCCTGCCGTCCGATGCGGAATCGCGAAATGCCAGCGTCGATCAGCGCGTCGATCTCGGCGAGGATGTCCTCCTCGTCGCGGAATTCCAGCCGGTGCGTCGCACCCTCCGAACAGAACGAGCAGTGGGACAGGCGCGCACAGCCGCGATAGGTCTCGATCTCGCAGATGAGGTTCGGATGGTCGGGATGCAGACGCACGAGCGCGGCCCCGTCGACGCCCCAGCGTGCTGTCTGTGCGGCGGTGCGCCGGCCGTCGGAGGGCCTGCACAGCGCCCGGGTGTGCGCGTACAGTTCGATATCGCACAGAACGCTCACGCAGTTGGGCCTGTGTCCACCGGCGATGAGCGGCGCGATCATCCCCCCCGCCGCGAACTCCTGGCGAGGGTTGCCCTCGATGATCCGTACGATCTCCCCCGTGGTGCCGATTCGGTGTCCGAGGTACTTCCCCGGCACCACCGCGCCGCCGATGATGAAGGCCGCGCCGTAGCGGTCCCCGAGCCGGTAACCGGTCGCCCTGAGCGCGTCGATCGTCAGGTATTCGATCGACGCGGGCGCGACACCGGCGTTAAGCAGGGCGCCGTGGACGTAGCGCGGGTAGGGGGCGACGAACGGGGGCACGCCCAGGCAGGCGGGTTCGTCGACGTAGCAGTCGAGTATGAGGAAGCGCTCACCCATCCCCGCGTTCCGTGGGGCCGGAGAGGCCGCTCATGCCCGTCTTCATATGACGGGCGATCTTGGCCTCCACCGCGCGCGCGTGCTCCAGGTTTTTGCGAATGAGGGCCACGCGCTCGGGCGTGGTGCCGTAGCGGATCACGAGGTCCTCCACGCGCTCGTCGAGCGAGACGACCGTGTCGTGCATTACGCGCTTGTCGGCGTAGTAGACGATCTCCTTCGCCAGGAGCGGGCCGCCGGGATTGAAGTCTTTCAGAAAAACGTGCTGTTCGATGATTTCGGCGATGCGCTCCATGCCGAGCGCGCGCGCGAGCATGCCGCCGGATTCATCGTGGCGCTCCTTCGTTTCGAGCGCGCGGGTCTTGGTGATGTCGTGAAGGAGGGCGGCGGCGACGACCAGGCCGCGGTCGACCGTCGCGCCGTCTTTCAGGTCGTCGACGATCGCCACGGCGACGCGCATCACCCCCTCGGAGTGAGCGACGATGTTGGGGAGCATGCCGTGCTCGGAGATGAGCCTCCGGCACTCTTCTTCGGAAGGGACGCGGTCGCGTATTGTTTCGCTTTCAGTGCTCATCTCTGGCCACCTGTCGTGTCATCGCCGTGCGGAGGAGCGCGGCCGGGCCGCCAGGGGGGCCCGCGACCCTACGACGCCTGCAGTGCCGCCCGAGCCTCGCCGGTGGCGGAAGAGAAACCCGCGCCCGCCCGTGTTTCGATGATCATCCCCGCAACGGCCGGTTTGTTTCCGAGGCCCGAAAGTATGAACTCGGGGACCGCGCCGAGAGCCATGTACCGGTCCCTGGTTTCGACGGGAAGATGCTTGAAGTCCCCGACCCTCCCGCGGCACGCGGCGCTGCCGCACCGGCAGCGCATCTCCCAGAAATCCTCATCCATCGAGGTTGAATAGTCAAAGGTTATTTCATCACCCCCGGCGATCGGCCGGATGGCGAACAGATACGCCCGGCCCGCCTCCACCCTGAGGCCGCAGTTGGGGTCGCAGGAGTGGTTTATGAAATTGTCCGCGGTCTCGGTCGGACCCAGAAAAAGGTTCCGGTCGATCTGCAGAAAGTGGTTGTTGTCGGGGTCGACCAGGCTGATGTATTCATCACGGCCGAAGCGCTCGCCGCCGAACTCTATGATGAACGAACCCGCGCCGAAGTCCCTCGGCGCGAAAACCGACCGGCCCCTTACGGTCTGTCCTATTATAAGGGCTTCTCCCAGAGCAATTGATCCTTCCTCCATAAGACGGACGACGCCACCCCTCCTTGAATAGTAGCATGAACCGAAACGGTCGCGGAAACCGCGCCCGCGGATTCTCCCTGCGGCAATGGGGGAACCGGCCGGTAAATTAAAACGCTGCTCACATATAATAGCGCTCTCCCCCGTCGATGCGGGAAAGAGCGCTTGTGCGTGCGCGCCGGCTGTTTGACTGTGAGTAAAGGAAGAACCGGCCCGTGATTTGTCAATGTAATTTCATGGGGTTTTTTGTTTTCGAAGAGTTTCTTGCGACAGGTGTTACGGAAAGGGAAGGCGGTCTTACAACCGCCTTCCCCGTGACAGGGGTCACAGCATTATGTGTTTCACCAGGAAATGCTCGTCCACGTTTTCCCGGGCGTGTTCATCGAGCTTGTTGAAGATGGTCTCGGTACGGCGGTAGTAATCGCAGCGATCATCAATACAGAAAGACGTGTTATTGTTTTTCATGACCTTTCTCCTCTGGTAATTCATTCTGCGCATTCGACATGATCCGGCCGGGAGCGCTCGGGTTAGCTCCATGCGGATTATTTTTAAAGACCCCTGCGCTCACCACCTTGTACACAAGAAACTTATAGTAACGCCGCTGTTTCAATACCTGAAGTCAGCCGCGGATGATAGTCAAAAACGTCTGTATTTAAGTATATTATAAAATACAATAAAGGTCAAGCGAAATCGAAAAATATTGTTGCTATAATTGCGGTAAATAGCACAATTAATTGCGATGAATATCATAAACCTAGTACGGTCGCCCGCCGTCTTCGCCGGGAGGCTGATTCCCAACAGGCTTGCGGCTCAGGCGATGGAAATCAATTCAGCGGGCCGCGGCGGGTCCGTGAGCCAAGCGGTGCTCGCGCGCTATGCATCGCTCGCATCCGGCGGATGGGGCATCGTCGTTGTCGAGGCGGTCTCGATCACCGCCGGTTCTCTCGCGCGGGTCAACGGACTGGTGCTCGATGCGAACACCCTCGAGGGTTTTCGCCGCCTCGTGGATTCGTTCAAGGCGATACATCCCGATGCGCTCTTCATCATCCAGCTCACGCACGCCGGACGTCTGGCCGGAAAATTCTCGCGTCCCGTCAGCGCCTGCGGTGATGATGCCGTCCCGAGGCTCTCAACGGCCGAACTCGACGCGATCCGCGCCCTGCACGGGGAGGCGGCCCGGCTTTCCGCCGACGCGGGTTTCGACGGCGTCGAGATCAAGGCCTGCCACGGCTACCTCGGCGGCGAACTGCTCCGTCCGATGAACGATCGCGCCGACGCGTACGGCGGATCTGCGGAAAACAGGGCACGCCTGGTCGCCTCGGCGGTCGCCGACGCGAAGTCGGCGCGCGCGGGCTTTATGGCCGGTGTGCGCGTCTCGCTCTACGAGGGTCTGCGCGGGGGCTGTGGCACGGCCGGCGCCGGCGACGTCATCGAGGAGCTTTCGGGCATGCGCGCGGCACTCGGCGCCATCGTCGGTGCGGGCGCGGATTACCTCAACGTCTCGGCCGGCGTTCCCGCGCTCACGCCGCATCTCACCCGCCCGGTGAAGGGAAACGCCTTCGACCTGTACCATCATTTTCGCTACGCGCGCACCGTAAAGGAATGGTTTCCGGGCCTGGCCGTCATCGGCTCGGCCTATTCGACCGGAGGCGAATCGGCGGCCGCGTACGCCGAAGAGAACATCGCCGCCGGCGGGGTCGATGTCGCCGGCTTCGGGCGGCAGAACCTCGCCGACCCGCTCTTTCCGCGTAAACTCGCAAGCGCTCCGGGCGATATCGATTACTGCACGCTCTGCGGCGGCTGCTCGAAGCTGCTGAAAAACCAGGAGGCCGTGCGCTGTACCGCCTATCCGCGGAGGGGGCCGGCGGCATGACCCCCAAGCGGCCCCGGCGGCTCGACGACATCGCGCGCACGTGCGGCGTTTCGGCAAGCACCGTCTCTCGCGTGCTCAGCAACGCACCGGGCATCGCCGCCGGCACACGGCGCAGGGTGCTGGAGGCCGTGGAGGCGGGCGAATTCGCCCCCCGTAAACGCCGGCGGCACATCAGCCGAAGTGCCATTCGGCTCTCGGTCGTCATTCCCGGGCGTCAACGGCTCGCGATCAATCCCTTCTTCGATCCCGGCGAGCTCATCGTCGCCATCAATAACGCGTTCAGCGACATCCCGCGCGAGGTTTCGCTTCTGACCTACGACGACCTGGCCCGGAGCCTCGATTCGGCCGGGTCGGCGATCGACGGCTTCATCTTCGCCTTCGGCGAAATCGACGGCGACCTGCGCGGACGGCTTCGCGGGGGCGATGTACCCTATATCTTTCTAAACCGTGCTCACGAGGGTGAAAGCTCCGTGTCGTGCAACAATTTCAAGGGCATGCTCCGCCTGGGAAGGCACCTGCTCGACCGCGGCTACCGGCGCGTCGGCTACCTGGACTGCGCCGACAATGTCACCAACGCCGACCGCTACCGGGGATTTCTGGTCGCAATGACTGAAGGAGGAATCGACGGTTACGGCGCGAACGTCTACCGGGCGGAGGAGATCGCCGCCGTCGACGAGAAGGCGGCCCTGTTCTTCGCCGACCGTAGCTGCGACGCGGTGATGTGCTTCAACGACAACTTCGCCATCCGCCTCATCTCCCTCTTTCGCGAGATGGGCGTGCGCGTGCCCGGCGATATCGCCGTCACCGGCTTCGACCGCTCGCCCGCGCAGGCGCTTTTTAGGCCCTCGATCGCGACGATCAGCCTCTCCACCTACGAGATGGCCTTCCTGGCGGCGCGCTGGCTTCGCGACAACATCGAACAGCGCGAGGTGCGCGCGATGTGCCTGGAGGTGGAGGGAGCCTTCATGGACGGAGAATCGGTGGGATGGAAAGGAGGCCCCAATGGGTGAGCGCGCCGGTAATGGCAGGGTGGCGCTGGTCACCGGATCGACGGCCGGCATCGGCCGGGCGATCGCGATAGCGCTTGGCGCTGACGGGTATGCCGTGGTGCTCAACGGCCGGCGCGACGCGGTGGACGCGGAGGAGGCCCGCGCCGCGGTCCAGCGGGCCGGCGGCGCGGCGGGCTCGTGCGTCTATGTGCGGGCGGACGTTGCGGAGGCCGCGGGCCGCGAGGCGCTCCGCGAGGCGGTCCGCTCGGGTTTCGGCCGCCTCGATGTCCTGGTCAATAACGCGGGCGTCACCACCGAGGGCCGGCGCGACATGCTCGAGCTTTCCGAGGAGGCGATGCTCCGGGTGCTGAAGACGAACCTCGTGGGGCCGTTCCTGCTCAGCTCCGCGCTCGCGGGGCTCATGGAGAACGGGGACGCTTTGCGCTACATCGTCAACATCTCGTCGATTTCGGCGTATCAGCCTTCCGTAAACCGTGCCGACTACTGCATCTCCAAGGCCGGCATGGGCATGATGACGAAGCTCTTCGCGCTGCGCCTGGCTTCGCACGGCGTACGCGTCTTCGAGATACGACCGGGAATAATCCGCACGGACATGACCGGCCCGGTCGCGGCGAAATACGACGCGAAGATCGGCGGGGGGCTCCTGCCGCTTTCGCGATGGGGTGAGCCGGAGGACGTGGCGCGCGCGGTACTCGCCGTGGTGCGCGGGCATCACGACTACGCCACGGGCGAGGTCATAAACGTGGATGGCGGGTTTCACATCAACAGGGGCGCGCTCTAGCGGCCGGCGTTTTCGCGATTATCAAAGGGTGTGGCGCTGAAACAGGGGATGGAAAGAAAACTCATCACCGTTGCGGGTAGCGAATTCCCGCTCTATTCCATGAGGGCGGCCGTTGTCGGCTCGGGCGCGGCGGCGCTGAACGCCGCGGTGCATCTGGTGCGCCTGGGCGTGGGCGATGTCGCCATCGTCACCGAGCGCCTCGGCGCGGGCGTATCGGCGAACGCCGGCTCGGACAAGCAGACCTATTACCGGCTCAATCCCGCCGGGGACACGGGGGATTCCGTGCGCGCCATGGCGCGGCGGCTTTTTTCCGGCGGCTGCGTGCATGGGGATCTCGCGCTTGTCGAGGCCTCGCTCTCGCTCTTCGAGTTCCATCATTTGGCCGCGCTCGGTGTGCGCTTTCCCTTCGACCGCCACGGCTCCTTCGCGTCTTACCGCACGGACCACGACGAACTGCCGCGCGGCTCCTCGGCCGGGCCCGGCACCTCGATCATGATGTACGAGAAGCTCCGCGACGAGGCCTTCCTCCTCGGCATCCCGGTGCTCGAGGGCCTCACGGTCGTCGATATCGTCACCGCGGTCGATTCGGGCCACCGCCGCGCCGCGGGCATCATCGCGATGGGCGACACAACCGGCCCGGGCGCGGAATACGGCCTGTGCGCGATCGGTGCTGACTGCGTGGTGCTCGCCACGGGAGGTCCCGGCGCGCTGTACGCCGACAGCGTCTACCCCGCGTCGCAGACCGGCTCGCTCGGCGCGGCCCTCGCGGCGGGCGCGGTGGCGCAGAACCTCTCCGAGTCGCAGTTCGGCATCGCCTCGAAACGCCCGCGCTGGAACCTATCGGGCACGTACCAGCAGGTACTGCCCCGCTACTTTTCCACCGATGCCGGTGGGGGCGACGTGCGCGAGTTTCTCGCCGATTGCTACCCCTCGATGGAGGCGCTCCTCTCGGCGCAGTTTCGCAAGGGCTACGAGTGGCCCTTCGACGTACAAAAAATACCCGGCCACGGCTCCTCCTGCGTCGACCTTCTGGTCTATTACGAATCGGTCGTGCGCGGCCGGCGCGTCTTCATCGATTACCGCGCAAACCCGTCATTTCCCGGTGCGGCCTTCGGCGTCGGCGAGCTCCCGGCCGAGGCGCGCGACTATCTCGCGCGCTCGGACGCCCTCAAAGCGACGCCGGTCGAACGGCTCATCGCGATGAATACGCCCGCATACGAGCTCTTCCTGAAACATGGCGTCGACCTCGCGCGCGAACCGCTCGAGATCGCCGTGTGCCACCAGCACGTCAACGGCGGGCTGTGCGGCGACATCTGGTGGGAGTCGAACCTGAAGAACCTCTTCCCGGTGGGCGAGGCGAACGGCTCGCACGGCGTATACCGCCCGGGTGGCGCGGCGCTCAACGCGGGGCAGGTCGGGGGGCTTCGCGCCGCGCAGATGATCGCGCACCGCGTTTCAGGCAAAGCATCTGAAAGCGCGGACGGTCAAAGCGCCGCCGTACGCACCGCGCTGGAGGCGCGGATAAACGAGTGCAGACGGGCACTTGCGGCCAAACCGGCCAGCCCGCGCGCAGAACTATTGGAATTGCAGCGGCGCATGTCGCGCGTCCTCGGCATACTGCGTGATCTTTCCTCGATAGAGAGGGCCCTCGCCGAAAACGCTGACGCCATGCGCCGCCATCGCGAATCCGGCGTGGCGGAAGCGAAGGAACTTGCGGATTTCTTTAAAAACGCTGACCTGCTCCTGGCGGAGCGCTTCTTCCTCGAGGCGTCCGGCCTCGTGCTTTCGCGCATCGGCGGCGGACGCGGCTCGTACCTGGCCGGGACGATCGAGCGTTTCCTCGTGTTGGATGAGGCGGGACGGGCGCGCGCGGTGCTTCCGCCGGAGATCGGCTCCATGGCGCTCGATGAGATCGCGGAGCTCAAACTGGGCTCGGACGGGCGCATCATCCCGCGCATCGTGCCAGTGCGGCCCGTGCCGAAGGAGGACCCCTGGTTCGAGAGGATATGGAAAGAGTACCGGGACGGGCTCGTGTATTCATCGGATTGATCGGGCGGCGCAGCCGTCAACGGGCATGAAGAAAAGGAGGACGGGCGTGAAAAAACGGGTACTGGTTATTTCGGACGGGATCGTCCATCCGTCGATACCGGCCAGAAGGAATTTCAGGCAATTTCTGACGGGCATGGACGGGTTCGAGTGCGCCTTCTCCTCATCGATCGAAACGCTCCGTTCCCTGTCGGACGGTAGCTTTGACGCGCTCGCCGTCTACCTGCACCGGCGCACGATCTCCGATGACGCGCTCGGCGCGCTCGAGGACTTCGTGCGCGGCGGCGGCGGCTTCCTGGCGGTCCATTCGGCCTCGGCCTCGTTTAAAACGAAAAGCCGCTGGTTCGACGTCGTCGGCGGGCGCTTCATCGGGCATGGAAAGATCGAGCCCTTCGCGCTGCGCCGCGTGAAAGAGGGAATCTTTACGGGAATCAAGGACTTCACCGTGCACGACGAGCTCTACCTGCACGACTACGACCGGACGAATTCGATCCATTTCGTTGCCGAAACGGACCAGGGGGCAGAGCCTCAGGTTTGGACCCGATCGTACGGAAAGGGCCGGGTGTGCTATTACGCACCAGGGCATTGCGCGCCCACCATGAAGCACCCGGGCACCATAGAGGTGCTGGCGCGGGGCCTGCGCTGGGTTTGCGGCCTTGAGGGTTAAAAAGGGGGATTGAAAGCTTGAAAAAACCGTTTACACTTGGATTCATCGGTTGCGGGGACATTGCCGTGGATCTGGCCCGGGTTGTCGCCATGACCCCCGGGGTAAAGATCGGCGCCTGCGCCGACATTGACGCCGCGCGGCTGGAGGCGTTTTCCCGGCGCTTCGGGGTCAGAGCCGCCCATGGGGACGGCCGTGAGCTCATGGACAGCGAAAAGGTCGATGCTCTTTATATTTGCGTGCCGCACCACCTTCATTATCCCCTGGTGGCGGAGGCCCTGGACCGCGGGCGCCACGTGCTCTGCGAAAAACCCCTGGCGATCACCATGGAACAGGCAACGGGGCTTTGCGAAACCGCCCGCGCGAAAGGCCTAAAACTCGCCGTCAACTACCAGTACCGCTACGACCGTAGGGCCCATACCCTCATCATGCTCTGCCGCGAGGGCCTTCTCGGTGAGATCTCGCACTGCCGGGTGAACATGCCCTGGCACCGGGGCCCCGAGTACTTCACCACCGGAGCCTGGCGTTCCAGGAAAGCCGAGGCCGGCGGCGGCACCCTTCTCACACAGACCAGCCACTGGATCGATATCGCACTCGAGGCGATGGGAAGCCCTCCGGTTACCGTTGCCGGGATGACCGCGCGGCGCAGGTTCGCCGACGTCGAGGTGGAGGACCTCGGCATGGGGACGGTCGAGCTCGCGAACGGTGCGCTCTTGAGCGTCACCGGGGCGATGACGGTGAACCCCCATCAGAAGGTGACGATCGAGGTGTACGGCGAGCGGGGCACCGCCGTCTATACCGGCCCCGACGATTTTCCGCCCGCGTCGAAACTTCGCCTTCTTGGCGTAAGAAAGAAACGCTATTCAATGCCTTTCCCGGGGCTCTTCTCGCTTCAGCGCAACCTCATCGGCTTTACCCGATGGATACGCGACGGCGCGCGCTACGACAACGAAGCCGGGAGGTCTCTGCCGGTGCTCGCGACGGTGCTGGCGCTCTACCGCTCGGCCGAAACCGGGCGGAAGGAATCGATTGAAGATTCATGAGGACGATAGTGACAAACAAACCCGCCGGCGAAAAGCTTTCGCTTTTCACAAAACTCGGCTACGGCATGGGCGACCTCTACGGCGGCGGCGCCATGACCATCACGGGTTCTACCGCCTGTATTTTCTCTCCGGCGTCGTCCGCATCGGCACGTTGCTCGCGGGAGTGGTTGTTATAGTCAGCAAGATCGGAAACGCCCTCACCGGCAGGGCGATAAATTGATGGAAGGAGGTGTATGATGAAGAAGGCCAAGGGAGAGCTTTCGCTCTGGAGCAAGATCGCGTTCGGCATGGGCGACATCTACGGCGGCGGGTCCATGATCATCGTGGGCATCTATTATCTGTATTTCCTCACCGACGTGGTGGGCTTAAGCCCCGCGCTCGCCGGCACGGTGCTCCTGGTCAGCAAGATATGGGACGCGGTCAACGACCCGCTCATGGGGGTCATCACCGACCGAACCCGCACGCGCTACGGGCGGCGGCGGCCGTTTCTTCTCGCGGGGGTCGCCTTTATTTTCCTGTCGTATTTCATGCTCTGGTACCCGGTGAGCTACGAGAGCGAGGCCGCGCGCTTCGCCTTTGTGCTCCTGGCCTATTTTTTCTTCGACGCGGTCATCACGCTGGTCATGGTGCCCTACAACGCGCTCGCCTCCGAGCTCACGCTCGATTACGCCGAGCGCACCTCGCTCATCTCCATCCGCATGGGATTCTCGATGTTCTCCTCGATCCTCTGCGCGGTCGTGCCGATGGAGATCGTCAAGATGATACCGGACGTGCGCACGGGCCACATGGTGATGGGCGCGAGCTTCGGGCTCTTCTTCGCGCTCCCCTTCCTGGCGACCTTCTTCTATACGAAGGAGCGGCCCGAGTTCCAGGAGGTTCTCCCCGACTTCAACCTGGTGAAAGCATACCGCGAGCCGTTTAAAATAAAGTCCTTCCTTCACGTGATGAGCATGTATCTCTTCAGCTTCCTTGCCATGGACGTGGTGATGGCCATCGTTATCTATTTCATGACGCATTACATGAAGCGCGGCGGCGATACCAACTACGTGCTCGGCGCGCTCCTCATCACCCAGCTCCTGGTTATTCCGGCGTACTACTGGCTGAGCCGCAAAACAAGCAAGAAGACCGGCTTTATAACGGCGGTCTGCCTCTGGATGGCGGTGATGGTGTACAGTTTCTTCATAACGCCCGCGTCGGGCCGCGCATCGGTCTTTATCTTCGGCTGCGCCATGGGCCTTGCCACGGGCGGAGTGGTGGTGATGATCTATGCAATATTCCCCGACCTGCCCGACGTTGATGAGCTCGTCACCGGCATGCGGAGGGAGGGAGTCTACGCGGGCCTTCTGACCTTCATGCGGAAGCTCAGCTCGGCACTGGCGATTTTCCTGATATCGCAGGCCATATCGCTTGCCGGTTACGTACCGCCGGTGAGCGAGACGATCGACGGTGTCACGAAGCTCGTGCAGCAGCCGCAATCCGGCGCGTTTCTGCTGGTACTCAGGGCGGTTTTCGCCGCCGTACCGATGGTACTCCTGGTTTTTTGCCTGTTCTTCGCCCTCAGGTTCCCGCTCTCGCCGCAGGTGCACGCGCGCCTCAAGGACTTCCTGGCGCGCCGCCGTGCAGGCGCCATGACGGACGAGCTTGCCGCGGAGGAGAAGCGGTTGAAGGATATTCTGGTCTGAGCCAGGCCCGCCGTGTCGGGCAGCGGAATTGTTTTTATACGGCGGATGAAACGGTGGCATGAGATGTCATGCAGTTATAATGACAGTTAAAAGGAACATGCGCGATGACTACTGACAACCGGGAACCGGTGTTCCAGCACGACTTCATCGAAACGACGAGCGCGACCGACTATGTGCTCACCGGGTACGGAAGGCCTCCGAGGGGCTATCCATCGTGCGAGCGGCCCGACCGCTACGCGCCGCGTCCGTTCGCGCCGAACTACGAGGCCCGCCGAAAGGCGCTCCTCTCACATTCCGTGGGCAATCCCGCCCGCACCACCATGAAGGGCCATTTCCGCGAGCTCGCCCGCCTCGCCGTGGGCCGCGGGCCCGTCCACGCGGGCCTCATCGGCGCGGCGCTCACCTATATCGACGAGCGGCGCGACTGTTCCGACTTCGTGATGCTCGGCATCGTGCGCATGCTCTACCGGTTCCGGGAGAGCCGCCTGCTCGACCGGAAGCTCGTCGCGCGCGCGGAGCGGACGCTCCTCTCGTTCAAGTACTGGCCGGACGAGCCGGGCATAGACTCCATGTGCACCTGGACCGAGAACCACCAGATCATGTTCGCGGCGAACGAGTACCTCGCCGGCCAGCTCTTCCCAGATCGCGCCTTCGAGGGAAGCGGCCTCACCGGTGTCGAGCACATGGAACGCGCCCGGAAGCGCATCCTCCGCTGGATGGAGATGCGCTTTCGCACCGGCTTCAGCGAATGGCTCTCGAACGTGTACTATGACGAGGACATCACGGCCCTGGCGAACCTTGCCGATTTCTGCCGTGACGAAATTATCGCCCGGCGCGCGGTCATCATCCTGGACCTCATGTTCCTCGACATGGCGCTCAACAGCCACCAGGGGGTCTTCGGCTCCACCCACGGGCGAAGCTACGCGAAGGAGAAGCGCTTTCCCTTCATCGAGTCGACGACCGACACCTCGAAGCTGCTGTTCGGAACGGGTGTCTTTGCCGGAGAGGATAACATGAGCGCCGTCACGCTCGCGCTGGGGGGGTATCGCCTGCCGCGCGTCATCTACGAGATAGCAAACGGCCGCGCGCGCGGCGGGATCGAGAACCGCCAGCGCATGGGAATACGCCTCGCCGAGGCGTATCGCTGGGGCCTTGACCTGAGCGATCCGGCATGCGTGATGGAGACGCTCAGCCTCGAGGCCTATACCCACCCGCGGACGATCACCGCCGTCATGCGCCTTTTCGACACGTTCCGCTGGTGGGAGAACGCTTTCTTCGCGCCCTTCGCCTCGAAGCGCCGGTTTCTCACTGCGGCGCGCCAACTTGGGCTTCTTCCGCTCGTGGCGCGCCTCTTCGAGAAGGACATCACCCGCAATACCCGCGAGGAGGTGAACATCTATACCTATAAAACGCGCGAGTACATGCTCAGCTGTGCGCAGGATTACCGCCCCGGCTACGGCGGCGACCAGCAGCACATCTGGCAGGCGAGCCTGGGCGGCGAGGCCGTGTGCTTTACCACGCACCCGGGCAAATACGAGGACGGCTCCACCGGCTACTGGACCGGTTCGGGCAGGCTCCCGCGCGCGGCGCAGGTCAAAAACGTGCTGGTCTGTGTGTATAACGTGCCCCGGCGCCCCGGCATCTACCACACCGACCGCCTGTTCTTCACGCACGCCTGGCTCCCACGCGACCGCTTCGACGAGGTGCGCGAGCGCGGCGGCTGGGTCTTCGCGCGGAAGGGCGAGGCCTATCTCGCGCTGCACTCCCGGAACGGCTATCGCTGGCAGGGAGAGGGGCCCGATGCGGGGCGTGAGATCATCGCCGACGGCGCGCAAAACATCTGGCTCTGCGAGCTTGGAAGCCGGCGCGAGAGCGGCTCCTTCGATCGCTTCGTTGATGTGATGGCGAACAGCGCTCTCGCTTTCAAAGGGATGAAGGTACGCTTTGAATCGCCCTCGCGCGGACTGATCGAGTTCGGCTGGAAGGGGAGGCTCAGGAACGACGGGAAGACGGTGGGGCTTGCGGACTATCCGCGCTACGATAATCCGTACTGTCGGGCGGAATTCCCCCCCGGGGAGATCGTAGTACGACATGGTACGCATACTCTAAGACTCGATTACCGGCGAGGCGTCCGCGAGGTGAGCGGATTCGTATAGATTAGAGTTGTTGCTTTACTGAGTGTAATTGCGAGCCCCGGCCGTATCGGGGCGTGGCAATCTCATACAGAATCCGGTTTTTTGCCTATAACTTGTTGGCTATTGAGATCGCCACGTCGGCCTGCGGCCTCCTCACGATGAAATTTTTGTCAGTTATGCAACAAGTCTATTATATAGAATAATAGCCGTCAGGCCCGGCCGGGTTGCGGGAACCGGTGATGCTCGACGGCCGCGAGGGGCGCATTCGGTTTGTAATTTCACGAACAGCATGTGAATCTATTGAATAAAGGCATACGGGATATATGAAATGAAGATGGATAAAATAAAAAAGAGGGCCGCCGGTGCGACGGTCGTCACGCTGGGGGAGCTCATGCTCCGGCTCTCGCCTCCTGCCGGTGAGCGCTTTCTGCAGAGCCCGCAATTCGAGGCACGGTTCGGTGGTGGGGAGGCGAATGTTGCGGTGAGCCTCGCACTGTTCGGCCTGTCCGCTCGATTCGTCACGGCGCTCCCCGATAACGAGATCGGTCGCGCGGCGGTGCGGGACATCCGCGGTTTCGGGGTCGACGCGGGTAGTATCACCTTGATAAAGGACGCCCGTATGGGAATCTATTTTGCCGAGAAAGGCGCGAACCAGCGCGCTTCGGCGGTAATTTACGACAGGGAAGGGGCCGCGATCAACGATCTCAACCCCGGTGATCTGGACTGGGACCGCTCCTTCCGGGACTGTGGCTGGTTTCACCTCACCGGGATTACCCCGGCCCTTTCGCGAAACGCCGCGGACCTGGGCCTTCGCGCCGTAGACGAGGCGAAAAAGCGCGGCGCCGTGGTCTCCTGCGACCTGAACTACCGGGCGAAGCTCTGGAAATACGGTACATCAGCACACGAGATCATGCCCGAGATCGTCCGCCGGTGCGACGTCCTCATCGCCAACGAGGAGGACTGCCAGAAGTCGCTCGGGATAGGAGGCTTCGAGGTGAAGGGCGGCGGCCTGGACGTTGCCCGTTACGAAGAGCTTACCCGCGCCGTAGCGGCGGCGTACCCGGACCTTGCCCTCGTCGCCGTCACATTACGGGAGAGCGTATCGGCCGACACCAACGGCTGGAGCGCATGCTGCTTCGACGGGAGGGACTTCACGCTATCATCTAAATACATGATAAACGACATCGTCGACCGGGTCGGCGCCGGCGACAGCTTCGCCGCGGGCCTTATTTACGGCATCTGGTCCCTTCCGAGCGTAAAGGATGCCCTGGAGTTCGCCGTGGCCGCCTCATGCCTCAAGCATTCGATCGAGGGCGATTTCAACCTCTCCACGGTGGCCGAAATCGAGCGGCTGGCGCGCGGTGACTCGTCAGGGCGCATAAACAGATAGAAATAAAATGTCAAGACCGGTCCGCCTTTTTCCGAAAATTAAGACAGTATATTTCCAGGCGGTACCAAATCGAATGAGGATGATAAAAAACCTGAAAATTGCGGTTTTAGCGCTGACGGTGGCCCTGTCGGCGTGCCTGGTCATGGGTGCCGGCGTTAAAGCGGCCTTCCTTCTCGACGAGGAACCACCGGTGCTTGTGGAAAAAACGGAACCGGCGGCGCCGGTCAGGGCCAGTAGCGAGTTTCCCCCGCACATCGCGACCAACATAAAGGCACAGCCCGTGGCCGGAGTGCGGGGCGCGATCAGGATAAGCTGGGACGCGGACCCCGCGGCCCCAAACGATTTTATCGTCGGTCGTTCCATGGAGATACCCGATAACGCCGAGAAGGCGATTGCGGCACGTTCGATCAAGATCGTCCCCGCCGCACGGGGTGCGAGCGTCATCGATACCGGCCTTCCGCCGGGCCGTTACTACTACGTCGTGCTCGCGCGGGAGAAGGTAATGTCCCGAGATGTCGAGGTCTTTCCCGACGTCAATTACACCGTAAATCCCGTCGTGATGGAGAGAGATGAGCCGACATCGACTCGCCCGATCCTTCCCGATCAGGTTGCGCTCATCTATGGGCAGGCGATAAACCAGACACAGGTGGTGTTGAGCTGGAAGGGTGTAACCGGTCAGGGGCTCACCTATACCGTCTATCGCGGCACTCAGCCGCTTTCCACGCCCGAGCGCCTGAAGAGCGCCGAAAGGGTCGCGACCATCACCGACAAACGTGAGTCGCATACGGACCGGGGCATCCAGGCTACCGGCACCTATTATTATGCCGTCACAACCAGGGACATGGCGGGAAACGAAGATTTACAGCTCATACCGGACCAGAGCTATATGACGAAGGGGATATACGTGGCCTTTATTTCCGAAGCCACGGTGTCGGGGCTTAAGGCAGTTCCCGCGGGTGATGGGTCGATCAGGCTCTCCTGGAAGGGGGTCGGATCGGGTTCGGTCGAATATCTGGTATACCGTTACAACAGGCCGATCACGGACGTGCAGCGGCTGGCGCTTGCGACGCAACTGGGTGTTGTCCGGGCGGGTGAAGAAGAATATATCGACAATAATCCTGGTCCGGGCGGGCATTATTACGCCGTATTCGTGCGGCTTCAGGATTCTTCCATAGATAATACCGTCAAACAGGGGCAGAACTGTACCATCGATCCGGTAACATCGAGGCGGCGGGCGGTTGCGAGAAAGGAGCCTCCCGTAAAAATCGCGCCCCCGGTGAAAAAGGAGATCGCGCGTCCGATTCCCATTGAGACCGGTACGGTTGATGCGATACTGCGCGAGACTTTTTTCAAGGAGAAGTACTCCGCCTCGGCAAAAAAACTGGGAGAGGTCGTACGCGCCTCCGATAATGAGGCCGAGGTGGCCAAAGCGCGCCTGTTCATCGGGCGTTCGCTCGTCGAGATGCGGCAGTACGGGAAGGCTATCGATTATTTCCTGATGCCCGACGTGAAAAAGCATTTTTCCAGGGAAGCGGATTTCTGGAGGGAGTACGCAATTTCGAGGACGCGTTGATCGCCGGGCGGTGATAACGCCCCTTTCGCTCCCCGGTCCGCGCTCTTCACGAGCGCGGCGCTATATACGAGGTGAGGAGATTCACTGATGAAACCGAAACTGATTGTCGGCATGCTGCTGGTAGTACTTGGGATCGGCGTTTTCGTATACAACGAAAACTTCCTGAAGCCCGAGCGCGAGGCGCGCGAGATGATGGTCGAAGCGAAGATGATTTACGAACGGGGAGACAAGGACTCTATCAACCAGGCCATCAATATCTTCACCAAGGTGATAGCGAAGTATCCCTCGTCGCGGCTTATTCCCGAGGCCTATTATTTGATCGGACAGTGTTACGAACGCATGGGCCTCAACCGGCTTGCATTTCTCAAATACAGCTATCTTATTAAAAATAATCATCCCTACCTCTCGGCCGATCTCCGCAAGGAAGTGATGATACGGCTGGCCCGCCTCAACGTGCTCAAGCAGTACAACGAGGAGGGGATCAACCAGCTTTACGCTCTACTCAACTCCAATTACAACAGGGAGCTGCGCAGCCGCATCTATTCAGAACTCGGCCACACGTATCTGCGCCTCGGCGAGTATCAGCGCTCAAGGAGGATGTTCGATATCGCTCTTACCGAAAACGGGACCAACGAGGAGGCCCTGGTCGGCAAGGCCCGCGCATTCAAGCGGCTCGGAATGGACGACGACGCGTATGATACCTATGAATATTTTCTGCGCTATTACGGCGCGGTCAGCCAGTACGCCTCCGACGTACGGTCGGCATACAGGGACCAGGCGTACAGGAGCGGGCTCGCATCTTTCAGGAAGGGGAGCTATGACGGGGCCATTTCGTATTTCGGGAGGGTGCTGAAAAACTTTCCGGAAGACCGCCTGGCTGAAAACGCGATGTACTGGATCGGCGAGAGCAGCTTTGCACTGCGCAGGTTCGATACCGCCATATCCTGGTTCAACCGTACGCTCGCGAATTCCTTTTATCACAAAGACCAGGACGCGCAGATAAAAAAGGGGTACGCGTATTTCCTCAGCAAACGTTTCGATCTGGCGGCGCGGGAATTTCAGACCTACCTGAGAAATTATCCCTCGGGCCAGCACGCCGCCACGGCCCGGGAATGGAAGAGCATGAGCACCAAGGAACTCCTCTATCGGATTGAGGGCAAAAATGCCCGGGGTGAGAGTGACGAGGATGAATCCGTCCCGCCCGAAGACACCACGGGTAAGGGTCCGACGGCCAGGGGGGGCAGTGACGAGGAGGTCGCCGGGGACTACGGAGACGGCGGCGACATGGACGCCGAAAAAATTGAACTTGAAAATGTCGCGGAACTGTAGATGATGGCAGCTGCCCCGCTTAAAGCGGGGCAGCTGGTAAAAAGCCGACATCGCGCCGAGCAATCGGCTGGAAATACTGAACACCCGCCGGCGGGCACTCATTTTTGCTTAAAAACAGGGAAAAAAATGTTCACGAAATATTTTGAAGAGGCGCAGAAAAAGCTCGTAAAAACCCCTTCCGGCGTCCAGTCGAAGACGCCGGTAAAGGCGAAGGGAAAGGCAACGCCAAAATCAGGCAAATCCGCCGCTCCCGGCGCGGCCGCCAAAATCGACATGCATGGCTTGATGAAGACGATCGAGGGGGTCGTTCCGCCTGACCTGAGCGTGGGCACGCTCGGAATAATCGACCCCAGCGGATATTCTCCCGAGGGCGTCGATTTTATCACCTACCGCCCGTTGTGCAGGGATATGTCCGCGCTGATGGGCGGATACGTTCCCTCCGAACTGGCATATGGGACCTTCCACGTCTGCGGCGATCTCGGCAGGGAGAGCCTTCAGGGGGCCCTCAACAAGGTTATACAGGCTAAAAAGGTCAACCTCTTTACGGAGGACCGGCAGGACGTACCGGCAATACCCGCATTCATAATAAGCGGCGGGGGCGGCATGGGGCTGGAGGAGGTAAAAGACGCGATCATCGATTACTACGTTTCGAAAAGTGTCGACTATGTCCTCGAGTTCGACGTCCTGATGATCCTTAACAGGGGGCTGGTCGTCAAAAACTGGCGCGAAAAAAGGAGCTTCATCGCGCTCGAAACGGGCGCGGCCACACTCATGTGGTTTTACATCCTGATGCACGAATACCTTGACATGGAGCGCGGCAAGAGCCTGGATCTCAGAAACTATGTAAAATATACGGAAAAGTACGCGGAATACTGATCGGTTTCATAGAATCCGCGGGGTCGGCGGGGTTTTCCCTGGCCGGCCGGCCCGGGGGAGAACCAAACCCGTCCGAGCCCATCACGCATCCCGTCAATTTTATTGACGATAATTATTCTTGACAAAAAATAAAATTTTTAATACGCTACTAAGCCTGATAATGAGCCGGATTTCTCTGCGTATAACAAAACCCTCGATAAGGAGCGGTAAAGCGTGAAAGAGCAAAAACAGAGACTGCTTGCCCTGCGGGGACTGTTCTTCGCGGGTTTTCTTTCCTTCACTCTTGTAATGCCGGGCGCCTGCGGGGCCAGGGAACAGAAAGACATGATCCTTGTCCTGGATACGTCGATGAGCATGATTGGCAGCGGCGGCCGGAACATAATGGCGGGCGTTAAGGAAGGCCTGGACAAGTTTATCGATCAGCTTGAGGTGGGCGACAGCTTCACCTTCATTACCTTCGATACTGAAATAAAGCTCTATCCCATCGTCTATATCCACGACAAAAACGACAAGGACATTTTAAAGAAGTATGTTTCGGTGATTGAGGCGAAAGGGGCCTGGACCTATACGCAGGAGATGATCCGGAACGTATTCAGGACGGCGCAGAGTCTCGAAGAAAAGGAGAAGAGCCGGCAGAGGGTTATCGTGGTCCTGACCGACGCGCTTGACGACCCTCCTCCGGGACGGCGCCACGAGCGCTTTGATATCAAGAAAATTGCCAAACAGTACAATAACAAGGACTGGTTTATCTTCTTCGTAAATCTCGGGGACCTTGAGACCGGCAGGAAGATAGAAAAAACCAAAAAGGACATAAAAGACAACATTTCCCCGTACACCAGGGTCGT
>JALOTJ010000085.1 GCA_025457965.1 Spirochaetota bacterium | reverse complement strand
ACCGAATCCGGACCCACCTTGATGATATTCTGCCCGTCCACCGCGATGCGGCACCATGATTTAAGGCCCGTTATGACGGTATCGCCGTATTCCACCGTTCCATCGACAGAGGCCGGCTTGCCGTTAACGGCCACCTCCCCGTTGAGCGAGATGATCATGCCGACCGGTGAATCGGCCTCTCCGGCCTTCCGTTTACACCCGGCCGACAGGCACAGCGTGATAATCATCATCAAAGCGGCAGAGACCCATGCATACCGGTTCATGACTTCCCCCTGTACGGTTTTACTCCGTTAATCTATTACACCCATTCAAAGAATACCGGCATTCATTCCATCGGCCGGACAGCACCCCTACACGAAAAACCACCGGTTTTAAGGCAAGGAACCCTCCGGAGGGCCTCCAGGCTGTTGCATATATGATACAGTGTTATTAATTACAGACCACACAAAGGGGGGAAAAGCACACCCCGTAACAATGCCGCTCGTAACCATTGGAAAATCGAGGGCTTACGGGCTAAATAAAAAATTAAGTTGGCACGCCTTATGCTTAATACTATGCGGGTGGAGGAAATACCATGAAATTCTCGGTACTCGAAATCTTCTTTATCTTCTGGCTCTCGGCGTTCCTCTGGGTGCTGGTGGAATACTTGTATCAGCGCATCAACAGGCGCGAGAAAAGTCAACTCAATCTCGAATCCCTCGAGAAGGACCGCGGCTGAAGTTCGTTCGGCCGACATGTCCGTCACAACGATCAAGGACGACTACAGGTTTACGACCATGCTTTTGAATAAAATCAGCGCCGCGTTCTCCAGAATTACCGGGAGTGCGGACGATCGAAATAAAAACATCCACGGCGGGCAGGGAGTCGCTTCGCTCCTTTTTTCCATGCCCTTCTTTTCACCCGCAAAATACCTTTTCCTTGAAGGGCAGAAGGTCCTTTCGCCCCTGGCGGGCTCATACCCCGACGGCGAGCTCGACAGGGAAAAGCGCATCCTCTGGTTCACCGACACCATCAACGACCTGAACGGGCCTTCGGTAACGCTGAAGAAACTGGGATGGCTCGCGCATGAAAAGGACCTCAAGCTCAACCTGGTCTCCTCGCTGCTCGATGAGGAAATGACCGACGAGCTTCCGCCCAATTTCGTCAACCTGCCGTTCCTTTACGCGTTCAAACTGCCGTACTACAACAAGTACACGCTTAAGATCCCGGCGCTGGTTCGCGCGCTCAAGCTCATTCGCAGCTACAAGCCCGATGAGATATTCATTTCTACGCCGGGGCCCGTGGGTCTTTTCGGACTCATGGCGGCGAACATCCTGAACGTAAAAAAGGTCGGCATCTATCATACCGACTTCTACCTGCAGTCAAAGGCGGTCGTGGGTAACGGTATTATTCCGTATATCCTCGAACGACTGATGATATGGTTCTACAACTCGATGGACGAGATCCATGTGCCCACGCACGAATACATGGACATTATTGAAGCGCGCGGCTACGATCGCTCCAAAATGAAGATATTCCGCCGCGGCCTCGATTGTGACTTTTTCTCGATGAAGGACAGCGGCAAAACCGTTCTCATGGAGCGCTTCGGCATCCGCGACGGCGTTACGATCCTGTTTACGGGCAGGATGTCGAAGGACAAAAACCTCGACCTGCTTCTCGAGGCCTACAGGCGGCTCGTTGTGGAAAGGAAAAACGTCAACCTGCTCCTGGTCGGTGACGGCCCCTACATCGAGACCATTAAAAAGACCATGCGCGGCTATGACAGGGTCGTTCTTACCGGAAAGCTCGAGCAGTCGGTGCTCCCCGACATCTATGCCGGTTCCGATATGTTCGTGTTTCCCAGCATCGCCGACACCTTCGGCATGTCGGTCCTCGAGGCGCAGGCCTGCGGGCTGCCGGCCGTGGTGTCTGAAGCGGGTGGGCCGCAGGAAATAATTATCCGGAACGAAACCGGCCTGGTCGCCTCATCGACCGACGTGAAGGAATGGGTCCGGGCGATCCAATACATCATCGACCTCATGGAAAACGACCTCGAGGCCTACATAGACATGCGGGAAAAATCCCGAATGAACGTGCTGGCAAATTACAACTGGAATGCCGTGCTCGCCGGACTGATGGGGATACTACCTTCCGGGAACGAGCGGGAAATCCATATAGCCTGACGTACCATTCCGGCAGCTTCATCCTGTAATTCGAGTACGTGCCGAAGGCCCCCGACCAGGGCCTTTCCTTGTTGTTCGGAGCAAACGCTTAAATTATTTTTGTATTGACAGTATTACCCCCGCTGATAGTAAAATAATGGCTTCCCAGACGTACGGCGGCGCTCCATAGATACAGCATTCCGCCATCCGGGGAAGAAATAATCGCCGGTCCGGCGATTACATCGGAAGAGTCAACCGTTTTAGTCGGGCCCATCAGAAGGCGAAAGCTTTCTAATTTGAACGTGAAAGAGTGAGTAATGAAGAGATGCATCATTTGCGTTATTATTTTGTTGTTCAGCCTTGGAATCGCCGGAGCACGCGAAAAGGTCTTTATCGATAATACCGAAATTCAGGAATACAAGGGACGCCTCGGGAAGTGGACGATGATGAGCTCCGGTGGCACGCTCGTACAGGTCGCACGGGAATTCGGCACCGCCGCCGATGAAGTTTACGCAATCAATGAGAACCCCGCCCGCAAGATGGCCCACGGGACCTATGTCTTTATACCGTTCTCCGAAAGCCATATCGAAAAGCTTACAGCCAGGGGAGTAACGCGCTCGGCGATTGAAACCTCCGACGATGAATTCATCTGGCCGATAGAGGATGTCAAAAACATTTCGTCAGTCCTGGGGCTTCGTGGCGGACGCTTTCACTCCGGCATGGACATCCCCGCGCAGAGGGGAAAACCGGTAGGCGCGTCGATGGAAGGCCGGGTGATCTGCTCGGTTTATCTTGCGGGCTTCGGAAACACCATCGACATCGAACACCGGAACAACTTCATCACCAGGTACTCTCACCTTTCGGCCACTTTTGTAAAAAAGGGTGACTTCGTCAAAAAGGGACAGGTTGTCGGCCTGGTCGGGAGCACGGGGGTTTCGACCGGCAACCATCTCCACTTCGAGATCCGGTGCAACGACATCCCGCTCGATCCGCTCGACTTCCTCCCGGCCAACGACGGATTGAAGCTTCTTCATACCATTAAAAACTGGAAGTAAGCCGGGCGCCCCGCCGCGCCCGCGGTACCGATGAAGACCATCGATCTTCATATGCACTCCCGTTACAGCGAGGACGGCGATCATTCAGTCGATGAGTTGTTCGCAATCGCCCGCGAGGCGGGTCTCAGTGCGATTTCCATAACCGACCACGATTCGCTCGAGTCAATCGCCGACTGCGCTGACGCATCGGTACAACACGGCGTCGAATATGTCCCGGGCGTCGAGGTAAGCACGGTTTTCCCCGTCGACGGCTCGCAGCAGCACATTCTGGGCTATTATATCGACGAAACCAGCGAGCGGCTCGTCTCGGCGCTGGAAAGCATCCACGCATGCCGCATCATTGTCGCGAAAAACCGGATGAAAGCCCTCCATGCGATAGGCTTCGCGCTCGATGAAGACTGGGTATGGGAAACCGCCGGAGGGCGCGCCCCGACCGCCACCGCCATCATGCGCGCGGTCCTTGAAAACGGGGAAAACTCCTCCGACCCGCGCCTCGGCGATTACATCAAGGGAGACAAGGCAGACAACCGATTGTTCCATTTCTACCGCGAATACCTGCTCGAGGGGAAACCCGCCCATGTACCGTTCGAATCCATACCGATGGCGGAAGGGATAGACGCGATAAAAAGCGCGGGCGGAGTACCGGTCCTCGCGCATCCAAAATTCGTGCGGAAAAGGGAATGGCTCGACATCATTCGCGGATACGGCATCCGGGGCATTGAGGCCATTTCGAGCTATCACGAGCCGGAAGATATCGAGTTTTATCTTTCCTACACCCAAAAAACCGGGCTACTGGTGACAGCGGGCTCCGATTTTCACGGTCCCACCACCAAACCACGCGTGGCGATGGGAGGGGTAGAGGGCAACGACTACCGCCTCCTCGAAAAACTCAGGATTGCTGCCGGGGTTCGGAACGGATGAAACATAAAGAGCGGGGCCACAACCCCGCTCTTTCGAGTACACGTTTCGGTCGCTTGCTTACTTTTTCGTATCGGAGGCCCTGAGGGTCGCGTCAAGGTTGAATTCCTTTATGATGTCCGAGTCTTTGGGGAAGTTCTGGATGATGTTTTTCTCCTCATCCGGCGTGCCGTAATACGCTTCGTGGGCGAGCTTTCCGATGATCCCCTTGATTTCCTCATCGGAATTGTTAATAATCAGGATGATGTTGGGGCCCGACTTATACCCCCAGTGGAACCCGTCCGGGATGCTCACGGTAAATGTTTCGGTTACGCCGTCACCGTCCGCGTCGATCGCATAATACAGCTTTTCGTCAATGGTTTTTCCGATAACGTAGGTCGCGTACTTCGCGGGTTCTTCGGGCGCCCCGAGGTACAGCGGCTTTGGCAGAGGAAGTCGCTCGACGACCAGGCCGGATTCCGCCCTGTTGTTCATGAGCTGTCTGAACGTCTGCGCGTGCTTGCTGAGAAACGCGTTGCGGACCGAGGTATAAAACGACCCGAACTGCCTGGATACGAATTCTTCCCCGAAATTCTTCATAAGTTCAATACGACGGTCGGTGATGCGGATATAATCGGGCTTGCCGTTGATCTTGTTGACCCAGACATCGCCGATAATGGCGCTTTCTTTTTCGATGAGCAGTTGCTGGGTACGCACGACCCGCGGATCATCGAATCCGTCTTTAAGCAGGTACATCTTCTTGTCTTTTATTATCAAAAGGCTCGCGAGCGAATCGTCGCTTCCCAGGTTCGGCGCGGTCTGAAGTTGCTGGTAGGCAATCCTGTCTTCGGTATAACGGGAGATCGTCTCGACCTCTATCGGAACATATTCAATGCTCCTTCCCAAATAAGCGTATACCGGCAGCGCCGCCAAAGCGACAAGGAGCAGCATCGCAATTGCGACCGCCTGTCCGCTTCTCATCCTCGTCATCATGCACCTACCTCCATGTCACCCTCGATGATGTGTTCCGGGAAATGACGCGTCACTCCATTACGCATCATTCAATTTCTTCAAAAAACCATGAGTAGCCTAGTACCGGCAATCGCTTTTGTCAAATATTTTCTTGTTTATATAATTTTTGTACGAAATCGAGTTTGCCGTCTATTGAGGCGACTTCAGCCCATTCGCCGCCTTGACCGGGAAAGCGATGAACCGAATCTGTACTATAATATTTTTAGTTGACATAATCGAATATATATAGTATTACACACTTACAATATGAATTGCCGCCGCATAACCGGCACCGTCCAGGATCCGTACTACAATCGATCGGAGTGGATACCATGGAGCGATATGGCTGTTTGTGCGCCCGGCATCCGGTACACTCCGAACGAGCACGGCGCTTTTGCTGCCGGACATGAAAGGAGTATAAACAGACAGAGACTCTCCTTACGCCCGAATAAAGCTCTTCAAAAGAATTGGATTGTTTCGCGGTTTTTGTTGTATATTATTCAGATTGAGATATAGTATATCGTAGTATAAAGAATTGAATCCGTCGCTGAACCATAGTGAATACCTGTAACGGGAGGACCAGGAGCTGAATCGGCAGACCAACCCAAGGCCCTGTAAATATTCAACCATCCATTGGTACAATTTTAGCGGATTCAAGTAAAGCACATTTTCCCACTCCTTCCGTTCGCGATCGATCGAAGGGACAAACGGACCGATAATGCGCTTTGTCATAAATGCACAAACGGCCGCGATGGTTCAGCAAATGATGGTACTGAACTTATATTATCATTTTGTAATAATTTTATTTTCAACAAATCGACGGAATATTTTAGATGCCGGACCCATCCGAGCTAATCTGTATAACAAACTCCCACGGAGAGAACGATGGAAAAACGAGCGAAAAGCATCGATATCACGATTAACCGGATTGAAAAAGCCCCGGACATTCCCAGCATGGTCGTCAATCAGGTGGTGGAGCTTATTACGACCGGGGTCCTCAAACCCGGAGACAGGCTTCCCTCCGAACTCGAAATGACCAGGCGTTTCGGCATAAGCAGGATATCGCTCAGGGAGGCGATGAAACTTCTGGAGGCCAAAGGCTTCATCGAATCGCAGGGCAGGAAGGGCAAGTACGTCAAATCGGTCGTGGACAACGCTCTGCGCTCCCCGATCGAGGGCATGATTCTCGTCGACCACCGAAAGATCTGGGAACTACTGACCGTGCGCAGGATCATCGATTCCGAGGCGGCCGCACTCGCCGCGGAAGCCGCCACGGAAAAACAGATAAAAAAGCTCTATGCGTTCAAGGACCGGGCCGACGCCATGGGAATCGACAACATCATTCTGACCAAGGAGGGGGGAAAGCTGTACGGGGAGTTCTACAACGACCTGTACGACGCCACCAACAACACCATCTTCTCCCATATGCTCAAAGCCATTTCATCCATTATACGCGGAGTACTCCCCTACAGCCGCGACAAGCTCATAAAGGTCAAGGGCAGCTCGCGCACCCTGTACGAACATCACGTAAAGATCATCAATGCGATCGAAGCGCGCGACGGGGTCACTGCCAAAAAGCTCGTCATCCTGCACGTTAATTATCTCGAGAAAAGCCTTCGGAAGGTGATAAAATAGGACACCCGAAGGGGCGCGTATCCCGCGCCCCTTTTCTCATCCCTCGTTCTCTATCGTATCCCGCGCGAAATCAGCGACATCTTCACTCTGGATGGCCCCCCTGGGACAAACATTGACACAGGTGAAACAGCCGGTGCACAGCACTGAATCGATGGTGAATATTTCACCGTTGCGCGAAAGCGCCCGCTGCGGGCAGGCATCGACGCACTTGTCGCAAAAAACGCAGGTCCCGCAGCTTATGCAGCGGTCGAGCTCGCGTGTTTCAGTGCCGAAATAAACCGCCTGTATCCTCCTCCGGGGCACGAGATGCCGTTCCGGATACACGAAGGGCGTCCCGGCGCAGACGGCGTGCATCTGCATGGCGGCAAGCCGACCGCTCCCGATGGCGTCCGTAACAAGCCCCGGCTTCAATAAATCGCCGCATGCGTATATCGCGACATCGCTTGACACGAACGATTTTTCCGAGGTGATTACGTATCCCCTGTCATCGCGCATCACTGACTCCGGCAGGTACGAGGAGTCGGGCAGTTCGCCGATGCTGAAAATTACGACGTCCGCCTTGAGATCGCTACCGTCTTTGAAATAAACCCGACGCTCGTCAAGCCGGTCGATGTGGCGGGGCCACAGTATCTCGGTGCCGAGCTTGCGCGCCATCTCCAGTTCCTTTCCGAAAGCCATCGGCTTCTGGACGTCGATCGCCGTTACGCGTTTGGCCCCCAGGCGCCACGCCTCACACGCGATGTCCATTCCCACGTTGCCGGCACCGATTACGACCAGTTCCCTGCCATGCAGATCCAAGCTCCTGCCCTCGTTTATATCGACGAGAAACTTCAGGCCCGATAGAATCCGCTCGCCCCCGGCGAAGGGGATCGTTTTCGATACATGGGCGCCGGTAGCGGCGAGCACCAGGTCGTTCGTACCGCGTATTTTTTCGAAAGCCGCCGCGTCGACCCTTTGTTTGAGGTGGAACTTTATAGGCAGGGACCTGATTCGCCGTATGTCCTTCTCGAGCGTCTCGTCCGAAAGCCGATCGCGCGGTATCGCCTTGCGAAGTTTGCCGCCCAGGTCGTCCGCCGCGTCGTATACCGAAACCGCGTACCCGCGCCGGGCGAGCTGCCACGCCGCCGAAAGGCCCGCCGGCCCCGCCCCTACGACCGCGACGCTTTCCCTTCGGCGCGTTTTCGCCTGGAGGGGGTTGAAATCGGGATAAAACTCCCGCGCAAGTTTCTGTATCTCGAGCGGACCGTCGATCATTGCCCTGCTGCACGACTGCATGCACGGCGCGGGGCAAACCGTACCGCAAACCGACATCCTGAAAGGGGTAAACTCGTCCATGAGCGTCTGCGCCTCTCGCAGTTTCCCCTCCCTGATCAGGTTGAAATAAACCGGCGTCGGAATCATCGACGGGCAGGTGTAGGTGCATGGAGGCGTGAGGTTGAGGTGCCGTGGCGTGTCGGTACGGATATTGATCCCCGGGGTATACAGCTTTTCGAAAGGCCGGTGGCCCTTACGGGTAATCTTTATGAATTCATCGTAGATGCTTTCGGGCAGCTCGATCGTGAGGTCCCCGGAATACTCGCCGAGCGCCTTCCGCAGAAAGGCCCTGTCATCGGCATCGATATCGGCGAAGACGGCGCCGGGCCCGAGCTGGTACGGTTCCACGACTCCGCGGATAAAGATGGCCCCTCCGTGTATCCCGGTACCCACGCTGTGCCCGACAGGGGAGCCCTTGCGGTTTTCGAGGTTCAGCACGATGATCTTCCCGCCGGCCATGTACTCGCCGCAGTAATCTTTTGTCGTCCCGCCGATTATCAGGCAGGGCACCTGCTCAAGGTATTCCTTCATGTGTATGCCGGCACGATACTCAACGTCGCCCTTGATGAACACCTTGCCGCCGCGCATCGAGTGTCCCGGAATTTCGCCCGCCTTGCCGTGCACCACGATTTTGCCCGCGTTCATGGTATTCGCGGTGCCGTCCTGGACATTGCCGAATACGACGATCTCCGGGCCGTTCATGAATGCACCGAGGTCCTGTCCCGGCGTTCCGTGGATGAGGATCCGCGCCTTTGCGTTGAGCCCGCCCCCGATGTAACGCTGGCCGAGTACGTTGTTGATTAAAACCTCCCTCTCGCCGCGCGCAAGAATCTCGCGGACATGCCGGTTGAGCATCCTGTAATAAATGCCGCTAGCGTCCAGGCTTACCATATCTCATTCACTCCTCTTACGCGCCCGCGTGTTTTATTCCGAGAATGGACATCTCCCCGTCCGAAAGGCCCACGGCCCGAAGGCGGTCACGGTTTCCACGGAGGGCCTCGATGGTACTGATTCCCATCGATCCCATGAGCTCCTTCATCTCCTCGGCCCAGGCGTGCAGCAGGTTCTCGAGCGCCCCGGTCGCCTCGTCAACGTCGATGCGCTCTGCCAGCCCCGGCTTGTTAGTGGTGATGCCGTAGGCGCACTTCCCGCTGAAACACCGCTGGCAGACGCCGCAGCCAAGGGCTATGAGCACCGGGGTCCCGACGTACACCGCGTCGGCACCCAGGCAGATCGCCTTCAACACGTCCGACGAACACTGGATGCCCCCCGAGGCGACCAGGCTCACCGTCTGCCGTATGCCTTCCTCGCGCAGGCGCTGGTCCGCCGCCGCGATGGCAAGCTCCAGCGGGATCCCGGTATTCTGGCGGATCTGGAGGGGGGTAGCCCCGCTGCCCCCGCGAAAACCGTCGATCGTAATGATATCCGCGCCCGCGCGGGCGATTCCGCTTGCGATCGGGGCGACGTTATGCACCGCAGCTATTTTCACCGACACGGGCACCCTGTACTCGACCGCCTCCTTGATCGCGAAGATGAGCTGCCTTAGGTCCTCGATCGAATAGATGTCGTGGTGCGGGGCCGGGGAAAGCGCGTCGCTTCCCACCGGGATCATCCGCGTCTCCGATATCTCCCCCGAAACCTTCTCGCCCGGCAGGTGCCCGCCGATCCCCGGCTTCGCGCCCTGGCCGATCTTGATCTCGACGGCAGCGGCCGAATTCAGATAGTCCTCCGACACGCCGAACCGCCCCGAGGCGACCTGCACTATCGTGTTTGCACCGTAACCGCGAAGCGACTTGTGAAATCCGCCCTCACCGGTGTTCCAGAAAGTGCCGACCGCCCGGGTGGCCCTCGCCTCGGCCTCGTGCACCCGTAGATTGAGCGCCCCGAAGCTCATTGCACCGAACATGATCGGCACCTCGAGCTTCAGCTGCGGCCCCATGTCCTCGCCGAAGCGTTCCGCCTTCCTGCCGAGATAGGTGCGAATCTCCATCGGTTCACGAAGCGGGTCGATCGACGGATTGGTGACCTGACAGGCGTCGAACATCATGTGGTCGAAATAGCGACGCTGAGGGCCGGTCGCCCCGTTCCCGACCAGGAGTACACCGCCGCGCGCGCCCGACTGCCGCCAGATGGCGTTAACGTAATCGGGGCTCCAGTAATTGTGGCTGGTGTACATCGGCTGGCAGGCGATATGAATGGCATTGCGCGGGCACATCTTGACGCAGCGCTGGCATGCGCCGCACGAGGTCAGGTTTGCCCATGGACGCTGTCGTACCTGGCCGTCCGGCCCTTTCACCGGCCTGAGGCCGATTTCGCCGAATGAGCATTCGTGCGCGCAGATGGTGCATCCGTTTTCATAGTCACAGCGTTCCAGGTCGAACTCGGGATGAAACGGCGGCACGACCTTCCAGTTGTTGTTCATGTCGGCCATCAGGCTACCTCCCTCCCTTCCTCCTGCTGAAGATCGATGATGACCGGCTCGCCGCCGCGCGGCGACCATATCTCGTCGACCTCCGGAGAGAGAAGCCTGATACTGCACTCCTCGGACGAGGCGTAAAACGTGTTGCCGCTCTTGGCACACACGACCGGCCTCAGCTTGTTGCGGTCGTTAAGCACGATGGCCCCCCTGTCGTGTGTGAGCACGATGCCGAACGGACCGTTGACCACGGCCGGACCGTATATCTGGCGCAGGGTCTTTTTCTTGCCGTCCTTCTCGCGCTCGATCTCCTCCCACAGAGAGGGGGCCATCGCGTAACATGCGTCGCGCATCGAGAGATGGTCCTTCCTGGTCAGCTTGTCGTAAATATAGCTTATTACCTCGGTGTCGGTCTGAAGCAAACAGAAGTAGCCGTACATCTCGAGCCAGCGCATGTTCGTCCCGTAGCTCGTTATTTCACCGTTGTGTACCACCGCCTTGTCGAGGATGGTGAAGGGGTGGGCACCACCCCACCAACCCGGAGTGTTGGTCGGAAACCGGTTGTGCGCGGTCCACATGTGGGCCTCGTAATCCTCTATTCTGAAATAATCGGCGATGTCCTCGGGGTAGCCGACCCCCTTGAACACCCCCATGTTCTTACCGGACGAAACGACAAAGGCTCCGCCCATTCGGTTTATGTTCATGACGATTTCGACAACGCAATCCTCCTCGGTCTGATCCGCGTTGATCTGCTCCTCGAGGATTTTCACGAAATATCGCTTGAAATGAGGACCGCGCGGGATCCGCTCGTTAGGGTACACGGGAATTTCCTCCGACTGGTAGACCCTGGTCTTCCTCTCGAGGTAACTTTCAACCTGTCCAATCACCGGATTATGCCGGGTTCCCTCGTACATTATGTGAAAGGCGTATTTATCCCGGTTCTCAGGGTAAATGCCGTAGGCTGAAAAGCCCCCTCCCAGCCCGTTGCCGCGCTCGCGCTGTATCCGTATCGCTTCCCGGATATGGCTGCCGTCTATCTTTCTTTTATCGGTGTTGATGATTCCAACTATTCCGCACATATGGCGCTCCCTGTATAGCCGCACTTAATAATGTCGGCGATATGTTAGTGTAAGTAAAGATACCGCCGCCGCCGCACGGTTCAATTCAAAATTACCATTAAATGTTACAGGTAGGTAAATTTTAGACAGCCCCCTGAAGAATGTATAGCCGCGCTAAATCCGTCATTTCGGCGGCGATCGCGACTTGACAGAGAATGGAAATTCCTGTATCATCAGTCATGCAGTGCGGCCCGGATCCCCAGTCCATTGATCCTGTTACGCCGCCATCACCGGAAAGGAGCGTATGTCTTTATGGAATTCAAGCTGAACATCGGACCGCACGGGACCGACGACCGGGTGGTCCCGCTGAAGGAAGACGTGTTATACGACGTTATAATAATCGGCGGCGGGCCCGCCGCGCTGACGGCCGCCGTTTACTGTATGCGCAAGGGGGTCTCCACCGGCCTGGTCACGATGGACTTCGGGGGGCAGCTTTCCGACACCTCCACCGTCGAGAACTATATGGGATACAGCTACATCACCGGCGTCGACCTCGCCTCTAAATTCAGGGAGCAGGTACAACAGTTCGAAATCGCCGTTGTTGAAGGTAAAAAGGCCGATTCGATCGAGGACGGAAGGGAAAAAAAGCTAAGGCTCGAGGACGGAAGCGTCTTCAGCGCCCGCACGCTTATCATCACCACCGGCAAGAGCTGGCGGCGGCTGGGCGTACCGGGCGAAGCCGAACTCACCGGCAAGGGCGTGGCATACTGCGCTATCTGCGACGCCCCTCTTTTCGCCGGCAAGCGGGTTGTCGTCGTCGGCGGCGGCAACTCGGGAATAGAGTCCGCGATAGACCTCGCGAAGATCGCCGAACACGTCACCATCATCCAGTTCCTCGCCGAGCTCACCGCCGACAAAATACTCGTGGATGCGTTTTCCGCCTTTACCAACACAACGGTCATGTACGAGCATGAGGTCGTCGAAATAAAGGGAGAGCTCCGGGTGGAGAGCGTCATGGTTAAAAACCGGGCGACCGGCGCCGTCAGCGAGCTTGACGCACAGGGCATATTCATTGAGATCGGCCTCATACCCAACAACGCGCTGGTCAAAGGCCTGCTCGAGCTTAACGAATTCGGTGAAATCAACGTGGACTGCGCCTGCCGTACCAGCCTCCCGGGGATATTCGCCGCGGGAGACGTAAGCTCGGTTCCCTTCAAACAGATTATCATCGCGGCGGGAGAGGGCGCCAAGGCGGCGCTTTCCGCCTGTGAATACGTGCTCAGAGAACCATAACAAAAGAATGGAGGAAGGAGGTCGGAGGATGGCTATTTTCGATGACAAGGTAAGGAAGCAGATAGGCGATATCCTGGCGAAGCTTGCCGACAGGGTCAACCTGCTTTACTTCACTCAGGAGATGGAGTGCGGCATCTGCAAGGAGACCCACGAGTTTTTGAACGAGTTCACCTCGCTCAGCGACAAGATCGGACTGGTCGTGTTCGATTTTGTAAAAGACCGCGACAAGGCCGCGCACTACGGGGTGGACAAGATACCGGCGATCGTGCTGCTGGATAAAAACGACAACGATGCCGGCCTGCGCTTTTTCGGCCTGCCCGGCGGTTACGAAATCAATTCGTTTATCCAGAGCATCTTCGAGGTTTCCGGTCTCAAAGAACCGTTACCCGCCAAGGCGGCCGAAGCGCTTAAAAAAATCGACAAGGACATTCACCTCCAGGTCTTTATCTCGCTCACCTGTCCGTATTGCCCCGCCGCGGTCAGCGCGGCGCACCGCATCGCGCTCGAGAGCCCCAGGGTACGGGCGGACATGGTGGACGCGGGGGCCTTCCCCCAGCTCGCGGTCAAATACAACGTTAGCTCGGTCCCGAAGACCGTGATAAACGAGACCATCGAGATCATCGGAGCGGAGCCGATCGAAAAGCTCATCGAGGCGGCGGCAAAGGCCTGACACTGATACTCCGGCTCAACGCGTCAGAAGATACCCCATCCAGCCATCGAGGAGCGCACTGTCCTTTATTTTCAGGCCGCTTGCGAAAATGCGCCCCTCGACCTCCGCGGCGCGCGCCCTTCCAATGCCGCTGGCGATCATGACGCCGGCGGGACGCACCAGCGGAACAAGCACCCCCAGACAGGCGATAATGACGTCCGAGATGAGATTGGCCAGTACGATATCGTACTGCCTCCCGAATTTTACCGCGAGAAGATCTCCCTGCCGCACGCCGATGCGTTCGCAATCGTTCAGTCGTATATTCCTCCGGGCGTTTTCCGCGGCCGCTCCGTGCAGCTCTACCGCATCGATCAACCCCGCTCCCAGTTTTTCGGCCGCGATGGAGAGGATGCCCGTCCCCGCCCCTGCATCGAGCACCGAGAGCCTTCCACGTTCTCCCGCGCCGAAAGCTTCCATGTGCCCGGCGAGAAAACGCAGACATAGGGAGGTGCTGGGATGCCTGCCGTCGCCGAACGCGCTGAACGGATCGATATAGATGACGGAAGGTGAGGACGGCGGTTCCATGGACCCGGAGGCGAGAGGCTGGATGTAGAGGCCGGCTTCAAGCTCGATAACATCCATGCTCTCCGCATGGCAGCGCCACATGTTGCCGCCGATATCGCCGAATGGATCGCCCGCCGCACCAACGCTTTCCTCAAAACGCTCCAGGTGTTTAAACGCATCGGTGCAGTGCAAAAGGTCCCCACGGTCAATATCGTACGTGGATTCGTAATCATCCAGGACGGAGCGGGCCTCTTCGTATTCGGCCGGTTCGTCCATATGTCTCACGACTCGTATCTGGAACATGGGGGAGGATCAGACCCTGATTTTTACAGGCACTGCGGAATCTCTTGTGAAGAGGAAAAAAAACCTTTGCCGCGAGAGGGATTTGAACCCTCACAGGCGTA
>JALOTJ010000012.1 GCA_025457965.1 Spirochaetota bacterium | reverse complement strand
GCTTCGTCTCCGAAGCCGTTGTGGGAAACGCGGACTTCCGCGAGAGCACCGTGCGCTACCTGGCCATGAACTATGGTACCGAGTATTCGAGGGTGCTGGCCATCGCGCGAGCGGACAAATCGCTCGCCGTGCCGCTGAACGCCGACGGCGAGATCGGCGCGGAGGTCGTCTACGCAATCCGGTACGAGATGGCGAAGACCCTTGTCGACATCCTGATGCGCCGCACTGGCCTCGGGACGCTGGGTGACCCGGGCGATGCCGTTGTAAAGAAGATTGCACGAGTCGCCGCGAAAGAGTTGAAATGGAACGAGGCGCGTGTTAAAAAAGAGATCGCCGCGGCGAAGCAGACGCTCGCGGTTCCCAGATGATTGAAATGTACGGAGGGGATTCGATGAACCAGAAAAGCTACCGGAATATCCTGAAATGGGGTGATCCGAACCATGACGAGGTGATCGGCCACGGAACGCTCGACTATGTCGCGAAGACCTTTAACCTGAGTCCCAAGGATCTCGCCGAGCGCTACATGCCCGGCGACGAGGATGTGAAGCTGTCGAAGAAATGCAGGCTCGCCCCCGCGGTGCTGACCTCCCTGAAAAAAATAGTCGGCGAGGCGAACGTATCCTCCGACGATTTCGAGCGGGCGTATCACTCGTACGGAAAGTTTTTCCTGGACCTCGTCAAGCTCCGCTATGGCATGGTCGAAAATCCTCCGGACGCCGTGGTCTATCCGCGCGATCAGGCGGACGTCGCGAAGATCGTAAAGTTCTGTAACGATAAAAAAATCGCCATAACGCCGTTCGGCGGACATTCATCGGTGACGCGCGGCGTCGAGGCGCCGAAGGGCGGCGTGTCGCTTGACCTCACGCGGCACATGGACAAGGTGGTGCGGGTGAATGTCGAGAACTCGAGCGTCACCGTGCAGCCGGGCATCTTCGGCCCCGTGCTCGAGAAGCACCTTAACAGTTACGGCACGGGATATACCTGCGGGCATTTCCCGCAGTCGTTCGAGCATTCCACCGTGGGCGGCTGGGCCGTTACGCGCGGAGCGGGCCAGGCCTCGACCGGCTACGGCAAGATCGAAGACATGGTGCTCTCCATGCGCGTGGTGACGCCGCGCGGCATCATAGTGACGAAGGACTACCCGGCAGCGGCGATCGGTCCGGACATCGACCAGATCATCATGGGCTCGGAAGGGGCCTTCGGCGTGGTGACCGAGGTGACAATGAAGATCCGCGCCTGGCGCCCGGACAACACCGTGTATGCGTCGTTTCTTTATAAAGATTTCGAATCGGCCGTCGCGGCCATGCGCCAGTCGATGCAGGGCGAGTTCGGCAAGCCGCACCTGTTCCGCATCTCAGACCCGGAGGAGACCGATGTTGCCTTCGCCATGAAAGGAATGAACGGTTCGGCGGCGGACAGGGTGCTGCGGCTCCTCGGGTATAAACCGCTCAGGCGCTGTCTTATGTTCGTCGCCGTTGAGGGCGACGCAGATTTCGCGAAGCTCGTGGCCGGGAAGATCAAGACCGTGGCGAAAAAGAACGGCGCGCTTTCGCTCGGTGCGGGCCCAACGAAGAAATGGCTTGAGCAGCGCTATTCGAGCTCATACCTGCGCGAGCCGCTCATGGACCTGGGGCTCATGACCGATACGCTCGAGACCGCGGTGAGCTGGGAGAATCTGATGCAGGTGTGGAACGCGACGCGCGCCTACCTGAAGGCGCGGCCGAACACCGTCTGCATGGTGCACATCTCGCACGTCTACGAGAACGGCGCAAACCTGTACTTCACCTTCCTCTCTCCGATTAAAAAGGGAAAGGACATCGAGGACTTCACGCGCTACCACAAGGGGCTCATCGACACCATACACGCCAGCGGCGGCTCGCTCTCGCACCATCACGGCGTGGGGAAGATGATGGGGCCCTGGATGCGCGCGGAACTGGGCGACACGGCCCACGACCTCATCCTCGCCATCAAGGACTTTCTGGACCCGCGCGGCATCATGAACCCGGGCGGCACGCTGGGCCTCAAGAGGTGAGACCATGGCGCTGATCAAACCGCTCGGAGAATGCCCCGATTACGCCCCGGTGCTGGCGTACTGGTCGTACAACCTGTGGTACCGGAGCCGGCCCATCGGCTACGACCTGATCATCAAGGCCTACCGCCAGCGCGCCGCCGGTGACGGCGTACCGGCGGCCTTCGCCGCGATCGAGGAGGACATGCCGGTGGGCATGGTCTCGCTCAAGAACGACGATCTCTGGTCGCGCAAGGACCTCAACCCCTGGCTTGCCTCGCTGTACGTGCTTCCGGAGTTTCGACGCCGCGGGATCGCGGAGGAGCTGGTGGGCGCGGTGATAGAAAAGGCGCGAGGCCTCGGCTATCCGGAGCTCTATCTTTTCCTGGGCCACGAGGACGGGCTGGACCTCGCGCTCTATTACGGCAACCGCGGCTGGCAGTACCTGGAGGACGCCGTGGACAACGACGGCAACCCGACGAAGATTTTCTTTTATCAGCTTTGATGATCGCGAGGGCGCGGTACAAACCGCGCCCTCGCCTGATCCCCGGTATAATGACCCGCCAGTGGTGTCAGTACGTTCCTTACTCCTTCAGCGTCTTCTTCAGGCTTTCAATGAGCGTCACCGGCGTGGGGTCGACCTTCTTCAACAGAGCGAGCCCGTACGAGGCCCAGTCGCCCAGGTAGACAAGCGACATCATGCGCGCGAGCGCGCTTTCTCCGCGCGATGCGATCTCGACGACGTCGACGGTTTCGCCGAAGAGCTTTGCGCAGATGTCCATGCGCCGGGCGACGCGCTCGTGGTCGAGCCCGTCGCGCATCGTCACGACGGTGAAGCGCTCGCGCTCCATCCCGGCGAAGCCGACCAGCTCGTTGTGGCAGAGCTCCGGGTACACATGGTGATACGCGGGGTGCTTGGCGTTCTCGTTGATCTGGCACTTGAAGCGGTAGCCGGCGGGAGCCATCCGCTCGGAGGTATGGATGACGGGGATGCGACCGTAGAGGCGCGCGGCGAGGGCTTTTCCCTCCCGCTCGTAGGAGGCGGTGTCGGCGAGCGTATCCATCATGTCCGAAAAATCCTTTTCTTTGAGAGTGGAGAGCCCCGAGTTGGCGAGCAGCCTGAGCGCTGGAACGAGCAGATATCCCACGGCGCAGCGGGGGTGGAGTCCGCCGGGTACGCGGACGATGGTGCCGGCCTTCGAGGCGATCTCGCCGCCCGAGGTTACGGCGACGGTGGCGGCGCCGCGAGCGGCGGCCTTTTGGAGGGCGGAGAGCGTCTCCTCGGTGTTGCCGGAGTAACTCACGGCAAGCGTGAGCGTGTCGGCGCCGATAAAGCCGGGGACGTCGTAATCCTTAGAGGTGAAGACGGGGACCGCGCCGTCGCGAAGAAGTGCCTGTATGATGGCGCCGCCGATGCCGGAGCCGCCCATGCCGAGGACGAGGATTTTTGAGAAGCTTCCTTTCACTGATACGTTTTCGGCTATGGCGAGCGCCTCTTTGCACTGTTTCGGGAAATCGACCAGCACCTGGCGCATGTTGGACGTGTCGACGGTCATGGGTCTTCCTCCGCGTGTTCGGCCTCGCGGGCCGTAATGAGTGTCATGTATGCGCCGGCGCGGCGTTTTGCAAGATAATTATGGGATATATCCGGGCATTCATGACGCGCACAGGAGGCCTATTCCGATTGACAGCGGAGCGAATTACGGTAGTATGAACGAGTGCGGACGTTACCGGTGTACCATGCCTCGCGGCTGCGCAACGATTTATGGAGGGAAATACCATTATAAACAAATTACGCATCATACCGCGCCGGGCGGCGATCCGCTACGCCCTGCTGCAAATTCCATCACTCGCCCTGGTACTGCTCGTGATCTACTACCTCGACCGGCTTGTGCCGCTGCCTGGTCATTTCAAATGGATTGTCGTTGCGCTGGTGATCGCCGCGGACATCGCCCTGCTGCCGCTGCTGTGGCGCGCCTACGACGCGGATCCAGCACACGAGACGCTCTCCATGATCGGAGAGGAGGGCCGTGCGCTGGAGGATCTTCGCCCGGAGGGTTTCGTTCGCGTGCATGGAGAGCGATGGAGATCGAGGATGGCGGACGGACATCCTCCGGTCATGAGGGGCGATGCGGTGGTGGTCGTGGGGCGCGAGGGGCTGGTCCTCACGGTACGCGCGCGGCGGGATGTTGAATAGCTGACTCGGGAACACAGTCCCAATGCGACGGGAATCGTAACGGAGGCTTTCAATGGTACTGGTACGGGCGCTGGTCGTCTGGCTGCTGATCATCGCGGCGGAGACATTTCACGGGATTCTGCGGGGATATCTACTTGTACCTCTGGTTGGTGAAATGCGGGCGGGCCGAATCGGGATGCCGGTCGGGGCGCTTATTATTCTGGTCATTACGTTGTTTTTAATAAAATGGATGAAGGCGAGACGGGTGGGCGAACTGCTTGGTATCGGCCTTTTATGGCTCTGCCTCACCTTCGGATTCGAGGTGCTTATCGGGCTGTACGGCAGAGGCTATTCGTGGGAGCGAATCCTCGCGGAGTACAACCTGTTCGAGGGCGGACTGATGTCGATCGGACTGGCGTTTATGCTGTTCTGCCCGCTCATCGCGGCGCGGTTGCGGGGAGTTGTGGTAGAGTGAGAATGTTCCCTTCCATTCGGGATTTCAGGTTTGTATTCCTCACCTGACGCCGTCAGATGAGACATCGCCGGCCGTTTGCGGCATATGGCGCCGATGTTTCAGGTCTCCGTGGCGGCGGATTCGGGGCACAGGGATGCTCCGAATCCCAGCGTAGCTACTATCATTTTTCTCAAGTCTTCCGGCTTCGCTACCAGCGCTTCTTTTCCAATCCGGCTCATGCCCTTGATAAAAGCCTCCACCTTCAATGCCTCGCCGCGCGTTCCGCTGAGCTTCCAGCACGCCGCGATACGTACGGGTTTGAAGCCCGCCGTGAACCTGGCCCGGCGACTGCCTCCGCGGTGCTCGCGCAAGCGGCGGTCGATATCGGTGGTGTAACCGGTATAGAGCGCGCCGTTTTCGCACTCGAGCATGTAGATCCAGTATTCTTTTTCCATTGGCCTAGGAGCGCAGGGTGGCGACGAGCCGGAGCGGATTGAGGAGAAGCTCGAGCGCGGAGATGATGTCCGGACACACGAGATCCGCCGAGGTGATCGCGTCGAGCGCCGCACCCTCTCGCTGTATGACCGCGATGCCGAGCGCGCTTTCGTCGAGCATCAGGCGGTCGTTGCGGCCGTTTCCAATGCTCGCCACGGTGTCCGAGCCGAGCGAGCGGACGTAGTCGAACTTGGCGCGCGCCTGGTCCCCGACCGGCAGCACGGTGAGCCCGCAGGGCAGGCCCCCGAGCGCAGCGCGCGCTTTACCGAAGGTGTCGGCCGTTATCACGTGCACCGTGCAGCATCCGGCGATCGTGCCGAGCAGCTCCGCCACTCCATCGATAAGCCTGCCGTCCTCGGCGATCGTGCCGTTGTAGTCGAGGACGAGATGCTCGATGGCGAGCGTACGGTAACCTGGAATTTCGACGCGTATCATTGGATTATATAAATAGTTCTCATTTTAAAATGAAGCTTTATTGAGGCGAAGAGAAGATGTCAAGCGGTTTGCCCGTAACGCCCCGCCTCTCTACGGACTTCTTCCTCACCGTACCTTCCCGCGCGCGAGCGACATGAAGATGCCCGCGAAGCACAGGGAGGTGAAGATTGAAAAGGCGATGCGCGCGCTCGCGAGATACTGTCCGTAGTGTTCGGGGGTGATAGGGACCCTTCCCATGACCAGCGCGAAGATGAGCATGGCGATCCCCATGCTGAACATCTGGCCGGTCAGGCGCATGGTGCCGAGCGTACCCGAGGCGACGCCGTAGTGGCGGCTCTCGACCGAGCTCATGACCGCGTTGGTGTTCGGCGAGGAAAAGAGCGCGAAGCCGAGGCCGAGTACGACAAGACCCGCGACGATGAGGCCGAGCGGCGTGCCGGTGTCAACGAAAATAAAGGACGCCAGCCCGATGGTAGTGAACGCCATGCCGATGGAGGCGACGATACGCGGTTCGATGCGGTCGGAGAGACTGCCGGCGAGCGGCGAGAGCAGCGCCATGACGACCGGCTGCGCCACAAGGACGATCCCGGCGCTTTCCGGTGTCATGGCCTTGATGTATTGCAGATAGAGGCTCAGGAGAAAGCCGGAGGCGAAGGTGGCGCTGTAATTGATAAGCGCGGCGAAATTTGACAGCGCGAAGACCACGTTGTCTCGAAAGAGCGCCATGTTCATGACGGGTGAGGCCACCGAGGTCTCGATGCGGTAAAATGCGATAAGCGCCACCGCCCCGGCCATTGCCAGGAGTATCCCCGCCGTGGACGGAAGGCGGGAGAAACCGTACATGAGCGCGGCCAGGCCGAAGCCATAGACAAGGGAGCCCGCCAGGTCAAAGCGCTCGCCCCTGGCTTCCGCCCATTCTCCTTTAAGGTAGACGGGAACGAGGATCAGAATCACGATGCCCATCGGCACCGTCGCGAGAAAAATGAAGCGCCAGCCAAGGTGCTGCGTGATAAGCCCTCCAAGAAAGGGGCCCATCGAGAGGCCGAGGTACACCGCCGATACGTTGATGCCCAGTACCTGCCCGCGCCGTTGCGGCGGGAAGACCGATATGAGGATGGGAAGACCCGTGCCGAAGGTCATGGCGCTGCCGATACCCTGGGCTATGCGGCAGGCGATGAGCGCGGAGGCGGAGCCCGCGAGCGGTGCCAGAATCGATGCGGCGGTGTAGATGGCCATGCCGGCCATAAAGACGCGCTTTCTGCCGTGCATGTCGGCGAAGCGCCCCATGGGGACGAGAAACATCGCCGAGGCGAGAATGAAGGAAGTCGAAATCCAGTTCAGGAGCACCGCGTCGATCGCGAATTCGGCACCGATGGCCGGAAGGGCGATGTTGACGGCCGAGCCCATGAAGGGGGTGATGAACGCGGCGAGGGTCGCGATGACGAGAGCGGCGCGCTGCTGTGCGGTGGATTTCATATACAGGACTCCGGCGTGCCAGGGTGTGTACGGCGTGTGATGCTAGCACGGCCACTCCGTATGGCAAGATTTTTTCGGCTGTTATCCGGGAATCGTCTTCACTTCCAGCGCGTCATAAGGCTCATTCGTACGTCGTGAAAATCGTTCCACTGGAGGTAGGGCTTTCCGGTGTGGTCGAGGAATCGGGCGAGGCCGTCGCGGGCGAAGACGAGCGTACTGGCGGCCGCCATGGTTAAGTCCGTGGGGCCGTCGCCGATGCAGACGGATTCCGCCGGGGCATAGCGCGCTATTACCGCCGCCTTGGCCATCAGTTCGCCGCCCTGCTCGAAATCCGAAAAAACCCGAAGGTATTCACCGGAGGTGTCCACGTCCGGGGCGTGGATGGCATGGATGCGCGCTACGAGTAGGCCCAGGCGCGACGCGACCATGCCGCGCAGGCCACCGGAAATGATGATTAAGGGAACGCGTTCCCCGTCGAGGTAATCGATCAGTTCGGTAAAGCCGGGCCGGATCGGAATGGTGCGGACGTACTCGAGTATCTCCGGGTAGCGCGCCGTGGGGATCGAATCGACTATGCGGCGGACGCCCTCGCGGATGGTCATGCGCAGGGCGCGCATCTCGGGCCCCACCTCGCGGTAAATCTCCGGTGCGAAGCGGCGGAACATGCCGAGAAAGCTTTCCTCGGAGGTTACGGTTCCGTCGAAATCGCAGAAAACGGCGCGGCGCAGAACCGTGTCGATGGTGGGCGGCATTTTTATTTCCATATTATTTTCGCCGGGTTGCGCTGCGGCAGCCGATGATATCGATGGCGCGGGTGGCCCAGCATTACGGCGCCGAATCCTGCGTGGCCATCCGGAAGTCCAATCGCCTCCGCCAGCGGCGGATACAGGCCGAGTGCGGCGTCGAAGAAGCCCGCCCAGCAGGTCCCCATGCCCATCGCCGGCGCCGCGAGCTCCAGGTAGGCGAGCGCGATGGAGCCGGCGGTCCGCGCCATCATGTTGTCGCTGGGCGCGTGGCAGATCACGAGGTGAGGTGCGTCGCGGAGCACCGCGTCAACGCCCAGCTCCCAGCCCGCTATGACGAGGTCCATGTGAACGGCCCTCGCCTGCTCGGGAAAATCGCGAAGGATGATACGCATCCAATCGATGACGATTCCGGCGAGCCGGCGCGTTTCGCCCGGGCTATGCACCACCAGCCATTCGATCGGCTGCGAGTTATGACCGGAAGGGGCGTGACGGGCGATGTCGATAAGCCGTTCGATAATCGCGCGGTCGACGGGTTGCTTCTTATATCCGCGAATGGAGCGTCGCGCGCGAAGGAACCGTTCGGCCTGATCCGGGTTTAAGGGATCGCCCGTTATGACCGGACAGTTCTCCACGGGCATCGCTGCGAGCGAGAGCGCTCCGTACGGGCATACGGCGACGCAGTGCCCGCAGGTGATGCAGAGCTCCGCACCGCCGCGGACCGTTTCGGGCAGTGAACGCCGGTCGGTGAGTGCGATGATGCGGGCGGGGCATTCCTCTACGCAGGCACCGCAGCGCGTGCATCGCGCGTCATCAACGACAAATAGATTCATTCTCTGCCTCCGTTATGAATTTCCACGCAGTGTTGACCGGGAAGAGGGCGGAAGCAAGCAGAAAAAGGGGGCTGGAAATCTCTTGACGCTTTAACGATCCCTGTTATGATATCGGGCGGGAAAGCACACCAGGAGCAACGGTTGATGGATGACGAGTTGATGGATATTGAGGACGAGCCGGCCCTTGACGCCGCGGAGGTGATCGAGGCCGCCGATGCGGCGACGCGCTCCATCGAGGAGCTGATCGGCAGGATCTTCGAGTACAAGCACCGCCTGATGGAGCGGCTGCTTGCGGACGGCATCGGACATACGCGGTTCAGGGAGGGCCCGGCGGGACGCATTCCCGAATCGTGGCGCGTGGTGCCGCTGCAGGAGGTGCTCCTCGAGCGGAAGATCGTGGAAGGACCGGCCTCCCTTCCGGAGCCTGCCGACGGTGCGGTGACGGTCCCGGTCGTCACCCCCGAGAGCATAGGCTCGCTTCGGCTGCACGAGAAGCGTTGCGGCGCTGTCGCCAAGGACCGGGCCAAAAAGCTTGCCGGTTACGCGGTCACCGGTGCCGATGTCGTTATGGCGGTGAAGGGCGAATATGCGGGCGCCTGCGCGATCATGCCCATCTTTTTCGAGGGGGGCATAATTGGCCCGGGATGCATCCGGCTCTCTGCGGACACCGGGCTCTGCGAACCGTTCTTCCTGAATAACGTGCTGCACTCCTACTTCCAGTCGGGCGTACTCTATACGCTGAACGTTGGTAGCGGCGAGATGTCGATCGACCTCGAAATGCTTCGGCGCCTCATGATAAAACTTCCGCCCCTCCCGGAACAGAAACGGATTGCCGACATTCTGCTCTCGCTCTCCGGTGAGATCGTGTCAGGGGAGGACGCGCTTATAAGGGTGCGGTCTATCCGGGGCAACTTTATCAGCGCCGAAGACGAATAAAAAATAATAGACATTTTTACGGTTTCTTGCATACACCCATTGCAGTATCGATGGAGGAAGCGTCATGCAGACCCTGGGCATTAATATAGGCTCGTCGAACGTTAAGGCGGTCATGTTTGACGGCGACACGTTCCTCTGGAGCGACGTCGTGCCGCACGAGGGGAATTTTCTCGAAACGTTGCGCAAAATGCTCGCTTCGAAAACCATGCCGGAAGACGTGCGCGTGCTTGCCACAGGGACCGAGGGGCGATATCTGCTTAACGTCGCCACCGTCATCGAGCCGCTCTGCGTGGAGGCGGCGCTTCGCGACTTCGATGAAAACGTCGACGCGGTGGTCTCCCTCGGCGGAGAGGACCTGGTCGTCTACACCATCAGCGGCGATAAGCGCATCATTACGAGCTTCTCCGGAAACAAATGCGCATCCGGCACGGGAGAGTTCTTCAAACAGCAGCTCGGGCGCATGGACCTGGGCTTGGACGCGGTCGACCGAGTCGAGCCCGACAGCAGGGTCTACAAGCTTTCTGCGCGCTGTTCGGTCTTCATGAAGAGCGACTGCACGCACCGCCTGAATAAGGGTGAGGCCACCAAGGGCGACATTATCCTCTCCCTCAGTAACGTCATGGCGATCAAGGTGGCCGACTTTCTTAAAAGAGCCCGCATGGAGCGCGGCAGGGTGATGCTCACCGGCGGCGTGACGCGCAATCCCTACATCGTGGCCTTCCTGTCCGAGAAGCTCCCCGACGTGGAATTCGTCGTCCCCGGAACGGCACCCTTTTTCGAGGCGTACGGGGCGGCGCTCCTGGCGCGCGAAACCGGCAGCGTCCTTCCTCCCGCCGGCCGCCTCATCCGCGAGCACAGCGTGCAATTCGCCCGCTTCACGAGTCTCAGATCCGCCGAAGGAAGGGTGACCTTCGTTCCGTCGCGTAAGACGAAGGTTCGCGCCGGACGCGAGTACATCCTCGGCGTCGACGGCGGCTCGACGACGACGAAGGCCTGCCTTATCGACATCAAGTCCCATGAGATAACGGCGTCGTATTACGGCCGCACCCACGGCGATCCGGTTAAAGCGCTCAAGCAGTGCATAGAAGAGATAAAGAAACAGATCCGGGAGGAAATCGGCGACGCGGCGATCCGGATAAGCCTGGCGGCGACCACTGGCTCCTCGCGCGAGATACTGGGAGTGTTCCTGGAGACGCCGGCGGTGTACAACGAGATCATCTCCCATGCGGTGGGCACGACCTACTACCAGCCCGATATCGACACGATCTTTGAGATCGGCGGCCAGGACGCCAAATACGTGCTGTTGAAAAACGGGGTGCCCATCGACTACGCCATGAACGAGGCCTGCTCGGCGGGTACCGGATCCTTCCTTGAGGAGTCGTGCAGGGGCGATCTCAGCATCGAGCACGCGCACGAGATCGCACCGGTCGCCCTGACGGCCGAGCGCCCGCTAAAGTTCGGCGAGCATTGTTCGGCGTTCATCAACTCGGACATCCGCAAGGCCATACAACAGGGAGCCTCGCGCGAGGATATTACCGCGGGGCTCGTTACCTCGATCGTCTCGAATTATCTCAATCGCGTCGTCGGTAACCGCACAATCGGTAACAGCATCGTGCTGCAGGGGGGCGTGGCCAAGAACGAGGCGGTGCCGCTGGCCTTCGCCATGCTCCTCGGTAAAAACATCCTCGTTCCGCCGGACCCGGAGCTTATGGGGTGCTTCGGCGTGGGACTGCTGACCGCACAAAAGCTATCGGACGGCTTTCTTGAAAAAGGAAGTTACGATCTCGACGCGATTCTCGCCACCGAGATCGTGCACGAGCGCGAGTTCCAGTGCAAGGCGTGCGATAATTACTGCCCCATCAGGGTGCTCGCGGTCAACGGCCATCGCTATATGTTCGGCGGCCGGTGCAACAGGTACGCGAACATCCGCAAGAAGAAGACCTTCGACAAATCCGCGGTGATCGACTATATCGAGCGCCGAAACGACCTCATGTTTGTGGAATGCGCGCCCGACCCGGCCGAACTTCGTAAACGCAGCGAGTATACCGTCGGCATCCCGCGCTGCTTTTCGGTCTACACCCTGTGGCCGTTTTATTCGCATTTCTTCCACGAGCTCGGCGTGCGCTCGGTGCTCTCGAGCGAGATATCCGCGGGCGGGGTGGCGCGGGTTGAAAGCGGATACTGCTACCCGGCCGAAATCGCGCACGGCGCCGTGCAGGCCGCGTTCGACGCGCGGCCCGACTTCCTGTTCCTGCCTCACTTCCGGGACATGGAGAGTTACGAAAGCGACGTCCACGCGAACTTCTGCCCCATCACGCAGGGGCTGCCGTACTACATCCGCCAGGCATTCCCGGAGATTTCCGATGAGCGTGTTCTTTCCCCGGTGGTGAGTTTCAAATACGGCGAGGAGAAGGCGGTCGAGCCTTTTATCATCCTTGGAGAAACGCTCGGGTTTAGCGAGAAGGAGGTGCGGGCGGCATTCGCCGCCGCGCTGGAAAAACAGCGGGGATATGCGTCGAAGGCCGCTATGCTCGGGCGGGAGGCGCTCGAGGAGGCGCGCCACTCGAAGCGTCCCGTCATCGCGCTCCTCGGCAGGCCCTACAACGCGTTTACCCCTGACGCGAACATGGGAATACCGCGGAAGTTCACCTCGCGCGGTTGTACCATAATTCCCTTCGACATCCTGCCCTTCGAAAACGAGGACATATTCGCGAACATGTACTGGTTCTACGGTCAGCAGAACATGAAGGCGAGCAAACTGGTAAAGAATGAAGACAACGTTTTCGTCACCTATATCACGAATTTCTCATGCGCGCCCGATTCGTTCATGCTGCATTATCTCAGGTGGAACATGGGTACCAAGCCATTCCTGGTGCTCGAGCTCGATTCGCACACGGCCGACGCGGGCGTCGATACGCGCGTTGAGGCCTTCCTCGACATCATCGAGGGATATCGGAGCAAGTTTACCGAGATCGCTTCCGAGCGCTTCGACAACGGACTGCGCTTCCTGGTCGAGAAGGGCGGTCTCTATATAAAGCGCCTTTCGACCGGCGAAAGGATGCCGGTTAAGAACAATCCGCGAATCAAACTGCTGCTGGCAAACATGGGCCGGCTCTCCACGGAGCTGCTCGCGGCGTCGCTTCGTTCGGCGGGAATAAGAGCCGAGGCCATGCCGCTCGCGGACACGCCGACGCTGCAGCTGGCGCGCAACCACGCCTCGGGCAAGGAGTGCCTTCCCTCGCACCTGGTCCTCGGCGAAGCGCTGCGCTTCTTCGGCTCGGAAGCGTACCGCAAGGACGAGATATACCTGCTCTTCGTGCCGACGACAACCGGTCCCTGCCGCACCGGGCAGTATTTTGTCTTCTACGAGAACCTTTTCAAGGACCTGCGCCTGGACAACGTGGTCGTCATTACGCTCGATTCCGACAACTCATACAACGAGCTGGGCCCGGACTTTTCGAAGCATGCGTGGTGGGGGCTTGTCATCAGCGACTACATGAAGGACGTGGAGACCTCGCTTCGCGCCTGCGCCGAAGATCCCGTGGCGGCCATGAGAAAATACGACGAATTGTGGCACCGGCTCATTTCGGTCGCCGAAAAGGACGTTTCCCGGGTGCTGCCCACGCTCGCTGGGATCGCCGATGAGATCGCGCGCATCCCGCTGCAGCGCTCGATCGGCGAATGCCCGCGGGTGCTCGTTGTGGGCGAGATCTATGTGCGGCGCGACGATTTTGCGGTGGACGAGCTCATACAGCATTTCAGCTCGCGCGGGATCATCGGCAAGGTTTCGGGGATAACAGAGTGGGTCTATTACTGTGACTATACCCGGCGCCACGAAATCAGGAAGCGGTACCATCTTTTGCCGTGGTACCGGCGGCCGTTCTCAAAGGAGCTTCGCGAGCTCGCCGCCTGGAAGCTCGAGGAGATGTACAAACATCGCGTGGAACACAGGGTGAGCGCCGTGCTGAAAAAAACGGGCCTTCTGCCCGAGACGCCGCACGATATGGACCGCATCATGGGAAACGCCGAAAAATATTTCGTCAGCGATGAGCTCCATTCCGAGATCAGCGTCTCGAGCGGCGTGGCCGCGACGGCGATGATGGACGGGTACTCGGGGGTCGTGAACATCGCGCCTTTCGCCTGTCTCATCGGGCGTGTGATCGAAGGGATACTCACGCCGTGGGCGCGCGAGCGGCACTACCCGATGATGTCGGTCGAAATCGACGGAAACCTGCTGCCGCCCTCTATCGTCAACAAGCTCGACATCTTCATGTTGAACGTCCTTCGTCTCAGGGAAGACCCGGAGGTGTCGTCGCTCGTAGAGCCCGAATCAGGTAAGCGCGCGCTTCTGAGCAGGATGAACAACGGGAGCTGAGACGGTCCTGTAACGTCAGGGTCCGTCGGCAATTTTTACTTGCCATTACGGCTTTTCCTCGTTAGGCTTCTATCCTTCCGGATCATGAGGTTACCGCGTTGCATCGCGGCCTTCATGGCGGGGCGTCGGCTCTATAATGATAAAAAAGAAAAAAAACGCGAGACGATCCGCGGGCGGCGGAGTTGATCCGGCGGAAGGCGCGGCGGCGAATAATGAACGATCCCCACGCGCGGTAGCCGGTTGGACCGGCGCGATAAAGATGGCGGCGAAAATCATTCTGATCTGGCTTCCCCTGGCGGTTGCGGGACTCGTTATCGTGATTATGGCCGCCCTTCCGCTGGTCCTCTCGCCGAAGCGTGTGGAAACGATCGCGGCCGGTGCGTTTCGCTCGGTCTCGAACGGCGAACTCTCCATGAGCGTCAAACGGTTCAACCCATATCGCGGTTTCGAGATAGAGAACCTCATCATCTACAACGGCGAGGAATTCGGCCGTTCGAAGTTCGTGGAGATCGAACGCATCGTGTTCGATTACGGATTCTTCGGCCTGTTCGCAGGCAGGGTGCGTTTCAACGAGGTCGGCATCTATCGCCCGCGCGTTTACCTTGTCGAGAAAAACGGCGTCTGGAACGCCGGGCGCCTGATGAAAGCATCGGCCGGGAAGCCGGAGAAAGAGGAAAAAGAGGAGAAGGATGAGCGCGCATCCTCGAAGGAGGTACACCTTCCGTTCTCCGCCGACTTCCTCTTGAAATTCGTGCTCGAGGATTTACGGCTCTACGCGCGTGGCGCCGGCCTGAACGCCTCGATCGAGGGGCTCGGTTTTACCGCCGATGTGCTGGTGCCGCCGTTTAACAGGGTGCCGAGGTCGCTGGAGGCTCTATCGCTGCTCGAGCGGATGTCGATAGCGCTCAATCCGAAGGGCGAGCTTGATGTTTCGGTTTACACGCCCGACGTCGAGGTGAAACCGCCGCTGGTGCTCGCATGGAGGCTCGACTTCGCCAGGGGCAAGGGGGGCGATAGGTCGTTCAGAAGCGCGTTCAGATTCGGCACCAACAGGACTCCGGTTCGTTTCAAGCGCTCCCGGCTCGCGCCGCTGAACCTGATGATCGGGTATGACATGGTATACGATCCGGCGGCCGACCTCCTCAGGCTTGACCACCTCGGCGTCCGTTTTGCGGGAAGCACCTGGATGAACCTTTCGGGCACGGTGCGCAAGCTAACCACCCGGCAGGAGATCGATATCAGGATGACTCAAAGCGCACTATCGCTCGACGAGCTGCATCCATACTATGCGGCGATTTCGGGCGACCGGCAGACGCGCTTCGGCGGCGTCGTTTCGCTCTACCCGCTGACCATAAAAGGTACACCTTCCTCCCTGGACGTAAACGGCGAACTCGTGCTCCGGGGGATTACCGGTAAAATGGCCGAAATGGAAGTGGCACTGCCCTCTGCGCGGCTGTATTTTACCGCCCTGCGGCGCGCGGACGATATGAAGCTTCTTGCCAGGCTCGCGGCCCCCCGTTTTTCCTATACGCTCGAACGGAGCAAATCGGGTGACAACGGCATCGAGATGTCCGTGGATGCATCGGCGCTTGGGAACTTCGGTCGTGTAAAACTCCAGTCCTTCTCATTCAGATTTTTCAATCCGGCCGACGGGCAGAACGCCCTCGATGTCGGCGCTGCCGCCGATTTCTCGCTGGGAGCCGCTCCGGCCGGGAGGCTCAATGTCGCAAGGCTCCGGTTCCGGAAGGCGCCGCTTTCGGCGATGCTTCCGGCACCCCTCAGAAAATCGATCGAGGGGCTTCCGCTTGCAAAACCTCTCGACCTCTCGCTCGACGCATCGTTCGGCATGAAGGGGGAGATAACGAGCGCGGTCGCGGTCATGAAGCTCATCGCACCCGATTTCGATCTCACCGACCTGCGGCTCGAGGTGGACCTCGCGCAGGACGGCGCGAGAAAACGCATTGCCCTCAATCGTTTCCATCTCGGAAGCGAGGCGAAGGGCCTCGGCATCGACGCGCGCGGCACCGTCGATGTCAAGACGCCGCCGTTCTCGGATTCTGACCTGAAGCTGGGGATAAAACTGAATGCACCGGAACTCGCGGCGGTGTATAGCTCCTGGAAGATCAAGGGGCTGGTCGATATCGGCGCCGCCATAAGGGGAAACATTAAAAACGGCGGGGCCTTCGGGTCGATAAAGATAAACCATTTTTTCGCGAAGAACGACGCGAAGCGCGTTGCCATCGACGATCTGAACATGGAATTCCCCTTCGAGTATTATTTTTCGCCGCGCTACCGTGGTGAATCGCGCATAGCGACCGACAAGAGCCTTCTCATTTCCAACGAAAACTTCAGGGAGAAGGCGAACTTTACTATTAAATCCATACGGGCCAGGCATCCGGCCAGGGACGTCTCTTTCGAGTATCTGAAGGATTTTTCGGCCACGATGTTCTTCCGGGAAAACACGTTCGAGATACCGGCGATGCGCGCGTACGTCCTGGACGGCTCGTTGTACGGACGAGACATCCTCTTCAATCTTGCCGATATGAAAAAACGGAATATGGAGTTCCGCGTCGCCCTCGACGTGACCAACGTCGATATCGGCAGGCTCGACGATACCGATCCGAAGGAAAAGTCGCGCGACGCCGAGCTCTCGTTTAACGCGAATTTCAGCGGCAAAGGCGTCGATATAGAGCGGGAGCTGTCGGCGCAGGGCTATGTCAACATCTATAAAATCGGCGAGAAGTTCGCCAACCGCCTGCTCAAGGGGCTTTCCACGGAAAAGGGCACCTCAAAGCTGGGAGGCGTGGCGCAGTTCGCTGTGGACAACTCGATGAACGTGAAGGGCTTCAATTTCAACCTCGACAGGGGTCTGGTATACGCCACGGTCACTTTCTCCCGAAGGGCGATCGGCTATCTCTTCGGGGTGAAGGATGAGAAGGTTGAATTCGACCGGATGCCTATACAGGAATACCTGCGAAAGGTCAGGGAGGTGGAGCGATGAATACACGCCTGTGTCTGATCGCGGTGCTCGTGGCGCTATCGGCGGTGCTTTCGGCCTGTGCGAGCGGCAAAAGCTGTCTTGCGGACGTACCGAGCTGCCTGGAGATATCGCCTCCGGATATTCACCTCACCGGGGAAAAGACCGTCATCGAACGGCAGATCGTGGGCGATTACCGCGAGCTCGAGCGCGACGCGTGGATCGTGTCGTCGGTGAAGACCGATGTGGCGCGCTCACGCGGACCTGCCGTGGTGATGGGAGGCGACGAGGCGCTTCTGAGGGCCGTCAAGATACGGGAGTTTAACGAGGAGAAGATCCGCACTTACAAGGATGACGGTGCCGTCGGGGAGGCGAACAGCGGAATGGTGGCGTATATGTCGCAGAAAAAATACGACTCGGACGCCGCGCTTAAAGCGGCCCTCATGCGCGTGCTCGAGGACGAGAACGCCGCGAGGAGGACGATTTTCGAGCGGAGCGTGGCGCGCGCGGGGTCCGGAGAACCCGCCTCCCGCGATGTGGTGACGTTCGGCGCGGCTTTCGCCGAAGAGCAGGCGGCGCTCGCGAGGAAGAATGACTGGATCCAGAATACAACGGGCAAATGGGTCCGCAAGAAATGATAGCTCGATTTATGTGCCGGAGCCTTCCCGCGGCCCTCGCCGCGGCCGTCCTGTTTCTTGCCGCCTGTGAGGACGCGTCGAAGCACGATGTGCTGTTCAGCTACGGCAAAATCCTTAGAAAGGAATACCGTTATGACGTCGGGAGGGTGGTGCCTGTTACCATAGAACAGTCCATTGAGATGGAAGGTGTCTTTACGCCCGATGGGCTCTTTTTCTTTTTCGCTTCGGACCGGGAGCGCGGGAACCTTGACATCTATCTGCGTTCACTCACCGATATCACCACCGTGCGCATAACCGATCATCCATCGAGGGACTCATCTCCGACGCTCTCCCCGGACGGGAAGTACCTCGCCTTCGTTTCTCAGCGCGAGGACCCGGAAGGCGACATCTATTTAATGCGGCTGGACCCCGCCGCATTGATTAAAAGCGCCCGCTCGTCGACCTGGCGCGCCATCGGCCCCCCGGTGGAGGCGGTTAATCTCACGCAGTATCAGGATCCGTCGGAGGGAACAATCCGCACGCTGAAGGACGCTTCGCCCTGCTGGTCGCCCGATGGTAAGCACATTGCCTTTTCATCCACCCGCGGTGGAACCGAAAATATATGGCTGATGGACCGAGGGGGGCGCACCCTGCGCCGGATAACCCGAGACGGAGGCACACATCCCCGTTTCTCAGGCGACGGAAAGAAGATCATCTTCGTCTCCTACAGGGACGCGGGCTCGGGTGGCAATGTCTATATGATCGACCTCGTGTCGGGAACCGAAAAGAGGCTTACCTCCGGCCCGGGGATCGAGATGCACCCCTCCTTCCTCCGCGGGAACGATGAGATCGTCTTTACGCTCATAGACCGGGACACCAGCGGAGATGGCAAGGTCGATCTGAAGGACAATTCGGTTGTCCAGTATAAAAACCTCGCAAACGGTCTGGAATATCCGCTTACGCTGTATTCGCAATCCTCGTTTTCACCGCGCTGGTCGCCGGCCTTTGACGGCGTTATCGTGTATTCAGATCAGGACGGAAACAATATCAACATCAACATAATTCCTGATGACGGCGTGATCCCGAAACGGGAGAACGCGCGTCGGCAGTACGAACTTGCCGAAAAATATCTCCAGGAGTTCGATGATGCCGACCGCTACCTCCTCGCTCTGGAACGGGTGTATCATTTCTTCGGCGCGGCAGGGGACCCTGAATCGATCGCGTTCACCGCGCGCGCCATCGCCGAGGCGGCGAGGCTCAACCACGGAATGGGCCGTACCGCCGAGGCGGGGCGTTTGCAGAAGCTCCTCGTTTCGCTCTCCGTCGACCGGAATGACTACCGGACGGTGCTCGGCCGTTTTATCGAAGAGCGTTTCTTCGGAAGGCCGGGGGAGCGTATCATCGCCGAATCCCTGCGGAAAATGGCAGCCGAGCCGGGCAGGAAGGCCTTCCTCCCGTATCTGAAAGAGGATCTGGCCGACGAGCACGTGCGTTCGGGAAACCGCCGGGCCGCGGCCGGGGTCTATCGCGAAATTTTGAGAGACCATGCCGACTACGGCAGGACGTTTTACGTTCATTACAAACTCGCCGCGCTCGAGTCCACACGGATTGCCGATGGGATTCACCCATCGTTTATCGCGGTGCTCGACTCGAGCTTCATCTATCTCCGTAACGACGCGATGACACGTATCCTGGATCTCTTCGAAGCGGAGGCGGACACGGGGAAGCGCCTCTCCGCCGCCGAAAAAATGATGGTCAGCTACAGGGACAACAAACTTCTTCCGGGACTCCTTTTATACGTTATCGGGAAGGCGCACTTCGAGCGTGCCGAAATGCCGGCGGCGAAGCGCCGGCTTCAGGAGTCGCTTAAAATCGTCAGGAAAAATGACATAGTCTATTACCGGAGCAATGTCCTGCTGGGTGATATCGCCGGCGGGGAACGAAACTTCAAAGATCGCGAGGCGTTTTATTCCGCGGCGGCGAGCAATTATCTTCTTCTGTGGAAGCAGCGGGATTTTCCCGCCGTCGTGATGGGGCTTGTTGATTATTACGAGGAATACGGGGAGCGCGCGGAGCTCGCTGGCGATTACACCGGGGCCGTCGCACTCTATAAGAAATATGTGTGGCTTCTGACCTACCTGCATCTGAAGAAACGCTTTGAGGACATTTACAACGAGTACGGCGCGCGCGCTCACGTGCTGTATATTGACGCATTCTCGGACTGGAAGGGGGGGGACGCGCGGGCGCTTGAGGGTCTCGAAAGGGAATACCTGGAGCGCCTGCCCATCGCGCGAATGGATTTTGACAAGGCGCATATCTACGGGCTTGGCTATATCTACGCGAACAAGGGCGTCGCGTTCGAACGGGCGGGAGAGCGTGGGATGCTGCTTGCGAGCTTTCGAAAGTCCATCGACGAGCTGGACTGGGCGCTCTTCATCGATGATACCTTCATCGATCCGTACATGTTGAAGGGATGGATTACGCAGTACGTCGACCTGCGGCGCAGGGACGACCTCAGGGAGGCCGGTGGCAGGAATGAATCGCTCTTTGCGCGTTTTTTCCCCCGTTATCTCTGGGAGAGCAACATCCGGATGTACGAAAAGGCCCTGGAAATAAACGACGAGACAAAAAACCCCGGGAAGGAAGGCAACCTCCATCTGAATATCGCCAATACCTATTTCCTGCTGACCAATTATCCGCGCGCGCTGAGGCACTACGAGCTGGCGGCGCGTTTCAAGCGGAACTTCAATTCGCGGACCGAGGAGGCGCTCTTCTATTATCACCTGGGCTACTGCTACTGGCAGGACGGCCGTTACGGCCGGGCCAGGGAGGAGATGGTCAAGACCCTTAATATTTATCAGACGATGGCGTCGGGCAGGAACATCAGACGGTACCGGCACCAGATACTGGATTTATACCGTTTCTTCGGGCTGCTCTCGAGAATGGAGAATAACCACACGGACGCCATCACCTGGTTCAACAAAGCGCTCGACTTCGCGGCGGCCAACCGCGTCAGAATTGACCGCGCGCGCTATCTTCAGGAGATCGCCCACGCCCACCGGGAGCTCGGTGATACCGAAACGGCACTTTCATATCTGAATATGGCCGATTCACTGCTGAAACGATACACTGACGACGAACGCAAATATTTCCTTAAAGTCAAGGTGCTGGGTCTTGGCCCGATACCCCTGTGGGACCTCGGCAGCGATGTTGCCGTCATCGGCGAAAACCGCATCTTCACCGAGCTCGACACCATGAGCAAGCGTCTGCTGAACCTCTCCCTCCAGGAGGAGGTGCACTACGAGATGGGCGAATACCGGGCGTCGATACGCTTTCTTGAACGGAAACTCGAATTACTCGGCAGGCGCCGGGGAAGGGTGGATAATGAGACGCGGATACGGACGGTCAACAATATCGGCTACTGCCGGTTTCTCCTCCATGAGTACGGGGCGGCACGCGTTGCGTTCGCGCGCGCGTGGGATCTGGCGGCTGACCCGAAGGTAAACGACCTTGAGGGTGCATTTGTCGCGATTATCAACCTTTCCAACCTCTACGCCTATCTGGCCGAAAATGCGCTGGATCTCAGCGAGCCGGTTTCAGATATCGACGCCCTCATCGGGCGTATCTCGGCGTTCAGGAACGGATACGAGGCGAGGCGCCTCACCGCAGAGACGGCAAAGCTTGAGGCCGACACGAAGGCACTGAGGCGCAAGCCGACTGACGATGAGATACGTTCACTGCGAATCAAGGTGGCGGAGGATGCCGCCGGGGTACACTACGATGTGGACGTGGCCCTGTCAGTGCTCCGGTTTTACAAGGCGGAACTCCTCGCGGGCGCCGAGACCGGCCGCGGAGCCGACCGGCTCGAGGCGGCGAGTCGCGCGTTCGGCAGGGAGAGCGAAATATATCGCTTATATTCGCGGGCCGAAGCGGGATTTACCGCAGCGCTCGAGCGGGCCGCCAAAGACCCTTCGCGCAGGCTCTCTGTCAGGCTTCTGATCAACGTCGCCCTGTGCAGGTCGCGTCTGGGCATGGTTGACGGGGCGTACGAAGCCTTTCTTGATGCAGATGCGGTTGCGCGTAAGTTCGGATATGACGACCTGTTATGGATCATTGACGGCGCAACCGCGGGTTTTCTGCGTCAGAGCGGCGCGTCGATCGAGGGAGCCCGCGCCGCGGAAATCGCCATTGAGCGCTATCGGCGCGCCCTGGACGCGATCGAGGCCCGTCCGATGCTCCACTCCGGAGCGACCGGAAGGGTGACGCGCCTGTACGACGAATTCGCGGAAATGCTGGTTATTCGCGGTGACGCACGCGGGGCGCTGTCAGTCCTCGAGCGGAAGCGGGCAACGGAACGTATTCTGCATGTCCGGGCCGCCTCGCCCGAGTTCTACGACCGAAACGACTCGCTGGCGTACCGGCGCGCCCTGAGACTTTCGGCCTCGCGTGCTGCGCTAACCGGAAAGCGCTCCAGCCTGCTGGAGGCCGCGGCACGCTCTCCCGAAGACCTGGCGGCGATCGAAAAATCGATTATGGACAATGATCGGGAGTTCGCCGGACTCGTAGACGGACTCGAAAAACTACGACCGATTCTCGCTTCATACCTCCGCCACCAGCGGAAACCGCTTCCCGAGATAAAGTCCTCCACTGCGTTCAGGTTTTTAATCGCCGGTGGTTCCGTATATGGCTGGCGCCTCAGCGGAAAGAACGTCGAATACCGGATGATCAAAGATGCAGTAAAAGACGGCGATGAGCAGCTGCGGACCGGGCTGAAACGCTTTCTCTCGGAAGCGGGTGAAGAGGCCGGGCCACGCTTCGTGGTGTTCGACAATAATGCCGCGGAGCTGTTCCGGCTTCTCGGGCCTTCCGGTTTCCCGCCGTTCATGTTCGCGAATTCACTCGAGGATATAGCCCGCGGGGACGATCGGGACGACTCACTCTTTACGAGCCTGTACACTGCCGACCAGAAACTGCGGGAGAAATTACAGGGCATCCCGGCGCTCGCCCGGATGGTCATGCGCGACGGGACCCTGCCGGGCGCAGAGCTCGCGCGCTTCTCGGTGTTGGTGGACCAGGGCAAAGCGGAAGGTCCGCTTTCTCCCGCGGCATTATTCGGGAACCGCCTGGGCGCCGAGCTTATCGTGCTGAACATGGAACACTTTGATGAGGAGCGCGTCGCGCTCGCGTTCGAGGCGGCGCGGTATGCGGGAGCGCGATCGGTCGTCGTCTGCCACGGCCTCGGCATGGACGATATGGCAAAGCTTGTCGGGCGCGCTCTCGAAGCGCCGCGCGACCGACTCAACACCGACATCGGCGGCACGTCGGGCTTTGCGTTCGCGCTGGGGAAAGCCGGCAGCGCCGTCGACGTATCGGAGGCCGGCAAACGGTCAAACGACGCGCTGTATGCCATGTTTATAGAGGAATTTCGGCGTGGCGATGCCGCCCACGCGCGGGTGCTCCTAGATCGCTGGAACGACAGCGCGCGCGGTGACGTGAACGCACCCGTGCTGTACGCGCTTCATTCGGCCGAGCTTGCGCTCCTCGCCGACGATCACGGGACGGCGGCGACCATGATCAACCGGGCGCTTGCGGCCAGTGGCCCGGCTTCGGACGGATTGATAGAGAGGGCCCTGGCCCTTAAGGCATACCTTTTGCTCTACAGGGGGGCTGCGGGGGAGGCGGTTGAAATAATAGATAGACGAATGAAACAGGGCGCCTCCGAAACCGCCGATTACCGGGCGCTCGCCCTCGCCGCTGATATTGCACGAGGAGGAACGCCAACACCTGAGGCGCTGATGGCGGCGCTGACCGGGAGCGGCTCGCTGGTGTCCGTCGACCGATTGCGACTGCTATTCGCCGAGTACTTGTATCTGGGTGGTAGAGAGCCTGACGCGCGAAATATCGTATCCGGCATGACTGTCGTCACCCCTTTCTCGTCGCGTGAAATGTGCAAGATTGCGCTTCTTGGCGGAAGAACACGCGAAACCAGGTGGCTGCCGCGCCGGGCTATCGGCATCATGGAGCTCTTCGTCGAGAAAGATGGAGACAGTGTCAGGTTGAAGGCCGCCCCCCTGCTGGAGGAAAGCGGGCGGTTCGATGCGCTCTCGACATTTCCGGTTGCAATTGTCTTAGACCGCTTCATGAAGGCTGAAAAATTTTCGGGCATTCATTCCTTTGCCGGCACGATAGACCTCGACGGCATGGCGGCGGGGGCATTCTGGATGGACTCCGCGCCGCTTTTAATGAGGATGTACGAATTACACAAGGCCGAGCGGCGTCATGGTGATGCACTCGCGATCCTCGGTGCGGTGAACGAATCGATAAAGGGCAGGGAGGCACCGGGGATCAGGGCGGCATACCAGTATGCCCATGGAATGGAGTTGCTCAAGGCCGAGCGTTATCACGATTCGTATGAATCGGCAAAGGCCGGAAGGGCTCTTCTGGATGCCGCCCACCCGGTCGTAATTCCACTCGAACTGCTGCTCCTCGAGAACGAAATTTCGCTGGGAAGGTTCGACGAGGCCTCGGCGCGCGCGTCATCACTGGGCGGGGTGCCGGCCGGATATCGCTACGTGCTCGAGCTGCTCGGCGCGCGGCTGGAGCTCGCGAGGATTCTGAAGAAAAAGAACGCGTCCGAGGAGGAATGGCGGAGGGTCGAGTTGCGCGTGACCGGCGGACTGCAGGCGCTCGACGCGTCGGTGGATGTTCTTTCGGCATTTAACCGGATTGATCTGGTGGAGCAGAGCCTCGATTTCATGATATCATACAGGATGAGCCGCCGCGATTACCTCTCCGCGCTCGTCTACGCGGAGACGAAGAAGCAGCTACAGCTGCGCTCGCGCTTTCCCGGGCTCGGTTCGGGGATTAAGCGCGAAGCGGCGGCCGAGTTTAAGGGCATACAGGACAGAATCGCCGGACGGGACCGTTTTCTCCGGCTTCTGAACGCCAGTCCGGCCCTGCAGGCGGGCTCGATCGCCGGCATGGTCCCCATAGAGACTTTCCAGCGCAGGATTCCCGATGCGGCGGTCGTGATCTACATGGTTAAAAACGGGAAAGATGTGCTCGGATGGACAATCGCGCGGCAGTTTATCGAGCCCGTACGCATTAAGGACGGTTATGAACGTGCGCTCCTCCTGGCGGAGCGCTACCGCGAGGCGATCGGGGTCTTCGGAAGCGTTGCCTCCGTTTCGCGCGATCTGGCCGCGTTCCTGAAGCCGTTCGAGAATTATTACCGCGGGAAAGAGTCGGTCATTTTCATCGTCGACAATGAACTCGAGCAGGTGCCGTTCGAAATTACCGGGGAGAAGGAGATGCTCGACGAGTCCCACCAGGTGGCGTACTGCTCTTCCATAATTTCCGCCCTGCGGGACTACGAAACCATCCTTCCGAGGGTGAGTCTGGTGGGGGGGCGCCGGGATTTGATGTATCTCGAAGTGGAGCGCGTCGCGCTACGCCAGTCCGGGATAGCCTGGCGGTCCGAAACGGCGCTCCGTTCTGGCGTGGGGCATCTCATGGCGGAGCTTGCGTACAACCCGATGACAGGGGCGCTCTCCCTGGGCGGGGTGGCGTATGCTGACAACGTGAAGGGAGGCTCTCTCCTCTACCTTCCCTCGGGGGACGCGTTCGGGGTCGTGGGACATTCGGAGTTTGCGCTGTACGCGTCAGTGCGCGGTGCGCGTGCGGTGGTGATCAACGACGCCGCGGTGCATGACGTTAACAACGCGGTTTTTGTCGATATTTTTTACCGCGAGCTCGCGTCGGGGACCGAAGTCATCGCCGCGTTCGAACGGGCCAAGCAGGGCGTTCGCTCCAGAAGACAGTTCAGTCATCCGGCCTACTGGGCCGGCATGCGGCTGTATCTGAACGCGTTGGACGACCGGAGGATACGGCCGTGAGCGAAACCGCCCGCGTGAAAGCGAATATTGTGGTCATCGATGACGACAAGCTCGTAAACGACCTCATCTACCGGATCCTCCGGAAGCAATACAGCACCAGGGGGTACGAGAGCGCGGAGGAGGCCCTTCGCTCGGAGAATCTCTCCACGGTGGATGTGATCATCGTCGACGTCAATCTTCCGGGTATGGACGGCATCGAGTTTCTCAACAGAGTACAGCTCGTCGACCCGGGGATCCCGGTGATTCTCATAACCGGTTACGGGGACATCGACATCGCCATATCGGCGCTTCAGAGCGGGGCGACGGACTTCATCCTCAAGCCGTTCAAAAACGAGCAGATCAGTATTTCGGTCGAGAGGGCCCTGGAGGCGCGGCGGCTCGTCCTCGAGAACCGCGCACTCCTGGAAGAGCTCAGGCAGAAAAACCAGGAGCTTGAAATCCTGAACGAGGAGATAAAAACGAGAAACATTGAAATTGAAAAAGAGCTCGATATCGCGGCAAACCTGCAGCGCTGTCTTTTCCCTGCGGCGCTGCCCGATCTCGATCGCTTCGACCTCGCGCTGAAATTCAGACCGGTGGAAAAGGTAAGCGGAGATTTTTTCGATTTTATCTCATACGATGAAGACCATTTCGCCTTCGTGTTCGCCGACGTATCGGGCCACGGGGTGCCCGCCGCGCTGTATTCGGCCATGGTGAAAACCGCCATCAGCTCGGTGAAGACTTCGAGTCCCGTTCCTTCCGAATTCATGGGAGAGGTCAACAGGTTTCTGATCGGATCCCAGAAAAAGATGAGCTACAATTATGTGACCATTTTCTACGGGCTCTTCGACTTAGCGGCCGATACGCTCACCTACTGTAACGCGGGTATCCCCTCGCCCGCCATCATGCGCGCGGACGGAGGCTACGTGTTTCTGGACCCCAACAGTCCGTTCGTAGGGATCTTCGAAAACTCGGTCTACAAGAACGAACGCATGAGCATAAGCGGAGGAGACAGGCTTGTTTTCTACACGGACGGCGTTTTCGAGCTGACGGGTTCGAACGACAGGATAATGGGCCAGGGAGTTTTTCTGGAGCTTCTTAAAAAATACGTGGAGAAAAATATCCACGAGCTTATCGAGACTATTTTTGAAAGGGTGATGGAATTCAGCGGCAGTCAGCGTCCCGGCGATGACATAACCCTTATCGGCATGAGCTATAAAAGCAAGGAGGGCGGGAAAAGATGAAAAGGAGAACGGTGGTGCGCGCATGCGCGGCGTTGCTCGTGGTGTTCGCGATGGCGGCGAGATCAGAAAAAGCGCTGGCGCTCGAATTTTCATTCCTCGTGGGCGACGTATCGCTTGTCCGCCAGGGGAAATCGTCGGAGGCGGGCCTGGGCCAGTCGCTGGCCGACGGAGACATGGTGATAACGGGTACCGGGGGAATTGCGGTCCTCGCATACAACGACGGCAGCGAGATACGCGTTACTGAAAAGAGCAGGGTGAAAATCGGCAGTATAATAGTGAAGGACTCCGGTTCAGTTTCGTTGATCTCCGGAGCGATTAACGCCCGGTTCCAGAAACTTGCCCGGGGTTCGGAGCGAAAAGTGGTAACTCCGACAACGGTCTGTTCAGTGCGCGGTACGGACTTTCTGGTGGGCGTAAGCGACGGCGCCGACTCCCGCGTCGAAATGAAGGAAGGAGCGCTTGAGGTGCGCAACCCCTACGGCAGGAAGGACCTTGGCCCATCGTCGAAGGCCAGGATAGGCCTTGCCGAGTCACCGCTCGACGATGAGGAGGAGGCCGACCTGGCCGGCTGGAAGGCGGCGCGCGATAAAGAGATGGAGCGCGATCCCGGGGAGCGGGGCAGGCGCTTCGAGGGCTACATCAACAACATGGGTGAGCGCAGCTCGAAGTCGTCTGGAAAGCTCAGCGAGCTCAACTCGCGGCTGGGCGGCAGGGCGGCCGTCGGGAATAAGCAGATCGAAAAGACCGGTGAGGAGCTTTCGCTCGTAGAGCGCGATATGGCGGATGACGCACTGCTCAATGAAAGTGCAGCCGCCTCCATAGAGGGAATCCTTGATCGCTTCGGGAAGGACCGGACGGAAATGTACGACACCTTTTATCGCATAAAGGAAGAGTCGAACCGCGTCGCCGAACAACAGCGAATAAACTACGAGGCCCTGCAGGCGGTAAGGGAGTCGTATCGCAAAGCCCACGAGGAAATCATGGGCAGGCACCGAGAGAGCATTGAAAAGATCAAGGGCGGGATCGACAAGGAGTCGGTAAAGCCCGGGAAAAAATAGGTCGGCCCTCAGCCGCGGAGGCGGCGCAGGTAGTCCCTTCCGGCCACGGCACCCTGGGCGAAGCCTTCCAGTATTTTTTTGCCGTCGCGGCTGAGCCTGTCCACCCGGAAATCGTCCGGGGGATAGATGACGTCGATTCCCCGATGCCGCTGCTCGAGCTCGTCGAGTGTTTTGTTGTACAGCAGATACCTGTTGCTGATCGCCTCGACGAGAAAGCGGTAACGGTGATCTTTGTAGTAAGATTCGTAAAGGGACCTGATCCAGAACGATTCCTCCTTCTTGCGATAGCCGTGCCGTCGCGTGACGACCACCAGAATCTCATCCTCGTCGTATCCCATTTCCAGCGCTTTTGCGTATGGGATCGGATCGAGCAGACCGCCGTCCAGAAGGTGGTGTTTCGCGTATTCGACGAAGCCGCGGTAGAGAACGGGGATGGCGGCGGTCGCCTTGAGAACGGAGGACATATCGTCGCGCCGCGTGCTGAAGTACAGCGTCTGCGGGGGGTTGTCGGGGCGGCAGTCGGTGGCGGTGATGAGCACGGGACACGCGCGGGACAGCGCACGGGAGCTGAGAGGCTCGTCTCCGTGAATAATTGTGTCGACCATCCAGTCCAGGTTAAGAATGTGCCTTTCGGGGCGGAGGATATTGGATAAATTGATGAATTTACCCGATAAAAGTTCGGTGAAAAAGGCGTCGCGGGCAAGATGGATCTGCCGCGCGGCGTAGGCGGTGCCCGTGAGCGCTCCCGCCGACGATCCGATGATAAGTTTCCAGGGGAAGTATCCCCGGTCGGTGAAGCTCTGCAGCACGCCCGTGAGAAAGATACCCCGCATGCCGCCGCCTTCGATCACGAGAGCCTTCTTCCCCTTTTTATAGTAGGGTGTGCCCCGCAGTCGGTGATAAAGCCTTTTAATTTCCATGCTTCCGCCGCTTCGCTTTATCCTCCGGAGGCTCCCTCATGGTGCTTTTACCGGAAGAGCTGACTCGCCTGTTAATATATGAAAGCGCCTGTTGCCTTCACTACCTGCCGGTACTCCCGAATAAATCAATTATATTTTGGATGTGATTTTCATTTGCCTTTACTCGGCATGACCGGTTATAATCGGGTTAAAAAAAAGGAAGGAAGGAGGTGCCACGGTGAAGATTATCCTGGTACAGCACGGTGACGCCGTCGCTTCGGAGAAAGACCCCGAGAGGCCGCTTTCCGACAAGGGGCGCTCGCAGGTAAAGCGCCTTTCCGAGTTTCTACGGAAGCTCCCGTTTTACCCCGGACTCGTGCTGCACAGCGGGAAAACCAGGGCACGGGAGACCGCCGAAGCCGTCTCATTCGCCCTTGGCGGGGTCCGTGTCGAGGAGCGGTCCTTCCTCAATCCAGACGATCCGATACGGCCGATGGAGGACGAGATCAAGGCGCTAGGCGTCAATGTGCTGATCGTCGGACATCTGCCGCACCTGGGGAAGCTCGCCGCGTCACTGCTGGCGGGAGACGAAAAACGCGATTTTGTGGAGATCACCAACGCGTCCCCGGTGATCATCGACCGCGAAAGGGGGGCATTCAGGCTTGATGGATATTTCCGGTGCGAGTACATGCGGTGAATCATTCGACGTGCATCAGCTCTTTCTGGTCATGCCTGCGAAAAAAAGGATGACGATGCCGATGAGCGACCATACCAGCGTGCGCAGACGCTTGATCAGTCCGACCGTGAGACCGATGGCAGGGTCGTAGCCGAGGAAACGCAACGCGAGTGAAAACGATCCCTCGCTGGTCCCCAGGTTCGCCGGCATGAAAAAAATGACGCTGGTTAGGAACATGCTGAATATATACAGGAACATGGAGTGCACGAAGGTGATCGAGTTTCCGGAAAAGATGACGATGAGGTATATTTCGAGGCTGGAAAAAAAGAAACCTGAAAGATAATGTACGGCCAGGGAGAGATAGAAACTTTTCATCGTCTCCCTGGTGCTGAAGACGAATGAGATATCCCCGTCGAGCGTATCAACCTTCTGCCATCGCTTTTCGTTCATGAGACGATCGAGCCACCGTGCGGGAATGCGGGTCAGGAGGTAACGGACGAAGCCCTGCCGCTGTTTTCTTAAAATTACCATCATCATATAGAAAAGCAGCACGAACGCGGCGAGCGTTCCGATGGAGATCCATAGCGGAATGTTGAGGACGAAAAAACTGATAACGATGCCGGTGAGCATCATGAGCACGTTGGAGATGATGTGTATGGTGCGGTCGAGAACGACCGAAGCGAGGCCGGTCTGAATGGGGATAACGTCCTTTATGTAGATCGCCTTGAGCGCCTCTCCTGCCGCCGATGCCATGGCGTTCACGGATGAGGTGGAATCCCCCGCCACCCGTGCGAGGAAGAGCTGGAGGTAATATGACGGCCTGACCGGATGGTTGATGAGCACCTTCCAGGCGATGGTCATGAAGATGTTGTTGAAAAGGAATATACCCGCGATGATCCAGAAACGCCAGCCCATGGCGAGTATGTCGTCGATGGTTTTCTGCACGCCGAAACTGTAGAAGAGCAGAGCGAGGATCAACACTCCCGCACCGACAAAAATCACCCGGTATTTTTTCACTTTTTTCCCTGAGGATCAGAATTTCACGGAGAGAATAGTGAAATCGTCGATGAAATAATTGTCAACCGCATTATTGGAGAGCAGTTCCCTGAAATAGCCGATGATGACCGAGGGGTTGTCGTCGAAGTAACGGAGCGCGATCTCGATGAGGCGCTCCTCGCCCCTGTCGATGTCTCCCTCCCCGAGATAATCGAGCACGCCATCGGTGAATAGCAGCAGAAGGTCGCCGGTTTCATACATGAAGACCCTTTCCTCGTACGCGGAGTCAGCGGAAAGACCCAGCGCCCTGCCCGATGCGTTAAGACGCACGGCCTGACGGTCCCTGCTTTTTATAAGTATCTGGTCGTTATGGCCCGCGCTCCCGTAGGTGAGGAGCCTGTTGTGGCTGTCGATGAGCATATAAAAGGCCGTAACGAACATCCCGTACTCTGAATCGTCGAACACGTAGCGATTGGAATGGACCAGCAGCGGCTCGGGCTGGGTGCTGATCCTGGCCTCCGCGCGGATCACGTTGCGCGCCGAACCCATGAAGAGAGCGGCGGGGATTCCCTTCCCTGAAACATCCCCGACGACCAGGCCGTACTTGTTCGAGCCGAAATTGAAAAAGTCGAAGAAATCTCCCCCAACCTCCTTGGCCGGGCGGTTGAAGGCCGCTATACGGTGATTTCCGAACACGGGCGGTATCTCCGGAAGGATCTTCCGCTGGATTTCGGCCGCGATGTCAAGCTCCTGCGCGAAGCGCCGCTGGGCCTCCTTGTTTTTCTGGTACTGGATGTTTCGCACGGCCTCGGTAACGTGGTTGGCGATGGTCGACATTACCCGAAGGTCGAAGGCGTTGAAAATGGAGCAGTCCGTCTTGTCGGTGACACTGATGACCCCGATCACCCCGCTTTCACTGCGGACGGGAACCGAGATAAAGGACGGCGTCCGATAGCTACTGCTCCGGTCCGCTTTGATGAAGGACATTTCGCCTTCCCTGTCGACGACGATGAGCGGGTCGCCCGTCAGAAAAACGTGGCCGGAAATCGAGTTGTCGATCGGTATTTCCATGCCCGGCCGGACGTCTTCGGGAAGGCCATGCGCGGCATGGAGCACCAACACTTTTTTCGTCTCCTCGTAGAGGAGGAGCGATGCGCGATCGACTCCGAGCGAACGCGGCAGTGTCGCGATGATGGTGTCGAGCAGGTCGCCCTCGGTCCGGGAGAAGGAGACCGTCTGGGAGATATCGTACAGCGCGCTAAGTTCCTTGACGCGGCTGGTCAACTCGTCGACGAGGCGCCGGTTGGTGATAGCGATCGCCGCCTGTCCGGCGATATACGAAAGGAGCTCGACGTCGAGCTCGTCGAAGGCCTCCCTGCCGATCGAGTTAACCGCCTCCAGCACGCCGATGTTTCGCTCCTGAACGGTCATCGGAACGCAGATGATGTTGCGGGTGGTAAAGCTCGACTTGCTGTCGATGCCCTTGAATACCCTGGGATCGTTCTGCGCGTTATTGACGATGAGGGGCTTGCCGGATTCCGCTACGATGCCGACGATTCCCACGCCGCGGGGCACTTTCTCGCCCTTGATCTCCTCCTTGTGGTCTCCAAGCACGACGTTGAAGATGAGGTCCCCGGTCAGGATATCCGAGAGCAGGAGCGAAGCACCGACCGTGTGAAGGATCTCGCGGGCGGTCTCGAGAATGACCGTCAAAAGCTCCGGCAGGTTCATGCTGGAGTTGATCTGGCGGTTGATGCTGCTGATCTTCGCGAGATTCAGCGTTTTTCTGTCGTCGATGATGTCCATTGCCCGATCTTGTTGTTGCAAATAAGAGGGCCCCGTTGTACAAGCCGTTGTGGGGGCCATTGGCGGTTAACGGTCCCAGGGTAAGGGATGCAACGCCCGTCTGTCCACCCCTTTTTATCATGAAGATAATAATAGAAAACATCGAACTCCCCCCCGGCGAGCCCGAACAGCGGATCGCATCGCTGATTCGCGATCGCCTGGGTCTGGACAAAGAGCCGCAATGGTCTATAGAGCGCAGGTCGCTGGATGCGCGGGACAAGGGACGGATCGTGTATCGGTACCGCGTCATTACCGAATTGCCTGAACATTCCGGCCGTGCCGCGCTTTCCCTGCCCGGCGTGCGGCCGGCGGAGCGCCGCGAAAGCGGACCTTCTCCGCGGGCGCCTGAAGGCCTGTCGGTCATTGTAGTCGGGGCGGGCCCCGCCGGGCTCTTCTGCGCGCTCAGGCTTGTCGGGGCCGGAGCGCGCGTGCTGGTGCTTGAGCGCGGCAGGCCCGTCGAGCAGCGCATGCGCGATATACACGCGCTCAAGGAGGGAGGGTCGCTTAACCCCGAGAGCAACGTGCTTTTCGGGGAGGGCGGCGCCGGAACATACTCCGACGGCAAGCTGACGACGAGGATACACCGCCCCGAGGTGGAATGGTTTTTTCAGACAATGGTCGACTGCGGAGCGCCCCCGGCGATCCTTTATGAGGCAAGGCCGCACATCGGTACCGACAGGCTCGTCCCTCTGCTCGGGAATATCAGAAGGAGAATAGAGGACGCGGGTTCGACCGTCCGTTTCGGGGAGCGGGTGACCGGTTTCATCCGCGAGGGAGGCCGGGCCACGGGTGTGATCACCGCGACCGGCGGGGAGCACCGCGCGTCGGCGGTAGTGCTCGCGACCGGCCATTCCGCACGCGACGTGTACGATATGCTGATGAGCGAGAAGGTGGCGCTTGAAAAAAAGGGCTTTGCTCTCGGGGTGAGGATCGAGCATCCCGCCGGACTCATCGACCGGATACAGTACGGCGGAGCGGCCGGTAAGTGGCGGCTTCCGGCGGCCGATTATCGCCTGACATTCAACAACCGGCAGAGCGGCCGCGGCGTTTACTCGTTCTGCATGTGCCCGGGCGGGGAAGTCGTCAACGCGTCATCCGAGGAAGGTATGTTGTGCATCAACGGGATGAGCTATTCGGGAAGGGACGGAAAGCACTCAAACGCCGCGCTCGTCGTTACGGTCTCCCCGGACGACCTCGGACCGTCACCGCTCGCCGGGGTCGAGTTCCAGCGTGAGATCGAGCGGAAGGCCTTCGAGGCCGGCGGTGGTGGCTGGAAAGCGCCGGCCGAACGCGTTCGTTCTTTTCTGGACGGCAGACCCGACACGGGCGCTCCGGTGACGAGTTATCTTCCGGGCGTGCGTCCGGCACGGGTTCGGGATTACCTTCCCGGCTGGATGGCGGACGAGCTCGCCCTCGCCCTAAAAAGTTTTGACAGGAAGATGAAGGGCTTTATAGGTGATGAGGGTGTCCTCATCGGCGCCGAGACGCGATCGTCTTCGCCGGTGCGCGTCGTCCGCGGAGCCGATCTGCAGTCGGTATCGCTTCCGTCCCTGTATCCGGTCGGGGAGGGCGCGGGCCACGCCGGGGGAATCGTGAGCTCGGCGGTTGACGGCATACGCGCGGCGGATGCGATCTGCGCGGCGGCGGGCCCCTGACCGGAGCACTACTACATGATCAGATTCGGAACGAGAATAGTCGCCGCGTTCACGCGCGGGGATATGGGACAACGCGGGACCGCGCTGTGGCGCTCCTTCGCCGTTGGCGCGGCCGTTTTCGCCTGCGCCTTTGCCTTCGGACTGATTTATTCAGCCTCGTTCTCGGTGATGGGCGTGCGGGTGCAGGCGCTGGAAGATTTCGTTTTCGCGGAATTCAAATGGCTCATCCTGCTCCACCAGGCGAAGATACTGGCAGCGTACGTCGCGATCGGCGGCACCTCGGGCGCGGCGGCCGGGTACTGCATCCACGCCTGGTGCGCGGCGACGAACCGGAGAGTTCCGGTCAGCAAGGCCGTTGTGCCGGTCGCTCTGTACAGCACGGTCTTCATGCTCGCATTTCTCATCGCGGACATACGGAACCATCCCGCACTGTATAATGAGCATTTCCACGCGCGCGGCGCGGTACTTGCGGGTTTCCAGATGCTCGTTACGCATGGCATGCCGGGCCTCGTGATCGACGCATTGAGACTAGTCGTATCCGCGGGCTTTATACCGATTACGATCGGGGTGATGGTGCACCTCGGCGGGACGCTCTATGGCGCTTGCGCCCGTCTCCCGCGTCGGGCGCTCCTTATTCTGGCCGCAGGCGCGGCTCTGGCGGTGATACTCTGGATGGTGCCGTTTAACCGCAACGACGGGCCGAACCTCGTCATCATCGCCGCGGACTCGTTTCGCCATGATCGCGTTTCGGCCTGGGGGAGGCGCAGGGGCCTCACGCCGAACATAGATGCCCTGGTCAAGGAAGGGACGAGCCTGCAGGATTTCCATGTTCAGCTGCCGCGCACCTTTCCCTCGTGGTACAGCCTTCTTTCCGGAAGGTATCCGGCGCAGCACGGCATCCGCCACATGTTTCCCACGGCTGATCAGCTCGCAGCGGCGCGCCTTGATCTGCCTGAAACCCTCAGAAAAAACGGCTACGTTACATCGGCGGTGGCGGATTACGCGGGTGACATTTTTTCAAGGATGAGCTGCTTCGACAGGGTCCGTGCGCCCTCGTTCAACTTCACCACGCTTATCCGCCAGCGCGGCCTCGAGATCCATTTTTTCCTGCTGCCGTTTATACAGAACGCCCCGGGACGGTGCCTTTTTCCGGAAACGCGCGCCTTCGCCCAGAACTCGGACCCCTCGTTTCTCGTCGGCGACATTAAATCGGAGATCGACGCGCTCGCCGCCGGGAAACGCTTTTTCCTGACCGTTTTTTTCTCGGCGACCCATTTCCCCTACGCCTCGCCGCATCCGTATTACAAAAAGTACACCGATCCCGCCTATCGCGGAGAATACCGCTATCTTAAAATAAACAATCCGCTCAGCGAATCGATGGTGACTCGTGACGACCGTCGCCAGATCGAGGGACTGTTCGATGGAGCGTGCTCGGCGGTCGACGACGCCGTCGGCGAAGTCGTCGATCACCTTAAGCGACGCGGGCTGTACGACGACAGCATCATCGTTTTCACCGCGGATCACGGCGAGAACCTCTACGACCACGGCCTTGACCTGGGGCATGGCGAACATTTCCGCGGCGAGTACGCGACGCATGTCCCGATGATCATCAAATTCCACCGCGGATACGCTCCGATGGCCAGGGCCAGGGAATATACCGGCGTCGTCGAGCAGGTTGATTTTGCCCCTACGATGCTCGACGTGCTGGGCATCAAGAATGCGGGGTCTGACGCGGCGGGTATATCGTACAGGGGAGTTATCGAGGGTACGGTGACGCACATCCCGCGCACCGCGTACGCGGAGACCGGCATCTGGTTCGTGGCCGAGGGCGCGCAGTTTTTCCAGCGTATGCGCATCCGGTACCCAGACGTCAGCGTACTCTGCGGCCTTGCGGAGCCCGACATGGACGTGGTGCTGAAAGACGAATACCTCGATCTCATCAACATCGCCAAGCACCGGACGGTGTTTGATGAAAACCATAAGCTCATTTACATGCCGACCCGCGACGGGGTGCGCTACGAACTGTTGCGCCGCGGCGATACGGCGTTCGTCAACCGCGCTTCGGCGGAAGTCGCCGCGTTCGCCCGTTTGGAAAGGGTGCTGCGCGAAACCGTTTTACGTCATGAAAATGTCGCCATCGTAAACGGATTGTTTATTCCAAAAAGGGAGAGATAACCATGGAGCTCGCACGGCTGAGGCTGGGGAACATGCTTAAAATCGGTGAACGGGGCCATTTCCCCCGTCCGGACCTTGTCAGAAATCCGAGCTATTCGCTGGATGGAGAGTGGCTGCTGTGCCCCGATCGCAAAGCCACGGGTCGCTTGAAGGGCTGGCAGAACAGGGACTTCGGCCTGAGGACGGTCCAGGGACGCTCGAGCGCGCTCGCCGAGGATGCGTCGATACATCGCGTGCGCGTGCCGTTCCCGCTGGAATCGGAGATAAACCAGCGCGAGCTGGCGCGTTACGGGCTGACCCCCGTGGATATCGCCTCACATCGGGCTTTCTGGTATTACCGGTATTTCAAACGTCCGGCCGAATTAACGGCGGGCCTCATCAAGTTCGGGGCGGTCGATTACCGGGCCTCGATCTGGCTTAACGGCGTTTTCCTCGGCGAACATGAGGGCGGCTATACGCCGTTCGAGTTCGTGGTTGAAAAGTTCGAGGAGGAAAATGTACTCACGGTGCTCGTCGAGGACTCCCGCTCGATGAGCCAGGTCCGCGGGAAGCAGACATTTTTGAGGAAGCCCTTCATGGTGTGGTATCCGGGATGCACCGGTATCTGGCAGAACGTCTGGATCGAGCCGCTGGGCAGGGCCTATTGTGACGGCGTTAGCTGCTACCGGGACGATCGGGGCGGAGCGGTATTCTCGTTCGACATACGCAGTGCCCGGGGAATACACCCGGGAAACATCGACGTATCGCTGCGCCTCTACGCGTCGCAGGTCCATGAAGGGGGGCGCGGCACTCTCAAGACGCCGCTGAGGGAATTTCGCGAATTCGTCGCGCTCGACGCGATGGGCCGCGGCCATGTTGATATAACCGTGCCGGAGAAGCTTCTCGGTAAATGGAGCGTCGACTGGCCGGGCATGCATCCGATAGAGATCGGCCTCAGACAGGGGAAGAAGGAGATCGACACGCTCTACCTGCTCTACGGCGCAAGGCAGATCGGTGTGGATTCGGGCATAATCAAAATGAATAAGAAGAAGCTCTATCAGAAACTTCTCCTCAACCAGGGATACTACGGTATCGGGCACTATTCGCCAGAAACGACGGACCAGTTCAGGACCGATATCGAGCTTATGAAGAAGGCGGGATTCAACGGCTGCAGGATGCACCAGAAAATCGAACACCCGACTTTCCTGTACTGGGCCGACCTGCTCGGCTTCCTGGTATGGGAGGAAGTGCCCTCGTACTATCGTCCCTCGACGGGCAACATGAAGCGGCTCGAACGCGAGCTCTCGGAGGCGATGCGTCGCGACGGGCTCCATCCCTCGGTCATGACGCTCGTGCTGTACAATGAGAGCTGGGGAATTTATAATGCGTTCGTTTCTAAAAGGGCACGGGACGGGGTCGTCGAGCTCTTCAACCGGTGCAAGCGCGCGTATCCCGGCTATCTGATCATCGATAACAGCGGTTTCCATCACCTTAAGACCGACGTCGCCGATATCCATCATTATATTCCGACGCTGGAGGAAACGGAGGAATTCTACTCCATTCTCGTCAGGGGGGTGCGGGAGGCGCCGCTCTGGTACAATTTTATACGGATGCTCCTGGGCAAGGAGAACGCGCAGACGCCGTTTCTGCGGGGCTATGGTGAGACCACGAGCCCACTCGTCATCAGCGAGTTCGGCGGTTATGGATTCGGCATGTACAAAAACGAGGGAATGCCGCTCGACGAATTTTTAAAGAAGCATATCGAGGTACTCTCCCGGTTTCCTGCAATCCAGGGGCTCTGCTATACGCAGTTTGCCGACACCTTTCAGGAGAAGAACGGCCTTTTCTCCGAAGACCGCCGGCTTAAAAGCCCGAAGGTGCGCGAATATCTGGCGAAGCTCCTGCCGCGATAGGTTTTTTGACCGATATTTTAATATTGCGCGGGAGAATCCAGGCCGATATTATAAGGAGAAATCTTACGGGGAAGGATACCGCTGTGCGTGAGTTCCTGTATCACTGTGCGCGTGGAAAGATGCTCGTCGCGCTTGCGGCGCTGGCCGCTCTCGCCGTGGCGGGCCTCCATGGAATAGCCTCGGGTCAGACCGCCGGCCAGGACGAATCGCCGTTCGTCCTCATAATCCAGATGGACCGATCCACCTTCGCGGAGGACGAGCCGGTGGTGCTCAACCTCATCATCAAAAACACCTCCGATAAAAAGGAACATTTCGTGTCGTACGACACGTCGTATACCACGTATCAGCCGGTCGTCTACGACGCGCAGGGCCGGGAGGCGGCGATCACGGTGCCGTACCGGCTCATGAACAGAAGGGTCGAGGAAGTGGTGCGCGACCTGTACCCGCGCGCGATCGAACTTCTTCCCAACGAGACGCTGGCGCACACCGTAAACCTGAAAAACCTGTACGATCTGCACACCGGCGCCGAATACCGGGTGCGCGGTTTTTTTCTGCCCGATATGCGGAACCCGTCGGCCCTGCCAAGCTCCAATATCCTTTCGTTTAAAATAGTGCGCGCCCCGGGACTGGTGAAGAAAAGCGGTGTGGTGCGCCAGGAGCGGGGTGTGTCCCCTTCAGAGGTGGTGCTGCTGGCCCTGACCGCCGAGAAGAACGGGACCTGGGACAGACTCTACAAGTATATCAAGGCCGACACCTTTATCAATGCCTTTCCCGATTACGTACGTCTCTATAATACCGCCGACGAGATCGAAAAATTGAGAATTCTCGAGGAATTCGCCAGGTTTTTAGCGCGGCGCAGGGACGATTATATAAAGGACTTTTCGATAACCGACGAGATTTTTCTTCCCGGAAAGAATATCGCCTACGTCGACGTGGTCGTGAACCGGTACGGGCCCAGGCTGCCGTTCCGTTTCAAATACCGGTATACGCTTGAAAAAACGAGGGATCACTGGCTTATAATTGACCTTGAAGCGACCGTATTAAAGGGTGAACGATAATGACCGAGATACTGTCCCAGGACGAGATTGATGCGCTATTGACCGCGATATCCACCGGCGAGGTGGATACGACCGACTACAGCGCGGCGAAGGAGCAGCGGAAGGTCAAGATTTACGATTTCCGGCGCCCGGACAAGTTTTCGAAAGACCAGATCCGCACGCTCCAGATGATGCACGAAACCTTCGCCCGACTTACCACGACCGCGCTTTCGGCACAGCTGCGCGCGCTGGTCAGCGTGCACGTTGCGTCCGTCGACCAGCTCACCTACGAGGAGTTTATTCGCTCCATCCCGAACCCGACGACGCTCGCCGTCATCAACATGGACCCGCTCAAAGGGTCGGCCGTGCTCGAGATCGACCCTTCCATCACCTTCACCATCATCGACAAGCTCTTCGGGGGCATGGGCGAATCGGCGAAAATCAGCCGAGAGCTCACCGATATCGAGCTGTCCGTGATGGAGGGCATCATCGTCCGCATACTCGGAAACCTCCGCGAGGCCTGGTCGAACGTCATCGACCTGCGGCCGCGCCTGGGCAACATTGAGACCAATCCGCAGTTCGCACAGATCGTGCCCCCCAACGACATGGTGGTGCTCATCACGCTGGAGACCAAGGTGGGCGAGGTCGAAGGGATGACGAACCTGTGTATCCCCTACATCACCATCGAGCCCGTAATCTCCAAGCTTTCCGCGCAATACTGGTATTCGAGTATCCGCAAGGGAGCCACCGACGAAAACATGTCCATTATCCAGAGCCGTCTCGAGACCGTCGAGCTTCCGGTCATAGCGGAGATCGGGGAGGTCGAGATCACCATGCAGGAGGTTCTGGATCTCAGGGTCGGCGATGTCGTCAAGCTCACCGACACGAAGATCAGCTCTGACATGGCGCTTCGCATCGGCGGCCGGAAGAAGTTCAAATGCCGTCCGGGCGTGGTCGGAAGCCGTGTTGCGATCCAGATCGGGGAAAAGATCGAGGAGATCTCCGACGAGATGCTCATCAGCAAGCGAAGTGAGGACGACCTGTAGGACCGATTATTACTGGACGATCTTGTTGAGGTAGGGGGCCGGATCAACAAAATCCGTCCCTATTTTTATCTGGTAGAAGCATACGGGCCGCGTGGCTTTGCCGGTCCGCCCCACGTAGGCAATCACCTCTCCCTTGCCCACCTTCTGGTCCAGACCCGCCGAAACGCGCTGGCAGTGAGAATATACCGTTACGAAGCCGTACTTGTGCGATACCGCAACCGAAAGTCCGGCAACGGGGTCCCACCATATATTTTCGACCCTGCCGGGGGCGGTCGCGCGGATCTCGGCGCCGGGGAATGAAGCGATATCGAGTCCCTGATGGTATTCCTTCTTGAAGGTATAGGGCGAGGTGCGTTCGCCGAAGCGTGAGACCACGTAGCCGTCGACGGGCCAGATGGACGGCGTGTTTTCTATTATTTTACGCCGCGCTTCGAGGAATACCTTTATCTTCTCGAGTACCTCCTTGGTCGTGCGAAGCTCGCGTTCCATTTCCTCGATGTTGAGCACTTCCATGGTCGGCGAGTCCTGTTCGCCGGCCTCGTTCTGGGGCCCGGGATTGGGATTTCCTCCCTTCGCCCAGAGTGAATCCACGTTGTTTCCCGGCGTAAGCGAATAGAGATAGGTGATCTCCGGCTTGAACTTCTGAAAGATGTCGTACAACCGGTTGATCTCTTCCTTGTACCGGGTTATCTGAATTTTCGAGTACGAACCGTACATCTTGAGCTTCGATATCTCCTTGATCGTTGATGTGTGGTTTACAATGACGATCGAGGTGACGACGACAATGGCGACGACCGCTCCCACGATCGAGAAGACGGCAAACAGCGTCAGGTGGAAGTTGGCAATCTTCTTGGCGGAGTGCGGGATGAACATGATGGTGACCCGCTCGCGCCCCTTCTTGACGAAAAGGTCCCATTTCGTCCTGGCCCTCCGGGCGAGTTCGCCGAAGCGGTCGCCGAAAAACCGGCGAATGTCCTCCTGAAGGTCGTTAAGATTGGAGTCCCTGAACGGATTTAGGCCCATGCTTCTCCTGTGGGTGATTGCGCTAGCCGCGGATTTGACAACGCTACTATACTTGTCGGAAGAATGGTGTCAAGTTCTTTCCTGAAATATGCATGGATATGGTTAATAATGATCATTTTGTTGTAATATTATGGTACAGGTCGGCGAACACTGGATTTCATGCCCCGGGACTGGTCTCGTTTCGTGAGAACCGATTCGATTTAGAGGACCGGGGGTGATGGAATTTACCGTTATAAGCCGTCACGACCTGCCACTGTTCTGAATCGTAGGGGGATATACCCGTTAGATGGCTCGGTTACTATGGTAAAAAATAAAAAAATCCTCACAG
>JALOTJ010000084.1 GCA_025457965.1 Spirochaetota bacterium | reverse complement strand
AAGATTCAAGATTCAAGATTTAAGATTCAAGATTTAAGATTTAAGACAATAATTACGGATTAGCCGACTTGCTTTCGCCATATGAATAGAAACGGTCCAGCTCGTCCTTTACGGCGCGTACCAGCGTATCGTCCTGCAGGTACACCGTGAGCCTGTACGCGTCGTCACCGCGTTTCGCCATAAGCCGGTAATAATATGTCGTGCCTCCCTTTGTGCGCTGGGCGCGCTCCTGGACCTCGAAGCGCTCGAACGCGCCGCGCGGTACGACACTCCCCTTCGCCCAGGGCACGGGACCGTGAACAACCCGAATATCCTCCGCGGTGGCCCTGATGACGGTGGAATTCAGCACGCGAGCCAGGCTGTAGTAGATTCCCAGGAGCAAGACGAGTGTTGCCAGCGCGACAAAGATCGTGACGATGGGCTCGTTCCGGTTAGCCTTCAGAGCATCCGTGAACGAGCCGAAATCGGAAATCATGATGACAAACTGCTTTCCCGCCATCGCGTAAATCCCGAAGACAAAGAGGGCTACGATGGAAGCGGTTTCAACGGCAAGAAGAAAGACGTACACACGCGCGAACCATCGCAGCCTGATTTCGATGCCGTTCCACACCTGGCGCACATCGAGCGTTTCCATTGAGTTCTCCTGCGGGTGGATTTTAGATTCAAGATTCAAGATTCTCCGGTCCACAGGTGAAAAGGGTTTTCATTCTACGTCTCTTTTCCCAGACCTTACATCATCAGCTCCCACGGAATCCTCAATCTTTAATCTTTTAATCTTTTAATCTTTTAATCTTTAATCTTTAATCTTTAATCTTTATTCTGCACTCGCTACCCCCCGAACACCAGCCTCATCCCCACGCCGACCGCGAGCGACAGCGCGACCACGCCGGCCGTAATGGCGGACACCTCGGCGAGCGCTTTTTTATAATCGAGTCCCTTTACCACGGACATGAAGAAGGTGAAGACGACGATGATGAGTACCACCGCGCTTATCGCCGCGGCCAGCGCCGCGTAGGGGCTCGAGAAAATAAAATACGGGCTTACCACGGCCGCGACCACGAAGATGTAGATGGCGCCGGTATACAGTGCCGCCTTTTTCGGAGCGGACGCATCGGCGCTCTCGGCCTTCTGTGACAGGTATTCCGAGGCGACCATGGCGAGCGTCGCGGCGACCCCGCTAATCAGCGCGGTCTTACCCACAAGGAGCGCGTTTGCCAGCGCAAAGGTGAGCCCCACGACGATGCCGGTAATTTCCTGGATCGAGTTGTTGATGGCCAGCACCATCGAGCCCATGTGCCTGAGCGCGTCCTCCTCGATCTGGTCGATAAGATCGGCCTCGTGCCGCCTCTCCTCGCGGATGATGCGCCTGATTCCCGGAACCTGCGCCTCGACCTCCCCGTAGTTATGCTCCGCCTTCGCTTCCCCGTTTTCCATCATCTTGAGCGTGAAGGTCAGGCCGAAAACGAACGACACCACCCGAAACAGCAACAATCTCATCCGGTCGGGGAGGACATCCCGCCCGGTCAGCTTTCTGAAATACGCGTAGTGGCTGAGCTCGTCGTCGGATATCTTCTTCAGCACGCGGGCGTTCTTGCCTTTCGCCCCGGCCGCGAGGAGGCCGTACAGGAGGTGTTCGGTGATCTCGTTACGCTGGTAGCGGAGTATTTTGGCGTATGTCTCGGCGTTCATGGGCTCCTCCGGAAGCTAGTCTACCACGCCCCCCTGCCGTTTGACAACCATGTTTTTCACGGCGCTCCTTTTAAACGCACCCGGAAAAAGTTTTTGGTCTGTCGGCGTAACAAAGCGCGTACCGGCAGGACAAATACTTCATCATTTGCCTTGACACCGTCTATGGTTCGGGCATATATTTTATTCATCAATACTATACGGAGAGAAAAAATGCTTAAAAGAATAGGATTGTTTCTTCTCACTAACCTCCTCGTGGTGGTTACCGTTAGCCTTATCATCAACATAGTACTGCCGCTCCTCGGCATCCAGGTTACCGGAGGCATGTACGGTCTGGCCATTTTCTGCGGCATCTTCGGCATGTCGGGCGCCTTTATCTCGCTCGCGATAAGCCGCTGGATGGCCAAGCGCGCCTACAACATCCAGCTCGTCGACGCCGCCACAAGGGACGCCGGCGCACGCGAGATTTACGAAATGGTCGCTCGCCTCTCACGCAAGGCGGGTCTTCCCGAGGTTCCCGAGGTCGGCATCTACCAGGCCGCCGAGCCCAACGCCTTTGCCACGGGCCCGTCCAAGAGCAAATCGCTGGTGGCCTTTTCGACAGGACTGCTCTCGTCAATGCGGCGCGAGGAAGTGGAGGCCGTCGCCGCCCACGAGGTCAGCCATATCGCAAGCGGCGACATGGTCACCATGACGCTCCTCACCGGCGTGGCGAACGCGCTGGTGATGTTCATGTCACGCATCATCGCGCAGTTTCTTGACAGCTTCCTCAGGGACGACGAGGGGGGCGGCGGACTTGGCTTCATCGGCTATATCATGACCGTGATGCTGCTCGAGACCTTCCTTATGCTGCTCGCATCCATTCCGCTTGCGGCTTTCTCGCGCATGCGCGAATACCGGGCCGACGCCGGCGCCGCGAAATACACCTCGCCCACGTCCATGGCCAATGCCTTGAAACGGCTTGCCGAAGCGGCAAAGCTTCCCGAGAAGAAGGACTCGTTCTCGATGGCGAAGATCAGTTCGGGCAAACGCCTGTCGCTTTTCGCGACCCACCCTTCCATAGAGGACCGCATCGCCCGGCTCGCGAGGATGTAACTGGTGTCCACGTTCGATCCGACGGGGGCGCGGCCGTAAACGGTCGCGCCCTTTTTATCGCATGTACACCCCGGGCCTTCCGCACGGGTGTGATAAATTTCGGGCAAAGGTCGGTCATTGCGAGCCCCTGCCGTAGCGGGGATGGCTGTCCAGCTCGTGCTGGTCAGCGCTCCGGTACTGTGGAGCTGGAGCTTTGAGCTCACCCTTGTGGTATTCACCGGAATGCTCCTTGTGTGCCGCGCACTGCTCAAGCTCTTTAAAAGGTGGGGTAAAAATCGGCATAAAACGGCCTGAGCCCGGTCCCGGTATCGCTCCCGGTTTTCTACGCGCCGTTCATTCGGCGCGTAGAGAATTCTGCGCTGCATTGTTGTATTACAATAAATCCTTGACAAAAAGCCCTGCACGGGAAAACATGCAGGGGACTTTGCAACCTTTCAGCAAAATCACCGTCTTTATTACCGGGGCGGAAGTTTATCGCCGATTACTCTTTCGCCGGTACGGCTGAATCGGCAAGCGTTCCTTCCTTAAAAAAAGTGAAAAAAAGGACATCCAATGGACAACAATGATCGAAGTATCGACCTTAGCTATCATTTTGCACGAAAAAAAGGCCGCCGATCGGCCGTCGCTCACCATTCGACAGGATCGGTCTCAATAATCCTGTACTTCCTCAATACCGCAGTCATGTTTCCGATGTTTCCGCTCATCGGCCTGTTCAAGCTCCTTCCGCTGGCGCCCTGGCGCGCGGCGTGCAATTTCATTCTGGACAATTTGGCCACCCTGTGGATCTCCATCAACAACCTGAACATGAAGATCACCAAACGAATCCACTGGGAGGTCACCGGGCTTGAAGGGCTCAATCCGCGCGAATGGTACCTGGTCATCTCGAATCACCAGTCGTGGGCGGACATCCTCGTTTTACAGAAAGTCTTTAACAGGAAGATCCCATTTTTAAAGTTCTTTCTGAAAAAGGAGCTGATCTGGGTCCCGCTGATGGGAATCGCGTGGTGGGCGCTCGATTTTCCCTTCATGAAACGCTATTCCGGTGCCTTTCTTAAAAAGTTCCCGCACCTCAGGGGTAAAGACATCGAGATTACCCGCAAGGCCTGCGAGAAGTTCAAACATATCCCGGTATCGGTCATGAACTTCATCGAGGGCACCCGCTTCACGGAGGAAAAGCACCGCCGGCAGAACTCGCCCTTTACGAACCTCCTCAAGCCCAGGGCGGGCGGGATGGCGTTCGTGCTGACGGCCATGGGCGGGGAGAAAATGAAGAAGATACTCAACGTCTCCATCTGCTATCCGGAAGGTATCAAAAGCTTCTGGGACTTCCTCTGCGGCGGGGTCCCAAGCGTGAAGGTCCATATCGAGGAGCTGGCGATCACGAAGGAGCTCCAGGGCGATTATCTCGATAACGAGAAGTTCCGCGAGGAATTCCAGGAATGGGTCAACCGGCTCTGGATGGAGAAGGACCTGCGGCTCTCGGCGATGTCGTTGTAGGACCTTGCCGTATCCCGGCCCGGGAAGCTTCCCGGGCCGTCTCCTATTCGATAAGCAGCTTAATGAGGCTCGAAGAGTCGAGCCGGCCGAAGCCTTTCTCCTGCAGCCGGCCGTACAACTGCTCTACGAGCGCGGTAACCGGCAACGCAGCCCCGTTGCGCCGGGCCTCGTCCAGGCATATCTGCAGATCCTTGCGCATCCAGTCCACGGCGAAGCCAAAATCGAATTTACCCTCTACCATTGTCGCCGCGCGATTGTCGAGCTGCCACGATCCCGCCGCGCCCTTCGAGATGACCCCGATAACCCTGTCCGCGTCGAGCTTCGACCTGACGGCAAAATTCATCGCCTCGGCGAGCGCCTGCACCAGTCCGGCTATGGCAATCTGGTTCACCATCTTGGTGAGCTGACCGTCGCCGGGGCCTCCCATGTGCGCGACCGCGCGGCCGTAATGGGCCATCACCGCGCGCGCCGCACCGAAGGCCTCCGCGTCGCCCCCGACCATGATGCTGAGCGCCCCATTCTCCGCTCCCGACTGCCCGCCGGAGACCGGCGCATCGAGAAAATTTAGTCCCGCCTCGCGGGCGGTCTGATACAGCTCCCGCGCGATATCGGCGGACACCGTTGAATGGTCCGCGTATATGGCGCCCGGCCCGAGGCCTGAAAGGATCCCGTTCGGGCCCAGGGCGACATCGCGCAGGTCGCCGTCGTTTCCGACGCAGGATATCGCCATGTCGGCGTCGAGTACCGCTTCGCGCGGCGTCGCCGCCCTTCTTCCGCCGTAACGCGCCACCCATGATTCGGCCTTCGCCGCAGTGCGGTTAAAGACCGTTACCGCAAGCCCTGCCCGCGCCAGATGCCCCGCCATGGGGTGTCCCATCACCCCCAGGCCTATAAACGCCACTCTCTTGATGGATTCATTCGCCATCGCAGCCTCCGCAGACGGACCGTTTTAAACTTCTCCGCGCGATTCGGCCCAAAGCATCGGCCGTCGCCGACGACAAGTCAAGTCTTTCGCCGAACCACCGTGGATACCCGAAAAAAGTCTGGCAATCGCGCGGGCGATCGCGTAGGATGAGACCAACCTCGAGCGGGCATGGTGGCATGGAATTTATGAAAACGAAGCGCGACATTGTCGAGAACTGGCTTCCGCGTTATACCGGAATACCTCTGGAGGAATTCCAGGAGTACATCCTTCTCACCAATTTCAAAGCATATGTCGAAATGTTCGCCGGCAAGTACGGCGTGCCGGTAACCGGGACCGACCGCCCCATGCAGACGGCGAGCGCGCTCGGAATCACTATCATCAATTTCGGCATGGGAAGCGCCATGGCGGCCACCGTCATGGACCTTCTCTCGGCGACACATCCCAGAGCGGTGCTCTTTCTCGGCAAGTGCGGCGGATTGAAGAAGAAGACACAGCTCGGCGACCTGATCATTCCCATCGCCGCAATACGGGGAGAGGGCACCAGCAATGACTACCTGCCCGCCGAGGTGCCGGCACTGCCCTCGTTCGGCCTGCAGATGGCGGTGTCACATGTAATAAAAAATCACGAGATCAACTACTGGACGGGCACCGTGTACACCACCAACCGGCGCGTGTGGGAACACGACGAGAAGTTCAAAGAATACCTCCAGAACATTCGCGCGATATGCATCGACATGGAGACGGCGACGATCTTTTCGGTGGGGTTTTACAACGGGATCACGCACGGTGCGCTGCTCCTGGTTTCGGACAATCCCATGATTCCGGAGGGAATAAAGACGGCGGAAAGCGACCGCGAGGTGACCTCGCGTTTCGCGCACAAGCATCTCGAGATAGGCATAGATTCGCTGCTCGAGCTTAAAAATTCCGGGGAATCCGTCAAGCACCTCCGGTTCGAATAGCGCCCTGCGGTCGGCCGGTATACTCGATCGCCAGCATGGTGAGGTCGTCCTCCAGGCCGTCCCCGCTGTCCGCATGGTCCTTGACCCGAAAAAACATCTGGTCGCAGATCCTCCGCGCATCGAGCGGCGCGAGTTTTTGCAGCGCCATCTGGAGCGCTTCTTCCCCGAAAATGGCAAGCGACCTGTTGCGCGCCTCGGTGAAGCCGTCGGTATAGAGCACCAGCTTGTCCCCCTTTTCCAGCGTCATCGTCCGCTCCTCGAAGGGCGACGGCGCGAAGGCGTCGGAGATGACACGGCCGCGCACTTTGACGATCTCGAGGATACCGCCGCCGCGAAGGATGAGCGGCTCGGGGTGTCCGGCCGAGGAGCACACCAGGCGGCCGTTTTCGAGGTTCAGACAGCAGACACATACCGATAGAAAATGGGAGCTGAGCTTTCCGGAAAGCGTCTCGCGGATAACCGCGAGTGTCCGCGACGGCGAATTGAGCGTCTGCCGCCAGGACTGAAGCGACACCTTGGTCATGGACGCAAGGAGCGCCGCCGGCATGCCATGCCCCGACACGTCGCACACCACCAGCCCGACGAGGCCCCGCTCTCCGTCGTACAGCACATCGAAGAAATCCCCCCCCACGCCCATCACCGGATCGTACCGAAACGCGATGTCGGCGCCGTCGATGGCCGGCAGGACCCCGGGCAGGAGCGCACGCTGTATTTTTTCCGCGAGCGCAATCTGGTTTTCCAGTTCGCGCTTCTGTTTCTCGATGGTCTCGGTTCGCTGGGTCACCTTCGATTCAAGGTTTGCGTAGAGGTTCGCGTTCTCGATTGAAATGGCGGCCTGGGTCATGAAAACGCGCAGCACATCCGCGTCATCGTCCGTGAAGACCGCTCCCGTAAGCGGGTTGTCGAGGTAACAGACACCAACCGGGCGGTCGCGTCCGGCTATGGGTATGCAGAGTATTGACTTCAGGCCGTAGTCCAGGACGCTCTGAAACCCGGTGAACCCTTCCTCTTTCTCGGCGTTGGTCGTTATGATGGTCTTCCCCGTTCTCGACACCTCGTCGATCACGCTCCGCGAGTACTCGGGGATGACAGCGCCGTCGATGTTCCTGGCCACCCTCATGTTGAGCTTTCCGCTCTCGTCATCCACCATGAAAAGATAGCCGCGCTGGGCGCCCGTCACCTCTATCGCCTTGGCCATCACATGCTCGAGAAGTTCGTCGAGGTAGAGAATGGAGCTCATGTCCTGGCTGATGCTGATGATCGACGAGAGACGCTGATGGTCCGTGAGGCGCTGGATGGCGCTGCGCTCCTCGGCGCGCGGGCCCATGAGGTCGGCGGCTTTTCTCTGATAATGGGGCGCCGATATCTCTTTGAAGACCCGGCGCGCCGCCTCGAGGAGCGGCGCGGCTTTATCTGCACTGCCCGAACGCGCAAGGAGCGCCCCGTAGCCGAGGTACGCCTTGCCCAGTTCGAACCGCCTGCCGGTCTGAGAACAGAGGTCTATTGCGCTCTGGTACAGCCGGCGGGCCTTTCGGTCGCGTCCCAGCGCCTCCGCGCACCGGGCGGCCACCCGCACCGCGGCGCAGTAATTGAGCGGCCAGCCCTTCGAACGCCCGAGCGCCTCCCGGCACGCACGCTTCATGTTCGCGCGCAGCAGGAGGGTCCTGGCCCGCGGCAATCGCGAGCGCGCATCGAGGTACTGTCGTATGTACGCCTCGGTACGGTATATATACAGGGGGGCCGTGTAGACCCTGAGCGTAAAACGGTGACGACGGTCCAACTCCCTGCCCCGCTCGAGGAGATCGATCGCCGCCTGGTGGTCGTTCATCTCGCTGCGGCAATAGCCCGCGTAGGTGCACGCGAGAAAATGAGCGAACCAGATTCCCCGCCTCGCGCTTAAGTCCAGCGATTTCCCGGCGTATTCGAGGGCCTGGCCGTAGTCCCCCATATCGGTGTACACCCAGGCAAGGTTCGCGTAACCGTTGCACAGGCCGTAATCGTTGTTTATCCGGTTGCTTATGCCGATCCATTCATTGAGATGGCGGATGCTCTGCTCGTATTCAGCCGAATAATAATGGTTGACGCTCGCGATGTTGTTGACCTGCCCGAGCTCCCAGATGTCCCCGATGCGCCTGAAATTATCGTAGGCCTGCATGAGAAGACGCGTGCTTTTATCGATGTCCCCGGTCCAAGAGTAATAGGTGCCGAGGAACTGCCGCGACACGGCCTTGTAGAAGGTGTCGCGTATATCCGTGCTGATCGAGAGTCCCCTCTCCAGATAACGAAGCGCCCTGCCGAAGGCGGGGGCCGCCGCATACATCATTCCGAGCCCCAGCGTGCTTATGGCAAGCTCGCGCGAAACGCCTATGCGCCGCTCGGAGATATTGAGCATGCGAAGCGTCGAACGGACGAATTTTAAAAGCGAGCTGAGGGCGTAATTCCAGCTGATCGAGTGATAGAACTGGATGACAAGCAGGTCGCTCTCGCCGGCCCCCTTTCCGCCCCGGAACATGAAGAGCCCCGGGAACGCCTTGATGGCGAGGTGTACGGCGAACTCGCGCAGAATGCCGAGGATGACTTGCCCGGTCGACAGGGGCAGCCGTTCACCCAGCAGAGCGAGACCGTCCGCGCCATACCGCTCGCTGTTGGCGAAATCTCCCTTCTTGAAATACGCGTGGCTGATCTGCCGGTACGCGGCCGCGCGGGCGGTGGAGGATCCAAGGTGCGGAAGTATGCGGTTAAACAGCCCGATCGCATCGTCGTTCCTGCCGGTTACCAGGTAGAGCTCCCCGATCCGCCTCTGACACTTCAGCCACAGCGGCACCCGGACGAGGTCGACCACCCCGTCGCGCTCGAGCATGCCGGCCGTTATTGAAAAATAGCGTATGGCTTCCTCGTTCGCGTAACTCTCCATGGCGCGTTTGCCCGCGGGATAGGCGTATTTGAGCGTCTTTTCGCCGTCCGCGGCCTGCGAATAGTGAAACACCAGGTCGAATACCGGTGATTCGTCGCCGGGCGGGCCGTCTTCCAGCGTGCGAGCTATCCGGAGGTGAAGACCCTGGCGGAGCTCCGTCGAAAGCATGCTGTAAAACGCTTCCCTTATCCTGTCGTGCACGAAGAAGAGCTTGCCGCGCTGCAGCTGGTCGATCTCGAGCAGCTGCAGCGCCACGGCATCATCCACGATGCGCACTACCTCGTTATGCGTATACCCGGAACCTTCCCCTCCGCCCACGAGCAGCCCGAAGAGCAGGCTTATGTCGAACTTCCGGCCGATCACGGCCGCGTACGAAAGCACCTCGTTGGAGCGCGGAGAGAGTCCCTCGATCCGCCGCATGACCACGTCGAGGATGCTGCCTGATATCTCGAGCGAACTGATCTTCACATCGTCCGCGTTCCAATAGTTGCCCGTAAGGACGAGCGCTCCCTCCTGGACCATGCGCTTGACGATTTCGAGGGCGAAAAACGGGTTGCCCCTGCTCTTCTGGAACACGACGTCGGCCACCCTGTCCATATTCGCGTCGCCGGAACCGAGGAGCCCGGCGACGAAGCGAGCGACGGACGCGCGGTCCAACGGCTCCACGCGGAGATGGTCGAGCGGGTAACCCGCCTGTATTGCGAGCCTGATGAAACGGCTCACTCCATGCGAGTCGGAAATCTCGTTGTCGCGGTACGAGCCGATGACCAGCAGCGGAGCAAGGGCTATGCCCGATGCGATTTCTTCAAGAAGCGAGAAGGTCCCCTCGTCGGACCACTGCAGATCGTCGAGAAACAGCACGAGCGGAGCGCGGGTATCGGCCAGGGCGCGGATGAATTCGCCGACCACCATCAGGAAGCGCCGGTTCTCGCGTTCCGGCTCGAGCTCGACCGGGATGGGGCACGGGCCCGTTATCTCGATGAGCAGGGGGTTCAACCGCAGGGCCACGCCGCAGCGGTCGATGCCGATCGACTGGATCCGGGCCTTCAGGTCCAGACGGTACCTGTCGCTCAGCCTGGGGAATTGCTGCAGATACAGGTTGAGCGCGTCCTTGAACGGGCCGTAGGGCACCTTGTTCTCCCCGGCGAAACACTTCCCTTCAATAAAGATACCGTCGCTTGAGACGACATGGTCGCGAAGCTCTTCGGCAAGCCTGGTTTTTCCCCTGCCGGCCTCGCCGGAAATGAGGCAGATCGAACCCTTCCCGCGGGCCAGGTCATCGTAGCGGGACCGGAGACGGGCAAGGTCGGTGTCGCGTCCGACGATTCCCGTACGCGAGTTCAGGCGCGCCTGCCGGTCTGCGGCGCCCGGTATGACATCCGTGGAGCCCGACAGTATCATCCGTATGTCGTGCAGCAGGCCGCGCGAGCTCTGGTAGCGGTTTTCGGGCTCCTTCTCTAGTAGCCGAAGAACCATCCGTTCGACGACGGGCGGTATGCCCGGGTTGAAGTTCGACGGCGCTTCGGGCTTTTTCGCTATGTGCTGATGTATGATGGAAGAGGCGTCTTCGCCCTCGAAGGGCAGGCGTCCGGCAATGAGCCGGTACAGGAGTACGCCCAGGGAATAGAGGTCGCTGCGCTCGTCCACGGTCCTTCGTATGATGCCGCTCTGCTCGGGCGACATGTAGCGAAAGGTGCCCAGCGCCCCCTCGCCGGCACCTGCGCCGAACTCGCGCACATGCGCCAGTCCGAAGTCGATGATCACCGCGCGCAGACCGTCTCCCCGCCCGGAGATCATGATATTGCCGGGCTTTATGTCGCGGTGAACGATTCCGAGGTCATGGACGTGCGCGAGACCGTCGCACACCTGAGCGGCGATAGTTAAAATTTCACCCGGCGCGAAGCTTTCGCCGTGATTCAGCGCGTCCTGCAGGCTGGTTCCCGCAACGTACTCCATCACCAGATAGTGGACCGAATGTCCCGCGATGAGCGGGGCGGGCAGCTCGCCGATCTCGTAGAGCGCGACGACCCCGGGGTGGCTGATCCTGGCCACCATGCGCGCCTCGGCGTTGAAGCGGATGATGTCCTCGATTCGACGCGACACCCCGCCCTCGCGCAACACCTTGACCGCGACAACGGCCCCGTCGACCCCCAGTGCACGGAAGACCACGCTCATCCCGCCCTCGCCGATGAGGTCGGTAATGACGTAACGGTCGGCTATTGTCCGTCCGGCAAGCTCCATGGTTTCTTTATTGCTCCGGCATACTGGCCGGTTTTTCTCCAGAAACGGCGATATCAATACTAACCGGAATCATCACCTTGGTCAAACGATTTACCGAGCTCGCGCGCGCCTTCACTTCGCCGGTGTGTCCGCCAGCGCCGCTTCGAGCTCGGCAATGCGCGACCGGGCGAACCGGGTCATGCCCTTTAACGCGTGCCAGGCGGCCTTCCCGGGCGGCGGGTTTTTCGCCGCGGCGACCAGAACCTCGTTGGCGAGGATCATGAAGGGTGGAAGGTCCAGGTTTTCCGCGATCCGCTCGCGCACATGGTAGAGACGCTTCAGACGGGTCCGTGCCGCGGGAGGCAGGCGGTTGGCCCCCGGAAGGCGAAGGTGCGGATCGCTCTTCGGCTGAAAACTGATATTTTTCAGGGCGCGATGCGCTTTATGTGCCTCCTCGATCAGGCCCCTCTCGGCGAGTTGTTGCGAGAGCACACGCCTGAGCGGCAGAAGGTGCAGCACGTCTCCCGCGGCGTATTCCATCTGCCGCTCTGAAAGCGGCCGTTTGCTCCAGTCGGATCTCCGGTCGCTCGCGCTCTTCGGCAGGCTGACACCAAGGTACTCCTCCAGTATCGCCTGCAGGGAGAGGTGCTCGCTCCCCAGCAACTTCGCCGCTATCTGAACGTCGAACACGTTTCCGAGCCGGAAGCCGCAGGTGTGATGCAGAAGGCGCATGTCAAAGTCGGCGGAACACATGACCTTGCAGACGCGTTCGCCTTCGACGAACTCCCTGAGCGCCGAAATGTCGCCCAGCACGACCGGATCGACGAGGTAACAGCGCTCGCCGTCGAAAATCTGCACCAGGCACAGATGAATGCCGTAGCGATGCAGGTTTGACTCGCCCTCGCAGTCCATCGCGACCTCGTCGACCATTGCCAGGCGTCGGACAAGTCCGTCGAGGCCTTCCCGCGAATCGACCAGTATTATTCTGTCATCTTCCATTTTATGTTCCGTTCGTGCGCCGCGCTCCGGGCGGCCGTAGGCGAGGCCGATTTTCCTGTCGCTCGTAACCACATATTCGCTACCCGCCCTCCAGGCAAGCAAGAATCGGGGTTAAACCGCTAAAATTAAAGCGAACGCGTCCGCCCGGTACAGGGCCCGTAGTAAAATTTTTGATTGAATTATGACCGGCCCACCGGCCGAATGAAACGGGGGCTGTGCCGCCCATCATTTCCCGGAGGGAATCAATGCTCGCCAAACGAATAATACCCTGCCTCGACGTAAACGACGGGCGCGTGGTCAAGGGCGTCAACTTCGTCAATTTCCGCGACGCCGGCGACCCGGTCGAAAACGGCAGGTTTTACGACGGTGAAGGCGCGGACGAACTCGTTTTCCTGGACATTACCGCGAGCTCGGACCGGAGAAACATCGTGCTGAACATGGTGAAGAACGTCGCCGAGACCGTCAACATCCCCTTTACCGTCGGCGGCGGAATCCGCGCGGTCGAGGACGTGCGCATGATCCTCGAGAACGGCGCCGACAAGGTGTCGATGAACACCGCGGCCGTCCTCAATCCGGACATAATCGGCGAATCGGCCGTGCGCTTCGGCGCCCAGTGCATTCTGGTCGCCATCGACGCCAGGCGAAACGACCGGGGCGGTTGGAATGTGTATCTGAACGGCGGGCGCACGCCCACCGCTATCGACGCCGTTGAGTGGGCGGTGCGCGCCTGCGCCCTCGGTGCGGGTGAAATCCTGCTCACCAGCATGGACCGCGACGGCACAAGGATCGGCTACGATATCGAGCTCACGCGTCGCATCGCCGACGCGGTCTCCGTCCCCGTCATCGCTTCGGGCGGTGTGGGCACGATCGAGCATATGTACGAGGGGCTGACGGCGGGCGGCGCGGACGCGGTGCTGGCCGCGTCAATATTTCATTTTCGCGAGATAACGATCCGCGACGTCAAGCGTGATCTCGCCGCGCGCGGACTGCCGATGCGGACGGTATAATTAGAGGTACATCACGAGCGCGACGATCGCCGCGATGATCACGACAAGGACCACCGAGAGCCCGAGGATAAGCCCCAGGTTCGCTTTCCCCTCGTCCTGAACGCCGGCGCGCGCGAGTTCGTATGTCGGGTCGAGGGCGACCTTGATGCTCGCCTCCTCCTCCACGATTTTCGCGTAAATACCACGGGCCACGATCCCGAAAATCGTATACCCTCCCCCGGAATTGGGCTTGATCGACTTCACGCGCGCGGTGATCGGTTTGAGCTCGCCGTCCTCGTAGGCATTGAGCGCCTTCGCGACCGAAACGCATTTGGGATTGGAATCGGATATATAGACGCGGATGCGGTCACCGGGCTCGATTCTGGCGATATCCTTTCCTCTAATCGGCGAGAGTATCACCGAACAGCTCATTATGAGCTTCACCCCGTCCTGTCCCACGCGCAGTTCGTCCCGCGCGTCCTGGTCCGGTACGGGGCCCGCCTCGTGCCGCTTCTCCTGCGTTTCTAGCGAAGATGGATCAATCTTCTTGCAGCTTGCGGAATGGAGCTCCATGTCGAGCGAAGAGATGTGCTGAAACTCGACCTTTATGTCAATACGCTGGACGTTGAGGATAAACTGTGTGAGCTTCTGCAGGGTGCGTTCGACGGCGATGCCGTTGTCGCTCTGGAGAAAGCGCGTGAGCTCGGCGCAAAAGCCCGGGTTAAAGCCGTCATAGAAACGGTTTTTAACGAGCGTCTCGAAATGGCTATCGTGATCGTCCGAGGCGAGCGCTTCGAGGATGTCCTTTTCGAAGATCTTCCAGTCGGTGGCCGTATCGATCGTTTTCGTCATGTAGGCCGAGACCAGGAACACCAGCGAATCGATGAGCCTGTTGTAAATGCCATTGTAAAA
>JALOTJ010000083.1 GCA_025457965.1 Spirochaetota bacterium | reverse complement strand
CAAGCCTCGACATTGATAAAAGCACCGGGACCCTGGAGCCGTCATCGCGAACAAACTCTTTTTCATAGATGAAAGACCGGCCGGTCTTTTTCATCTCTTCCATAAGCCGGCGCTGGGCGTCAATGTATTCCGGAGCGGTGAAGTCGTAGAAGGTTTTGCCCTCTAGATCTTCCCTTTCCCTTCCCGTTATGACAAGATATTCATTATTGTAATCCAGATACTCATTATCATCATTTACGAACACAAAGCCCAGGTTGACCGTTTCGATTATGCCGCGGTTGTAGTTTTTCTCTATTTCAAGCTGGTGCTGGAGTGTTTTAATTTCGGTGATATCTTTGACAAAACCGTAAATATAGCTGGTATTCTCTCCGCCCGAGCGCATCGGGTTCAGGCTTATAAGACAGAAGCGTACGCCGGTTTCCAGCCGAACTTCCATTTCTTCAGATTCCGAACGTCCTTCCCTGCGTACTTTTTCAAGCTTTTTAAGCAGAGGTTTCTTGGAATTTCTGGCGGAAATTTTTAGTAGGGGAACATCCCCCCTTGAAAGGCCCCCCCCGGGGAAGAGTCTGGCGAAAGATTCATTGCAGTTTACGATTCTGAACTTTTCATCGAGCACGAAAAATCCATCGATTGAATCGTCGATGATCCGTTGGAAAAAATCCCTGTATACTTCAGGCTTTCCGCCCGGGATTGGATCGCCCTTTCCAAGCATATTTTCTTATACATCTATTGCTAAACGATACGCAAGCTAAATTTAAATACCTGAAAATACTTGACATCGCGTTCGGTTTTTAGTCACATCGGTGTCGGTATCTCCGCCCGGCGGGGTTTTGCCTCCGCAATGGTACACGAGCGCCGGTGCGTGGAAATGCCGATAAACGCCTCTCTGTCCTATTCAGTTTGGCCCAGTTACCGCTAGAGGAGTCCTTCGTGTCAAAGAAAAAGTCCGCCGGCGCCGAAAAGCCCCCACCCAAGAAGAGATCCGCGAAGACCTCTGTCGACCCATATTCACAGAAACCCGGCACATCCGGAAAAGGTCCGGCAAGGAAATCCGGCAGGACGGCGAAGGATGGCACGGGGAAGAAGTCGAAGTCCGGTAAAGATTCGGCCCCGAGACCTGTTAAAACCGTAAAGAAACCTGCGCACCGCGGGGAATCTCCGTCTGATCTCACAAAACGCGATTCGGCCGCTGTCGCCGTCCAGGCCGGAGAGGAAACCGCAATAGATCCCGACGCCAGGGCCCGCGGCGATATACCGATGAGTCTGGTTTCGCATCTCGACGAATTTCGCAGCCGTTTCCTGGTGTCGCTGCTCACGGTATTTATCATCATGGTCGTCGGCTTTTTCTTTTCCGACTACCTGCTGGCTGTCATCAACAGGCCCTATCTGTCCACGGGCCTCAAACTCAATGTCTTTAACCTGATCGACGGCTTTCTTCTCAGGCTCAAGGCCGCGATGCTCGCCGGCGTACTCCTCGGATTTCCCGTTATCGTGTACGAACTCTGGAAATATATCTCGCCCGCCATCGCGGTCGGCGACAGAATGTTCGCGCGTCTCTCGGTGATTGCGGCGCTCTTTCTTTTTTACCTGGGGCTTACGCTTACCTATTTTACGCTCCCCTTCGCCGTAAAGGCTCTCTTGAGCTTCACCCCCGACGATATGACCAATCTGATAAACGCTGCCCAGTATCTCAATTTCGTTATGCTCTTCTGCTTTGCCATTGGCGCCGTCTTCGAGCTTCCGATCGTTATAATGATTCTCACCAGGATCGGAATCGTTACCCCTTCGTTTCTTGTAAGCAAGCGCAAATACGCCATCGTCCTCATCTGGGTCCTCGCCGCCATAATCACTCCGACCGTCGACCCGCTCACACAGTCGCTCGTGGCGCTCCCGCTCATGCTCCTGTACGAGATTTCGATCATCATCTCGAAGTTCATGGTCAAACGGAAAAAGCGCAGAGAACTTGCCGGACGAGTTTAAAAATCTCTTGACTCGCCCTTATTATCGAATTGTATAATATGCCTGTTGCATTCCAGGGGAGCCTCTTGCTTTTTTTAAATTTTCCAGCACGAGTTTCCTCCTGGTTCGTCATAAGTCCGCTGAAATCTAATTATTAAAATATCTTCGGGTGCGGGAGGGTGCCGTGGCTGTTAAATATCTCAAATCGCTCGAACTGCGCGGGAAACGTGCCTTTATCAGGGTCGATTTTAACGTGCCGTACGACAAATCGATGTCGATTACCGATGATACCAGGATTACCGCCACTCTCCCGACGATCAGGCATTGCATCGATGGCGGCGCCAAAGTCATACTCGTGTCGCACCTCGGTCGCCCTGACGGGAAAGTGGTTCCTAAAATGAGCCTGGCTCCTGTAGCCGAACGTCTCTCCGGGCTTCTCGGACGGACGGTCCTTTTCGTAGATAAACCGATCGGTGCCGGCGCCGCCGAGATGCTCGCCGGTCTCAAGGACGGTGACGTCGCACTTCTCGAGAACATCAGGTTTTATCCCGAAGAAGAGAAAAACGATCGAGAGTTCGGCAAAAAACTCGCCGAACTGGCCGACGTGTATATAAACGACGCATTCGCGACCGCACACCGCGGGCACGCCTCGAACGAGGCGATCACTCATTTCGTTAAGGAATGCGCCGCGGGCTTCCTTCTCGAAAACGAGATCGAGTATTTCAGGAAGGCCATGCTCGATCCGACCCGCCCCACAACGGCGATCATCGGCGGTGTCAAGATCTCGTCAAAGATCGACGCTCTTAAAAACATCCTCGGCAGGGTTGACAATCTTATAATCGGCGGCGGTATGGCGTATACGTTTTTAAAGGCAAAAGGATATGATGTCGGAAAATCGATCCTGGAAGCGGATCATGTTCCCACGGCGAAGGCCATCATCGACCTGGCCATAAAAAATAAAGTCAATCTCGTGCTTCCGGTCGACATTGTCGTCGCTCCCGACCTGGACAGCGCCGATAAAATGAGCCTTGCCCGGTTTGATGCAATGCCGTCCGACTTGGAAGGAGTTGACATCGGACCTGAAAGCATCGGCCTGTATTCGGACATTATACGGAAATCGAAGACCGTGGTATGGAACGGCCCCCTGGGTGCGTTCGAGAATCCCGCGTTTGCCGTTGGGACCAACGCAATCGCAAAAATCGTCGCAGAATCCGATTGCCTCAGCGTCATCGGCGGCGGGGACAGCGTATCGGCGATACACCAGTCCGGTTACGCGGACAAAATGTCCTACATCTCGACCGGTGGAGGAGCGTTCCTGGAGCTCCTCGAAGGTAAGACACTGCCGGCAATCGCCGCTCTGGATAAATAGGGCGGGCAACCCGCTCCACGTTGGTGGCGCGTCACTTCTTTATCCGTTCACGACGCGACAATATCTTCCGAGGATCGATTTCGCCGATATTGTTGAAGATATAATCCGGCCGATAGGGGAACCTGTCGGCCATTTTGCGCGTCGTCACCCCGGTAAGCACCAGGCAGCAGGTCATTCCCGCCTCGAGCCCGCCCACGATATCCGTGTCCATCCGGTCGCCGATCATGAAACAACTGGCCGAGTGCACCTTTATGTGCTTGCGCGCCCAGTACATCATGGCCGGGTTCGGTTTTCCCAGGAAATACGCCCTGACTCCGGTTACACGCTCTATCGGTGCGACGAGGGCCCCGCAGGCGGGAACCGGGCCCCGCGGCGTCGGTCCGGTGATGTCCGGGTTGGTGGCGATAAACCGCGCGCCCTCCTGGATAAGAAGAGTCGCTTCCATGATCCGCAGGTAATCGTATTCGTCCGTTTCTCCTACGATTACATAGTCGGGTCTTTCTTTGGTTATCCGTATATTGTGGCGTTCCAGCTCTTCGATAAGACCGCGGCCGCCGATAACATATGCCGAACCGCCAGGCTTCTGGTACTCGATAAATGTCGCGGTGGCCATCGCCGACGTGTAAAAATGCGTGTCGTCCACGTCGATTCCCATGCCGTGCAGGCGTTGCCTGAGCTCCCGCCTGGTGTGGTACGAATTATTGGTAATGAAAAGATACGGATACCTGCTCTTCTTCAGGCGTTCAACGAATTGCTTCGCTCCGGGAATGAGCGTGTTTCCCTTGTTTATGACTCCATCCATGTCGATAAGGAATGCCTTTTTATAACTGTCATCGCGCGCGATACCTTTCACGGCTTACTCCTTTACCCGTATTTATAGGGATGCCGCAGAAACGTCAATCCGTGTTCGGCCTCGGAGGGGTCTAAAAAGCTTTTCGTTCCCCGCGCAAGCGGGCGCTGAGGCTTCCCGTTACGTCCTGATGATTCCAGCGAAATATTATTGCATTTTCTTCGCCGTTGTTCAATCATATTTCATGCCCGGTCCACACCGCCAAATGAGCCGATTTCGTACAGGCAGCCCGGAAGCCTTCGAATCCGGCCAGACGTACGAAAGTGGCGGAAATGGGCGTTCCCCGCATCGGTACTTAGCGAACCTGAATGCCGATGAAATGCAGGTCTCTGATCGGTTATAAATTGACGGCATAAATACCGGGTGTGATTGACAAATAAAAAAGGAGACCGTTCAATCTCCCTGCATCGTGGAACGTGATGGGTGGACGACGGGGCTCGAACCCGCAACCACTGGAGCCACAGTCCAGGGCTCTGCCATTGAGCTACATCCACCGTGATTCGCCGGAAAAAGAAAAGCGCCTCCCGGTGGCACTCATACTAAAATCAGCCGGTGGACTGTCAAGTTTTTTTCAGGCGGAAAGAAAACAGCTTTTCGGTCATCAGAGAATCATGCGAATACCGGGCGCCTTTAATCCCGAAGGATTAAAAAGATTAATTACTATTTTGCGCGGATTTCACTCTCATAAGGAAACAGAACGATGAAACAGCACTGTCTCACCGTCGTCATGGCAGGATGGCTGCTCATACCTCTGGCCGGCGCATATGCCGATTGCGAGAAGGGGGACTGCAGCAACGGTCAGGGCACCTTTGTATGGATTGACCAGACGGAATACACCGGCGGATGGAAGAACGACACACAGCACGGCCGGGGCATCATGAAATGGCCCGGCGGTGACCGGTACGAGGGCGATTGGCAAAACGGCCGCCGGCATGGAAATGGTATTTATTCGAAAAAAGACGGATCGCGCTACGAGGGCGCATGGCGAGACGGCGCCCCGCACGGGACCGGGACGATGCGATGGGCGAACGGCGATACCTACCGCGGCCAGTGGAAAAAAGGAATGCGGCACGGCAACGGTACCTATACGCTCCGTAACGGCAAAAGCGTAACCGGCGAATGGAGGGATGACCGATTCGTGGAGCAATGACCCGTGATCGCGAGAGGCCGTCTATTGCAGTCCCGTGTACAGAAGGCTGATCGGGTCGACGGGCACCCCATCTATCGAAAAAGAAACGTGCAGGTGCGCGCCGGTGGAAAGCCCCGTGCTTCCGACATGGCCGATCAGCTCTCCCGCTTTGACGTTCTGTCCCTCCTTGACCGCGAAGCCTTCAAGATGCATGTACGACGAGAATATCCTGTTTCCATGGTCGACGACTATGTAATTCCCCTCGTAATACATCGGTTCCGCGATCGCAATCCTGCCTGCGGCCATCGCGAATACCGGGTCGCCCACCTCCCCCCGGAGATCGACGCCTGAATGGGCGTTGGTGGAAGCTTTCAGGTAGAAACGTTTGCCTCCGGCAACCCGATAGCGCTGGTACCTGCGGCTTGCCCAGAACGGCGAAGTGACAAAATGAGCGTCCCGTGGGTGTGAGATCGGGCCTTTCAGCACACCGGATGTGCTTTCATCGAAGACCTCGCGCTTTTTACGGGAACATTCCTCTATAAATGACAGCACCTCCTGCGACGGAACTATGCTGATGTTCGAAAAACGCCCGAGGTTGATCGCCCGTGTAAATTTCTTAAACTCCGTCGATCTTACGGTTAAATAAAAATTGTATATTGTCCTGGAACCATCCCGCTCCCAGGACAAGGTTATGGTTTTCTCGCCCGGCTTTTCATCGGGCGCTATCGCTAACATGGCTCCATACCCACGATCCCTTTTGATAAGCTTAACGGCGCGACCGTCATATTCCATGTGCGGCCGGGGGAGCCTGGCTTTTGATGTGATGATGATTTCCGCGTTTACCGCGTTTCCCTGCGCAAAGCGTCTTGCCCGGAGAGAAAGCCTGAAGAGCCCCCTGTCCCACTCCATGCGTGCGGCATCCCCGGGCGCGTAGCGGTAAGGTTTACTTTCAACGCCTCCTGGCTGTTCCGGTTTTTCCATTCCGGACAGACAGTGCGCGATGAATATACAGGCGAGCACGACCGGCAGGACCTTAATAATTTTTCTATACCGCATCGATCTTTTTCCGCTGAATCGAATTTATTCTTTTCCTGCGGCGATAAGGCAGGCCGCCAGAACGCTCAGCATGGCGCGGGGAACGAACGACGGTATCAGCGCATACTCCTGGTCTTTGCTTCCATCCGCGGTCCGCTCCGAGCAGTGTTCGTTTGCCCCCTCGGGCCCCAGGCCGTCTATGGTCGGCACGGACCACCAGGTGAAGTTGCCATCACTCAGCCCGCCGCGCGCCTCCGGCTCGGCGCCCATTCCAATCAGGGCGGCTGCCTGTCGGTATAGCCCGAAAAGCCGCTTCGACGCGTCGTTTTCCTGCCAGGCCGGGTTTTTTCTGAGAACAATGATCGATGTACTGCATCTGAAAGCACCGTCGGCCGAAACCACGGTCGAAAGCCCGTTAATCGCTGCAAGCCTCTTCAGGCCCTGTTCGAGCACCGCATGGTCGTACGCCCGCATTTCACCCTCGGCCTCCGCAAGGTGTGCGACCCTGTTTATCGTGATCCCGCCTTCTATATTTCCTATGTTTACCGTCAGCCCCTGTTCGTAGTCGGTGAGTTCGGAAACGCGCAGTACGGATTCCGCGAGTTGAACGATCGCGTTCGCGCCCACCCGGTGGCTCACTCCCGCGTGCGCGCCCTTCCCCTTCGCGACGATCCTGAACACCGCACGCCCCTTTCTCGCGATCACCAGGCGGAAGGCCCCGTCGCGCATGCTCCCGCCTTCAAAGACCAGGCATGCCGCCGCAAACGGACCGGTCCGCTCCACGCAGAGCGCGCCGAAATCGTCCGATTCCGTTTCCTCGGTGGCGTCGAAAAGCAGCACCCACGAAACGGCCTCGAAAACACCCGTGGCGACGGCCTGAAGCGCCTCGAGCATCATCAGCATCACCACCGTGCCGCCCTTTATGTCATTCGCGCCCGGGCCATACGCCCTGTCTCCCTCTATCCGGAACCTGAAATCATTCTCCCGTTCTTCTTCTTCCGTGAAGACCGTGTCGAGATGTGAGACGCAGCCGATTCGAAGCGCTGAGGTGCCGGTACGCGTAAGAACGAGATGGCTTCCGCATTCGTCTCCGTGCGCTGAAGGCACGTATTCGGCCGTGAAACCGAGCCGTTCGAAGAGTCCGGCCGTGTAGCGTCCGAGCCGGTTCACTCCGGAGGCGTTACCGGTGAAGCTGTTTATGGCGATCATCTCTTCGAGGATCGCCAGGTAGCGCGGCATCCCGTCTTCGAGGAATGCCCGTATGCGCTTTATTTCATCCCGGCCCAATCCTTCCATATAGCTCCCCTTCATGGGCACCCTGCGCCGTCAGCGCCCGCCTCCCTTGGACATCGCGAAGATCCGGTAGCGATAATAATAGATCAGTCCAGTCGAAGTAAGCAGTATCCCCAGCATCGACGGAACGAAGGCCGTGATAAGCGTAACGACCATGTACGCGCAGTAAAACGCTATTACGATTATGATACCGTACGGATACAGCCAGGCCCGGTACGGGCGCGTTGCATCGGGGTATTTCTTTCTCAGTACCACCACCGACCATACCGTCATGATATTGAATACCGTTCCGGTGAAGCTGAAAAAATCGATTATCGTTTCATAGGAGTGTTTGGCCGACGCCGCGAAGAGCAGAAGTACACCGGCCCAGAGGCCCTGGAACAGCATTGAATAATTCGGTGTTTTATGTTTCGGGTGGATTTCCGCGAACTTTTTAAAAAAGAGGCCGTCACGCGCCATTGCCTGCCATGTGCGCGCCTTGCAGAGTATCTGCGTGCTGACGTTTCCGAAGGTATTCACCATTACCGCGATCGAGATCATGGCCCCGCCGACGCCCCCGATCGCCGCCTGCATCGCGTCAACCGCGATCCAGCTCGACGCTTTTACCGCTTCTACCGGAAGCTGGTACAGGTACGCCGAATTCGCTCCGGCGTACAGTAACAAAACGCCCGCGATGCCGATGAACAGGGACAGCGGCAGGTTTTTCCGCGGATTGCGGACCTCCTCGGCCACGTAGGTCGCTCCCTCCCATCCGCTGTAGGCGAAGAAGGAGTATCGCAACGCGGCGCCGACCGCGAGCACCGTCCCCCAGTTCCATTCCGCAGGCCAGAATGGAGTCGAGAAATTCGCAAAACTGCCCTGCGCGGTGAAACAGATACCGATCACCGCGCCGATCGCGGCGACTTTAATGAAGCTGAATACGTCCTGGATCACACCGCTCAGGAAAACGCCGAAACAGTTTACCGCCGTGAGGAGCCCGATGGTCAATAGCGCTACGGCGATGACCGACGGACCCGGCATGGGCACGCCGAAAGCGATTGCATACAGCGCGGCCGAGTACTCCGCGAACACCAGGGCGACCGCGGCGATCGACGCCGTCTCCGAGACGAAGAACATGGCCCAGCCGCGCAGAAAGGTGAATACGGGGGGATAGGCGGCGCGCAGAAAAACGTACGGTCCGCCCGATTTGGGCATCATCGCCACGAGTTCGGCGTAGCACATCGCGGCGAAGATGGTTATTACGCCGCCGATTATCCACACCAGCGCGAACAGCGAGGTACAGCCCACCAGCGCCATTATCGGTCCGGGCGTACGGAATATTCCCGACCCGATTATCCGCCCTATGACGATCGATACCGTTTCGAGGAAGCCGAGCCCGCGGCGCAGTTCGGTTTCCTCGGAGAAAATCGAAGGGCTGCAGCAGTCCTGCGCCGGCCGGCCGCCGGTCATCGAACCCCGATCTCCATGAGGAACTCCCCGACCTTCGCGTCGTACTCCTTCCTGTTGTTCCAGAACGCGAGCGCGTGCCCGGCGGCCGGAGCGAGGTAGAGCTTCTTCGCTCCCTTTTTACGTTCGTACATTCTTTTCGACATCTCGGGAGGAATATAGACATCGTCCGCGCCGTGAATGAAAAACACCGGCGGGCGGACACTCTCGATGGTGCGCACGGGGGAAACTTCCGAGAAGAACATCCCGCCGCGAAGTTTGCTTACCAGGCTCGCCACGGGCAGCAGGGGAAAGGACGGAAGCCCGAACTCTACTTTAAGCCTGTAGCTCAATTGTTCGTTCAGATCTGAATACGAGCAGTCCGATATGATAAACGCCGCACGGTCGTCGAGGGCCGCGTACTCGAGCGCGATTCCGGCCCCCATCGATTCGCCGTGTATGCCGACGATCGAACCAGGCCCCGTTTTGGCGAGCGCCCAGTCCACAACCGCCTTCATGTCGTGCTTTTCGTACACGCCGAAGGTGACGTTATCGCCGCCGCTTTTACCGTGGTGACGGTGGTCGTACACCAGCACGTTAAAGCCGCGTTTCCGGAAGATATTGACGTATTTCATCGAGCCCATAAGCGTGTAGGTTACGCCGTGGGCGATGATCGCGGTCTTACGCGAGCCGGCGACCGGTATGTAGAGGCCGTGCAGCCGGTAGCCGTAGGGAGACTCGATAAGGATCTCCTCCTTCGGCAGCGCCTTGAATTCCGCTTCGACGATCTTTCCGGCCTTTACCTCGATTCGATAGGTTTCGTCATATTCCTTCATCTTCGGAGCCATGACCAGTCCCGAAAAATACCAGCCCACGCCGAACAGCGCAATGATTATGAAAGCGACGATACCCGATGCGATCTTTTTCCCGCGCGTAAATCCAGTCATGGCGTACCCCCTTGCCGGCCGAGTGATCATCACGGGATGCCTGCGTGCGGCCCCGTGCGTCATTTATCGATAAAGGCGTATTTTAAAGAAAAAAATCAAACACTATTTCCAGAGGGCGCTTCCCGCATGTCATTGTACGGCGTCACTCGGGCCCGTTGCCCGAGCGGTCCGGGTAGATATGGTTCAAATAATCGGTGCGCGTTATGATGCCCACGATGGCGTCTCCGTTCACGATGGGTATCTGGCCGACACCGCGCCTGAAGAATATGTCTTCCAGCTCCCGCTCCGTGGTGCACTCGGTCCCGGTTATCGGCTTTTTGGTCATGTACCCCCTGACGGGCGCGTGCATCTGGGATGCCTTGCGTCCTTTCATGATGTCACGGAGCGTGATGATTCCCGAGAGCCGGCCTTTCCCGTCCACGACGGGCGCCCCGGTGAGGTTGCCGGATTCCAGGAACATCGAGGCCTCGAGCAGGGTCCAATCCTGTTCGATGACGCGCACATCGCGTGTCATGAGCGACGAGGCCACCGCGGCGGGGACCAGCGATTCGTCGATATGGGTCATGAACTCACGGAATACCTCGCCGCCGGGCCTGCCCTTGACGAGCGCGGACGAGGCCCGCTCGTGACCGCCTCCGCCGAAGCGCTTCAGGAGCTCGTTCACCGCGATGCGGTCATGTCTGCTCCGGGCTATGATAAGGACGCTCTTCTCCTCCTGGAACGAGAACACCGTGAAAAGCGCGTCCACATTCTCCACATCGAAGACCTTCTCCACCACCGCCGCGAGTCCTCCCGCCTGCCGCTCCATCACCACGTAACTGAGCCCCACGAGATTGCCGTGTATGTCCTGGTACACCATCTCGTTGAGGATCTGGTGAAAGAGCGATATCTGGTGCTCTTCCTTGAGAGTTTTCAAAATACGAGCTACGACCGCGAGCGAGGCCTTCTGGTCCATGAGAAAGGAGGCCGCCATAAAATCCTCCAAGCACACGCTCTCGTGGATGAAGTTGCCCGTATCGGCGAAAATACCCGCTAGAGCGATCGTCGCCTCGTCGGGGCTCAGTATGACCCCGCGACGCATGAGCTCGATCGCGAAATAGGTCGTATTAGCGCCGCAGGAATTGCCGCATACCGTCGCTTTCGGAATGTCCGAAGAATCCGCCGGATGGTGATCGTAAATGGTGATTGTCCCGGTGCACGTGCCAATCAGCGAAGCGAATTCATTCACCCTTCCCATCGAGCGCGTATCCACCACGATGATGTTTTCAATCGGTCCGCTCTTTACCTCTTCGATTGTACGGAAATCGATGACCGGCTGATAGATATTATAGAGATTCTGAGCTACCGGATGGATAAGCCTGCTTCGCACCGCCACGTAGCCCGGGTTAAGCCGCCGCGCCAGGACCATCGAACCGATGCAGTCCAGATCCATGTTCGTATGCCCTATGATGATGTTCATGAGCGCACCGACCCGTCACGAACGGACGTTTGAGCGGTCTCCGTCATCATAGCCTCATGGTTCGACGGATACAGCCCCAGCTTCTTAAGGCGTCTTCGCGCCGCGAAGAGACCGTATCGCCCCATCAGATTATAGAACGGCAGGCCCGCCGGGAGAATGCGCTCGATAAAAGGTGTCATGTAGCATATCCTGATAAGCGTGCGGTAAAGCTCGTCAAAGTTTTCAGCATTGAAATAAAGCGTATCATCCTGCCTGAAAAGCCCCCACCGAGCGGCGAGCTTCGAGGCCGCCGCCATGCCGTCGCGCCAGACCAGCTCAACTTCGAATATTCCATTCATCGCGTACGGCCGGGTCGTTCCGTTTGCGAGCGAGCGTACGGCAGCACGGGCAAGGTCCCGCCGCCATGCGGGTGCGTCGAATGAAGCGTCATCCCCCGGTTTATGCACCGGCCACGCGGAGAGCCCCGGAATGGCACCGGCCGCATAGTCGCAGGCGACCGGGCAGCCCGAAAAGAACACCGGGCACAGACCGTGAGGACCGAGAGAGGCCGAAAAGAGCTGGGCCTCGGAGACAAGACTCCCGTTTACCGTAAGCCGCGCGATCCTCGAGGTAAGCGTGTGCGCGAGAAATCCGGTGCTTCCCGATGGCGCGTGCATTCCGATCATCATGAGAGCCCCGGCCGGGCCCGGATTGCCGATCCCGGGAACCGGTCCCAGCCTGTATCCTGACACGAGGTATATGCGGGGATCGAGTAGCTCGCGAAAAATATTATACCCGGTGCGGTGAAAATCCTTCACGATGACGCTTTTCACTCCCGCCGAAAGGAGCGCATCCGTAACCGCGGCGATATCCCGCGTCATGTCGAGGCAGGCCTGGGGCCAGGATTCGGTGAGGAACGACGATGCGGAGTAATCGCGACATCCGGATGATCCTTCAATATCGGCGATGATGAAGACGTTTTCGAAGCGCAAGCTCACCAGGACCTCCGGCAAATCCGAAGCGCCGGTCAAACAGAGGACAGGCGCCCGGAAACGAGTATGCCAGATGATGGCCCATGTGTCAACCGAAAGGGGCCGCCACCGCGGCTCCCGCGCCGGTCACAGGCGGGCGACCAGGCTTTTGAGCGGCGTCTCCGGTGAAGAGCGCGCGAGGTTTTCGACGATCCGGATGATATAGGGACCGTTAAATGTCCTGCCGTTTGGACCGGCATTGTAATACTGGGCGGCAAGGAGCAGGTTGCCGTTCGCCAGTTTGAGGTACTGTTTTAGGATCGCGGTGCCGGTCATGATGTTCAGGTATGGCCCGTAAAGGTCCCCGGCACCCCCCCGGTACCAGAACGGCATTACCTGCATTAGCCCCCTCGCTCCCGCCGGCGAGAGCGCCATCGAATTGAAGCGGGACTCGGCGTCGATAAACGCGAGTATGATCTTCTCGTCGATATCATGCACCGTTCCCGCCTGGTACACGAGGCCGTAGATGTCGAGCGTGAGCATCGGGTATTGCTCTCTGTAGGCGCTGAACCTGCGCTCGAAATCCCCGTCGGTGAAAGCGAATGTCGGCAGGAGCGACATCCTGATAAAAAGAAATAACAGGCATAACAGGCCGTACCGCCTGACTATATAAAGCATCGCAACCCCTCGTTTGCCGTTGATAAACCGGTCATGCATATGTTGATGCCGCGTGGTGAGCCGGATTATTGAGGGGTATCGTGCATCCGCCCAGGGCTGGTCGCCCTGGACAGCCCCTGTATGGACCGGGCCGGCTTTATAAGAATATAGCCGGACGGATTGTTTGGTCTAATTTTTTTACAACTATTTCAAGGATTTGTTGATCAATTAATTCACCGACCGTCCGATCGGTCCGCGAGGTGTGAGTCGTCGGCAGGAGTGAACTTCCCATGGCAATTATACGCATACGGCACGCCCGGCTGATTTCGGACGCGCCGTATGGTATGAAACGGTTTTCACACGTCGGTTATTCGGATGCCTTCGCCGGATTTATTTTCATGGTGTAGGCAACCGGCTCCTCTTCCATGCAGAAGTACTCATGGCGAAGCCAGGCATCGATCATGTCGGTGTTGTGCCTGCTCATGAAGTGCTCGTTCTCGCCGGTGATGAGCATCATGTACGCCTTCGGCTTCGGATCGAAGCGGACGATGATGCGGGGGGCCGACGCCAGGTCCGCGATGAAAGGAGGTGCGACCTCTGAAAAGCGCGCACGATTGTTGGTCTCACCGTCGCCCTCGAACGGGAACGGTCCGTAGTTTACCAGCGGCCTGAATAGCGCTGACTTGCCGAGCACATGGTCGAAGCGAATGGCATGCATTTCCCCCCATGCCCATTCGGAAGGTTCGTCCGTACCGAAATGCTTCGTGAGCATCGCACACGTCTCTTTAAACGAACGCAACGCGATTGCCGCGATGTCCTCTTTTTCCGGAGTGCGGACATCGTCGAAGAAGACGCTTCCCTTTTCGACCATGTCGAGAAAGCGTTCCATGCTGATGTAGCGCTCGGCTATATACTCGGAAACCACTTCCTCGCCAAGTTCGTCGACCAGGGTCTGATACGCGAAGCGGACATAGAACGTATTGTATATGGAGGCGCCTGTCGAATCGATCGCGCTGTTCCCGTCCCATGCCAGAAGCATGTCGTAGGCCTTCTTCGCCGCTTCGTCCTTCGCGTCGAGCCTGACGTGCTTCCTCACGACATCCACGATCTTCTTCGCGAGTACCGTATGCGTATCGGTCTGCGCCTTCTTCATGTACTCGACGTCGATGCCTTTCTGCCCGCGCAGAAGGCGCGCAATGCTTTGGTACCGGTAGGAGGGCGCATAGGTCCCGTTGATATCGTACGGATAGTCGTTCACGTTCTTGTTGTTGGCGGTGGCGAGAAAGCCGCGCGCCGGATTTTTGACCATCGGATATT
>JALOTJ010000082.1 GCA_025457965.1 Spirochaetota bacterium | reverse complement strand
GTATTATAATCCGGCGAAGGAGACGTTCGCGCGCTGATAAGGGTCGTGTGAATCGTTTAATCCAGAAGCGTTCTTGTTATGGCGGACTCAGCCAACTCATCCCCCCGGCCCCCTTCTCTTCGGAGAAGAGAAGGGGGAGTCGAATAACAATACTTATTATGCAAGCGGTTTCTCATAACAGCATGTTTCATTTCGGGATCCCCCATCTCTTTCGTTTAAAGAAAGAGGGATAGGGGGTGAGTTTAAACCCGCGCAATCATCTACGCGGGGGTGAGTTTAAACCCGCGCAATCATCTACGCCGGAAGCGTAATATACTCCCCGTTAAGGCACACCGGAATAAGCCCGCCGGCGAGGCCCGGGGTGCCGTCGACGGGACGTATGGCGTGGGGCACTCCCTTTGGAATGTAGACCGCTCCCGGGGTCGCCACGCGGTAGGTCTCGTCGGCAAGCATCACCTCGAAGGTGATCGCGTTCTCGTCGCCGATCATCAGGTACATCTCGTCGAAGTCGTGTTTGTGCGGCGTGGCGCGGTCCATCGATACGGCCAGATCGATCATCTCGCGCGTGATATTCTTAATGAAAAGGTAAAGGGCCCATGCGTTCGCGTCCTTTACGAGCTCCTTTCCCATGAGTACGGGGTAGGGAATAACGTGGCTGAAGTCGTGGTCCGGCAGCTCGTTCACGTTTACCGGTTTGCGCACCACGAGGTGTTCGTATTTTCCCGCCATGTAAAGACCTCCGGGTCGGATGATGTGACGACATGGATCGCATATAATGTTGTAATACAAATGTCAAGGCTAAAGCTCCCGCCCGGCTCGCAATCCCACAGGAAACGCCATCCGATTTCCCTTTTGCCCTCCGCGTCCGTAGCCTGAAAGAATCCGGTACCGCATGCGAGGATGCGAATAGCGATGTTTCCGCCGGTGAGCGTATGCGCGTTTTTTTTCGGCGAGGTCGGCGGTCGCCTCGGCACCCGCGAGGGGAGCCGCTGCGTGCGTTTCCCCGACGGCGAGTCCATGCTATCAGTCCCGTTTCTGCCGGAGAATATGCTCCGCGGAACCAGGTGCCCTGATTGCGACGTGAACATCGGAGGCTTTCACAATCCGTGGTGCAGCCGCGCGAAATGCCCGCGTTGAATGGGAAACCATGCCCTCCCGCCTGCGGCGCGGATATATATTGACATCGCCCCGCCGATGGTATAGCCTGCTTCCGGCCGGGCACCGCGATGCGGGCGCCATGGTGGCCGGTGGAAAGAGATTAAGGCAGGACAATCCATGAAAAAGAATGATAAGTGGGCCTTCATCATCAACCCCATCGCCGGGGGCGGCAAAGCGGGCCGATACGCGCCCACGGTGAGGGAGATGATCCGCAGGCATGGCATCACCGCCGAGACGGCCTTCACCACGGGCAAGGGCCATGCCACGACGCTGGCGGCCGACTTCGCGAAGCGGGGCTTCAGCCACGTGGTGGCCGTGGGCGGCGACGGTACCTTCAGCGAGGCGGCGCACGGACTGGTGGGGAAAAAGAACGTGATCTTCGGCGCCATGCCCGCGGGCACCGGCAACGACTTCATCGCCATCACCGGTTTTTCCGAAACGCTCACCGACGTTGAATGGGAGACCTTCTTCGCGTGCCATACGGCGCGCATGGACGTGGGGCAGTGCAACGACATGCACTTTATCAACGGCATGGGGCTGGGCTTCGACGCGCAGGTGGCCTGGGAAAACTACAACAGCAAGAAGCACGAGAAAGTGAAGGGCGGCGACAAATCCAAATACATGTGGCATATCCTGAAAACCCTGGTTTTATACAGGGAGACCACCATGTCCCTCACGGCGGAAGGCTCCGTGCGGCCCGTGAAGTCGTTCCTCAATACCATCGCCAACGGAAGGAGGCTCGCCGGCGGTCTGTATCTCACCCCCGAGGCCCTTGCCGATGACGGCCTGCTGGACATCTGCATGATCCACGAGCTTTCGTTTGCGGGAAGGATAAAGGAACTGATCCACGTAATCAGGGGCACCCATCTTAAAGACAGCGTGGTCCGTTTTTTCCGCACCGACCGGCTCACCATAGAGTTCGCGTCGGAGGTGCCGTCGCACCTGGACGGCGAGCTTTATTTCAACTCGAGGTTCGAAATCCGTGCGCTCCCCGGGGCCCTCAACATCATCTACAATCCCGCGGGGAAGCATTTCTTCGGGAAGGCGACGAAATAAGGGAACGAAGAGTGGTTGAGGCAAGGCGACCGTAAGAAATCAGGGTGACTCCGCGCCATGAATCCCCCGGATTTACTTGACGCCGGGAATTAATTCAGGGTATCGCATGGGAAAATTAATTTTTAGCGATTCCCCGTATTCATTTGCTTTTCCATCCGGCCGGCAGTAGCTTTATTGATCCGACTCCGATACGGGGCCCAGGGATACTGATTAACCGGGGGATCGAGTCATGATAACGGCAGCGTTCTGGATGATGATCGCCGCGGCGGGGCTGGCTTCCTTGATCCATATCCTTTTTTTCCTGATGGAAAGCGTACTGTGGACCAGGCCGGCGGTGATGAGGATCTTTCGTCAAAAGGAGTCCGATATCAAATCGACCCGTGTGCTGGCGTTTAACCAGGGTTTTTACAACCTTTTTCTCGCCATCGGGGTCCTCGCGGGTTTCGCCCTGCTGGCCGGCGGCCATCGGGATACCGGCCTGGCGGTCGTGGCGAGCAATTGCGCCGTCATGTTCGGCGCCTCGATCGTCCTTCTGATATCTTCTCCTCGAATGTTGCGGGGCGCGCTGATTCAGGGACTGGCGCCGCTGGCGTTCCTGGTGCTTTTCGCCCTGGCAGGGGCTTAATCCGCGGGAAACGGCGTACGTGCGCCCTTCCGAGCGCATGGTGCGGGACGGGCTGATTTTGAATCCTCCCATCATCCGTGCCGGCGAAAGACGCGACCTCCCGTCGCTTCGCCGGCATTAGCACATCCCGTGCGTCACAGCCCCCCGGTGTATCACCACGCACGACGCCCACGCCTCGACGAATTCTTCCAGAGACGTTCGAAATGCTCCGAGCGGATGTCCGAACAGTTTCCCATTCATGCCGTACCGCGCTTTGTACGGCTCTTTCCCGGGGGGAGGTTCCGGGCCCGCCGCACGCCATCCCTTCTCCAGCGCGATCTCCCGGGGATTTCGAACGACCTTCCGATGCGTGCGGGACTATTTTTACCACGCGTAACCAAAGTGCCTGTGGCGGGAGCTGTCATTTCCGGGATCATTATGATGTTAAATGGTGTGAGTATGTCAGTGATTTGGCAGGTATCCCCGGGAAAAAGTAAAACCAACAAATGTTCCGTTTTATCTTGCCTGTGGCCCGGGAACTTCGATTGATATGTTCATAAAACCGTCCGGTATCGAATTTTATGTCACCGGGCATACGCCTGGTCTGACCGGTCGTGCCGACGACCTTACCGCATCCAGGACTAAAAATGAACCTGGCTTGAAGACCAGAGTGCCGTATTCCGAGACAATGGACAACACCGGCAGATAATAAAAAGAATAGTACTTGATCTAATTCCATTATCTGTTACGACCACTTTCATTCTGATTAAAGTCATCGGAGAAAACGATGGAATACGATTTTGCCGTTATTGGCAGCGGGTTTGGCGGAAGCGTTTCGGCCCTGCGGCTTGCTGAAAAAGGCTATAAGGTCGTCGTGCTGGAACAGGGCAACCGCGTGACGCCCCTCGATATGGAAGAGGCGTCAAAAAGCGTGTTCAAACTTTTTTGGATGCCCTGGCTGGGGCTCAGGGGCTTTTTCACGCAGCAGTTTTATAAACACCTCAATATCGTCGGCGGTGTCGGCGTCGGCGGCGGCAGCATCGTGTACGCCGCCGTTCTTCTTCGTCCGAAGGACGAATTCTACAGCGATCCCTCCTGGAGCGGCCTTGGAATTGACTGGAAGAAGGAACTCGGGCCGCACTACGATACCGCATCCAGAATGCTCGGGGTGACAACCAACCCGAGCCTTGATATAATGGATGAATATCTGAAAAAGACCGCGAAAAAAATGGGCGCCCTCACGACCTTCGGGCCGGTGAATAACGGCATCTACTTCGGTACGCCGGAAGTGACACGAGACGACCCATTTTTCGACGGAATGGGTCCATCCCGCGACGGATGTCATCTCTGCGGCGAATGTCTCACGGGGTGCAGGCATGGTTCCAAGAACACCCTGGATAAAAACTATCTGTACCTGGCCGAGAAGCTGGGAGCGACGGTGCTGTCGAACCGCAGGGTTGTCAATATCATACCGGCGGAGAACGGGATGTACGATCTCAAGCTCAAGGACCCTGCGCGGAGGTTCTCGCGCTGCCCCGGCATCAGGGCAAAAAAGGTCGTCATCGCCGCCGGCGTGCTGGGGACCCTCGAGTTGCTGTTCCGCTGCAAAAATGTCACTCGTACTTTGCCCGGTATATCAGAGGAACTCGGTAAAGTGGTACGGACCAACAGCGAAGCGATTGTCGGCGCCCTGTCTCCGGATACGGATTTGGATATGTCCCACGGCACCACCATCTCCTCCGATTTCTATCCGGACAGGCATACCCATATAACGCAGAACCGCTTCCCGCGGGGATATAATTTCATGAAATGGTACGCGGGCCCGCTGGTCAACGATGACAAACCATTCAGGCGCAGTATACGGTCGCTGGGGAAAATCCTCATTAATCCATTAACGGTCGCACGGCACTGGTTTGCGCGTAACTGGAACAAACGCGTGGTCATCCTCACCGTCATGCAGAACCTTGACAACCGCATTTCATTTACCCATGGCAGGAGCATGCTTTCGCTGTTTCTGTACCGCCGCCTCAAGTCGAAGCGCTACCCGGGGAAGGAAGCGCCAACGAATCTGCCCGTGGCGAACGAAGCGGCCCGTGTCCTGGCGGAGGTGGTGGGTGGAACCCCCATCAATGTCATAATGGAAAGCCTCATGAACCAGTCCACCACGGCCCATATCCTCGGGGGCTGTCATATGGGCTCTTCTTCTGAAAACGGCGTCATAGACACAAGCCACGAGGTCTTCAACTGCCCGGGCCTGTACGTGATAGACGGCGCCGCGGTATCGGCAAACGTGGGAGTAAACCCGAGCCTGACCATCACGGCCATTGCGGAGCGCGCCATGAGCCTTATACCGCCCGGGAACAAAGAGTCGGGAAATCGTTCGAAGATGAAAATTAAAAACGCCAGAGCGGCACGTTCATGAATATAGTATAAGAAATCGTCATCGCGCGCACGCTCGTCAGCGCATCGATCATTGCAGTTGTGCTTTTACCTCTTTGCGTCACCATCGCTTTTGAAGCAATCATTGCGATCATTGCATCCCGGACGGGTATTGTCATCACCCGGCAGGGATTCGGGGGGTATAAAGCGGCAACCGTGGAGCATATCCTCGAAGTTCCTGCCGATCAGGCGACGCCGGCGCGGCCACGGAAAAGCCGCGCAAAAATGAGCGAACCCGGCGGGCGTAAAACCCGCCGGCGGCAGGGCTCGCGCGCCGGACGCCGCGCGAGCCCCAAAGCACAGGTCGATGATTGAAGGAGGAATCATGAAACCGGAGAAATTCAAGGCCCTGGTGGTGCGCGAGGGCGCGGACAACGCGTTTGTGCGGAGTATCGAGGAGCGCACAACGGCCGAGCTTCCGGCGGGCGAGCTGTTGGTGGAGGTCCGCTACTCCTCGCTCAATCACAAGGACATGCTCTCGGCCACGGGAAACCGCGGCGTCACGAAGAATTATCCGCATACGCCGGGCATCGACGCGGCGGGCGTCGTGGTGTCGTGCGGCGACGGCGCCTTCAAACCGGGCGATGAGGTCATCGTCACCAGTTACGACCTGGGCATGAACACCTCCGGCGGTTTCGGCCGCTATATACGGGTGCCCTCGGCATGGGCGCTGCCGCGGCCGGCGGAGCTTTCGCTTCGCGAGGCCATGGTCTACGGCACCGCGGGCCTCACGGCGGGGCTTTCGGTGCATCGTCTGCTGGGCTGGGGCGTAACGCCGGGCCGCGGCGACATTCTCGTCACCGGCGCGGCGGGGGGCGTTGGGAGCATGGCGCTTTCCATCCTGTCCCATCTCGGTTTTTCGGTCGTCGCGCTTCAGGGGGGCGCAGGCGCAGACGATCATCTCAAAAAGTGCGGCGCGAAGTCCATCCTGAGTGCCCACGAGGGCGCCGATCAGCCGTCGCGGCCGCTGCTTAAAGATCGTTATGCGGGATGCATCGACACGGTGGGCGGGTCCGTGCTCGCCTTCGGCCTAAAGTCGGTCGTCGCGGGCGGCGCGGTCACCTGCTGCGGGAACATCATGCCCGAGCTTCCAGTCACGGTCTATCCGTTCATCCTGCGCGGCGTTTCGCTCTTCGGAATCGATTCGCAGAACTGCCCCATGGACCTGCGGCGCGAGGTCTGGGGCCTGCTCGCGGGCGCGTGGAAGTTCCCCTGGCTTGCCGACCTGGCGTCGGACATCACGCTCGGCGGGCTCGAGGAAAAATTTACGGCAATGAAGGCCGGTACGCTCAAGGGGCGCACCGTGGTCGTTCTGGAATAAGGCGTACAACGCGCACACGGCGTTGACATGATGTATACGCGCGGCGGGGGCCTCCCTTCGTCGCATACGCGGGAGGTGCACGGACATGGTCGATGCGAACATTCGGCTCGAACGAAAGGATCACCTGGCGGTCGTCACGCTCGACAGGCCCGGGCGCCTGCACGCCTTCAACGATATAATGTTCGATTTGCTGGAGGGCGTCGCCCGCGAACTCGCCGCGTCACTGCCGCGCGCGATCGTCATCACCGCCACCGGGGACCGCTCGTTCAGCGCGGGCTTCGACGTGCACCCCGACAACCCCATGGTACAGCGCATCGTCGATTCGGTGAGCACCAGGGACGAAGGGCCCGCGCGCGAGGCCATCGCGCACATACGGCGCGCCGTCGACGCCTTCGTGTCGCTGCCGGCGCCGATCATCGCGGCGCTCAACGGCGACGCCTTCGGCGGCGGCGCGGAGCTTGCGGTCCGCTGCGACCTGCGCGTCATGGTAAAACCGGCCGTCATCTGCTTCTCCGAGGCGAAACTCGGCCTCATGCCCGACTGGGGAGGCGGCGCGGCACTCGCGCGCCTTGCGGGCGCCTCGCGCGCCGCGGACCTCGTCCTCACGGCGAGGAAGCTCGCTTCCGACGAGGCGCTCGCCATGGGCCTGGTCAACCGCGTCTGTGAACCCGGCGCCGCGCTCGGGGAGGCTCTCGGCATCGCCGCGCTCATCGCCGAAAACGGCCCGCGGGCCGTGCGTCACGCGCTTGCGCTCATCCGCAACAGCCGAAACAGCGCTTACGACGCCTCGCTCGAAGAGGAGGCCCGCCGCGCCGTGGAACTCATCGCCTCCGGGGAATGCTTCCACGGCGTCGCCGCCTTCCTCGAAAAGAAGAAGCCGGAGTTTCCGGATATCTGAGGCGTCGGGGGATGCCATACCGATGAAACTCGATGTCGTTCCCCGGCGATAATGCCGTTAAAAAGGCCCCCGGCGCTTTTCTCCACTCCCGGAGGGGGTTTCCCTTTCGCCGGCACTTGAAGCGGCATCCCGTACATTCCAATATCATCACGCCATCGTCAATGGCGCGCGTATAACGCGCGCGCGGAGGGACCGGCAGCAGGCGAATTCGAGCAGCGGTGGAATCAGTTTATGGTAAGGCCTTTGGCGCAATACACCGCACCATCTGTGCAACCCAAAAATATTTTCGGTACATGAAACTGAAAGCCCGGCATGCCAGGCCCCCGCCGCGGGAACGGCCTCATGCCCGGCCATCGGGCGAAAAGCGAAAAAACCTCCATACGCTAAACTCGGACCCGCCTTGCCACCGGTAAAAGCGCGTAAAACATCACCGCATCAATCCACCGGAATAATCTGTTTGACGACCACCGGGAAAACCTGATAATAAAAAGATCAAAAAAACCGCAATCGAAGCGCGCAACCCGAAAGCGTAAAGGAGAACAAAATGGAACCCCCCTCCCTCGGCAGAATCGAATCGATAAAAGCCCTCTACGTCAACGCCCCGGTAAAAAAGGTATGGGCCGTCCACGCCGACATCAACAAATGGGCCGCCTGGCATGCCGGAATCACCGAGGCCTCGCTTAACGGCAGGCTCGCTCCCGGAGCGGTGTTCCGCTGGAAGTCCGGCGGCCTGGCGATCGAATCGACGATCGAGAAGGTGGTCGACGGCGAAGAGATCATCTGGAGCGGGAAGGCGCTCGGAACGCGCGCCCGTCACAAGTGGTACTTCAAGAAAAAGGGCGACGGCACCATCGTCAGCACCGAGGAGACCATGGGCGGATGGCTGGTGCTTATTTTAAGGATCGTGATGCCCGGATTTCTCGACAAATCGGTCGACCGGTGGCTCGAACAGTTGAAGAAAAAGGCCGAACGCCCGTAGGGACGTGCGGCACCGGGTAGCGACGCACGGCCGTGCGTCGCTACCCGGCGCCGTGCCGTGCGCCCCGCGTATAATACTTGACATCCGCCATTTTCTTACCTATGCTTGCGCATTACAAACGCCGGAGGACACCATGCAGAAGAGAATATTACACGGTCTCATATTCATCCAGACCTGGGGCGAGAGCGACGAGCTGTTGCAGTTCCTGAAAGGGAACGAGTATGTCATATCCATCTTCCATATAATGGGGCGCCACAGCTATCTCGTCGACGCCAATTTCAGCGAAAAGGACGAGCTCGCGCAGTGGATTGCGCGCGTCAAGGCATTCAAGCTCGACTCGGGAGTCCCGGCCGTCATCTCCATCCAGTCCAACAAGGTAATCGACGTCCGCAAAAAGAAAGAGGACTTCAACCTAAAGAACTACGGCGAGATTCGCGACCGCTACCACATGTTCATGATGATCGACAATCCGGTCAGGGACGCCGAACTGCTGGCCCTGCTCGAGAGCATTCCGATCGTCTACAGCATCCTGCACGTGCAGGGTGTCCACAGCTTCATGGTCGAGCTCATCACCGAGGACTACGAGAGCTTCAAGGACCTCCTCGTGAAGATAAAATCGCTGGGAACCGCCCGGCACATCGAGACGCAGGAGGTCATAAGCGTCCCGAAGTACCGCAACAATATCCTGGACGAAAAGGGCGAGCTGGTGGTGCCGAAGCACGACATCCGCGAGCTCTACGCGCTGTAGGGGGGGCGATGGAGGACATCATCAGCGACCCGGTCGAATACGCCCGCGAGGTGGTGGGGCGCGACCCCATGGCCACTTTCCTGGGAATCGTTGTCGAGGAGGCACGGGAATCCTATGCGCGCTGTTCCCTTACCGTCATGCACGAGTACCTCAACGCCGCCGAGCGCGCGCACGGCATAACGGTCCATGCGGTGGCCGACCAGGCCTTCGCGGTGGCCTGCAACTCCATGGGCACCAGGGCGCTTGCAATGCACTTTTCAATAAGCTATCTCGCGGGGGCGCTCGACGGCGAGAAGATCGTGGCCGAGGCCCTTCCGGTCAACATCGGCAAGAAGGTCAGCGTGTGGAAGATCGACGTGCGCGGCAGCGCCGGCAGGCACATCGCCTCGTGCGAGGGCATCGCCTATCATAAATAAATCCTTGACAATGCCCGGGGGTTTTCACTACCAATGAAGGCTGCGGGAAGGCGCTATGCCGGCGCACCCGCTCCGCGGCGTAATTTCTGCCGGCAGCGAGGTTATTGATGAAAAAATGGGCGGTCGCCGTTCTCGTGTTTCTCTGCTCGTGCTCGTCCTTCATTAAAGACGAGCACATCGCCGGCCTCAAGGGATACGAAAGCGCCCGGTACGTAATGAAACAGAACGCCGGCAGGGAGGATGCCCCGCTCAGAAAGGGCGAGGTCGTCAGCCTTATCGTTATGACGGGAGGCGATTTTATAAAAGTGTACGCCTACCCGGTCGCGGTCGATTTTTTAAAAGCGGAGCGCGTGCTCATACTCTTCCTTTTCGACGAAGATTTCAAGGACAAGGCGTTCGACAAACAGTATTTCGAGGAGCGGCTTTTTCAGCTGGTGGACGTGCGGCGGCAATGATTGACGCGGCCGCCATGCGATAAAACAGAGGGGATGCGGTCATGTTCGAGGGTGTGTTTACGGCGCTGGTAACGCCGTTTCGGGACGACAAAATAGATTATTCCGCGCTCGAGGCGATAATCGAGGCGCAGGTAAAGGGCGGCGTGGACGGCGTGGTGCCGGTCGGCACCACCGGCGAATCGCCCACGCTCTCGTTCGAGGAGCACAAGGAATACGTGAAGCGCGTGGTGACGCTGGTCAACAGGCGGGTAAAGGTGATCGCCGGAACGGGCTCCAACTCCACCCGCGAGGCGGTGCACCTTTCGCAGGCGGCGCAGGAATACGGCGTGGACGGGGTGCTGCTCGTGAACCCCTACTACAACAGGCCTCCTCAGCGCGGGCTCGTCGCCCATTTCGAGACCGTGGCGAAATCGATCACGATACCGGTTGTCCTCTATAACATACCGTCACGCACGGGCATCAACTTTCTGCCCGAGAGCATACTCGAGCTCCTGGACCGCGCGCCCAACGTCGTCGCCATCAAGGAGGCCACCGGCGACCTCGCCCAGATGATGCGCGTCATCGAGCTCTGCGGCGACCGCCTCACGCTTTTGTCGGGCGACGACAACCTGCTCCTTCCCGTGCTCGCCATAGGCGGCAGGGGCGTCATCTCGGTCCTCTCCAACGTGCTTCCCGCGGACATGAAAAAAATCGTGACCCTTTATAATGAAGGGAAGCTCGACGAATCGAGAAAGCTCTTCTATAAAATACTGCCGCTCTGCCGCGCCATGTTTTACGAAACGAATCCGATACCCGTCAAGGCGGCGATGGAGATGATGGGGCGCTGCACCGGGGACATCCGGCTGCCGCTGGTCCGGCTCGCCGACGAGCACCGCGCGAAGCTGCGCCAGGCCCTTGTCGACTACGGGGTGCGGCTGTGAGAGCGGGGCTCTGCGGGGTTTCGGGCAGGATGGGAACGGCCATCATGAGCGTCCTCGTCGAGCGCGGCCATTCGGTGGCCGCCGCCTTCGATGCGCCATCGGCGCCCTGCACCGGAAAGGACGTCGGCACGCTCCTCCACGGTGACATCACCGGCGTAACGGTCGCCGCGATCAACGAAGCGGACGCCGCGCGCGTCGACGGCATCATCGACTTTTCCGCTCCCTCCGCCACCATGCAGCTTCTTCCCCTGGCCGTCGCGCTCGGAAAGCCGTTCGTGGTGGGAACCACCGGCTTCTCCGGCGAGCAGCGCCGCCGTTTCGACGAGGCCGCCCGCTCCATTCCGCTTCTGGTATCGCCGAACATGTCGGTAGGGGTAAACCTCCTGTTTCGTCTCACCGAAATGGCCGCGCGCGTGCTCGGCGACGACTTCGATGTGGAGGTCTTCGAGGCGCACCATCGCTTCAAGAAGGACGCCCCGTCCGGCACGGCCAAGCGCCTCATCGAGGTCGTGAAGGGCTCGTCGGGCCACCTGGCCGCGGCCTCCGAGGCGTACAACCGCATCGGCATCGTCGGCGAACGCACCTCCGGCGAGATCGGCGTGCAGGTGCTGCGCGGCGGCGATATCGTCGGCGAGCACACCGTCTACTTCGCGGGCATGGGCGAGCGCGTGGAGATCACCCATCGCGCGACCAGCCGCGACAACCTGGCGCGGGGGGCGGTGCGGGCCCTGGAGTACATAGCGGGCCGGAAGCCGGGGCTCTACTCGATGTTCGATGTGCTGGGGATATAGATAAATGGCAGGAAAGCGGGAGGAAGGCAAGGGCGATCTCCGGGAATTCCGGGAGAATCCCTACGACCCCGAGGCCAAAAAGCCCGAGGACGTGGTGAGGATTTTCTACATCAACAACGTTCCGCTCGTTCCCGTGGTCTCCCATCGCGGCATCCTGCTCGGAATATTAAAAAAAGACGACGTCGTCGCCGAGCTCAGCGATATCGAGCGCGCCTCGAAACGCTCCATCGACGCCTTCATCACCGGCCTGGCCCGGAAGATGCCGCTGGACGAAGTGCTCCCGTACGTCGCCGAGATGCGCGAGTTCGTCACCATCAATCTATTCGGCGAAATGCAGGGCACCTGGTCGCGCCTCCAGCTGCTTGCCGCGTGCGAGTCGCCGCGCGGGGCCGAGTCGATCGCCGCCGACGCCTCGGAGGACCGCGAGAAGCAGGCGATGGAGTGGATGATCTACCTCATCCTGGAGCACATCCCGCGGGCCCTGTACGCCCTGAACGAGCGGGGCGGCACCATCTTCTACAACAGCCATTTTGAGGACCTGTACGAGGCGGCGCTGAAGCGCGAGGTCGATACGGCCTTCGTCGAGAAGTCGCTCGGCAATTCCGATAAAAACGAGGTGCATACCCGGGCTGACGGCAGCAATGAACCCTATTTCTACAACAGGGATATGCGCATCTACTACGAGAAGGTGCCGTTCCAGAGCGGCGGCAAAAACGTCGGATACCTCATTTACTGCGGAAGAGAGCTCAACGCGCCGTCGGCCGGGGGAAAGGCCTCCCGCGGAGGGAAGAAACAGTCGCTGGCGCAGACGCTCGAGTCGGCCGAGCGAACCGCCATCGTTAACGCCATCATCGCTCACGGCGGTGACGCCAAAAAGGCGGCCGAAGACCTGGGCCTTTCGCGCGCGACGCTCTCGGCGCGGATGAAAAAGCTCGGGATCGTCGACAAGGGGCGGACCGGGCGCCGGCCTAAAAAGTGAATATTTTTGTTGACGAAAATCGACGGCGAACTATATTGTACGTAAAGACGGTCAGTTGACAACAACCTCCTTACCTCGTTGCGGCGTAATAAGCGTTTGATCTTTCAACCGGAGCGGCTTCGTACTCTCCGCTGGCCCGGCGGAATGCCTTATAGAAGCGGATTACCGTACGATATCTAATAATAAACAGCGCAAATCCGGCGAAAGCTCATCCTGAGAAGAAATACAATCTTCGACCATTAGCGAATTGAGTATAGTGCGGCACTGTTTTCATGTGCCTTCCCGCCGTACGGCATTATTGCAGAGCGGCATTACCATCGACAATCCTGTGTGACGGAACACGAGAGACTCTTAATAACAAGCAAAGGTGAATTATGGCACGAGTAAACGGGACGTCCAGGCCTGAGGGCAGGTATTCCGCCGGCTCGGACGAAGGGAAAACGAACGGTTCCGCGTCGATCCGGCAGGGCGGAGAAAACGCAGCAGAAGGCGCTTCGCCGCCGCCTCCGAAGCGTAATCTTCAGCCCGAAAACAGACTGGACCTCTCCGATCTGAAATCCAAGACCATCAACGAGCTCCTGGCGCTTTCGCGCACCATGGGCGTCGAGGGCGTTTCCGGCCTCAAAAAGCAGGACATGATCTTCGAGCTGCTCAAGGCCCAGACCGAGCGCAACGGCCTTATCTTTTCCAGCGGCGTGCTCGAGATACTGAGCGACGGGTATGGATTCCTGCGTTCCCCGAACTACAACTATCTGCCGGGCCCCGACGACATCTATGTCTCCCCGTCGCAGATACGCCTCTTCGGTCTGCGCACCGGCGACACGGTCACCGGCCAGATACGTCCCCCCAAGGACAACGAGCGGTTCTACGCGCTGCTTCGGGTGGAGGCCGTAAACTTCGAGGACCCGGACCGCCTGCAGAGCCGTACGCTCTTCGACAACCTTACGCCCCTGTATCCGATGGAGCGCATCGTAATGGAGACCGCGTCGGAAAATGTCGACATGCGCATCGTCAACATCATGACGCCCTTCGGCAAGGGGCAGCGCGCGCTTATCGTCGCCCCGCCGAGAACCGGTAAAACCATGCTGCTGCAGAAGATCGCCAACTCCATCACCACCAATCATCCCGAGATATTCCTCATCGTGCTGCTAATAGACGAGCGCCCCGAGGAGGTCACGGACATGCAGCGCACGGTCAACGGCGAGGTCATATCGTCCACCTTCGACGAGCCCGCCTCGCGGCACGTACAGGTGACCGAGATGGTGCTCGAAAAGGCCAAGCGGCTCGTGGAGCACAAGAAGGATGTCGTCATCCTGCTCGATTCGATTACCCGCCTGGCGCGCGCGTACAACCAGGTGGTGCCGACCAGCGGCAAGATTCTCTCGGGCGGCGTGGACTCAAACGCCCTGCACAAGCCCAAGCGCTTCTTCGGCGCGGCGCGCAACATCGAGGAGGGCGGAAGCCTCACCATACTGGCCACGGCGCTCGTCGACACCGGAAGCCGCATGGACGAGGTCATCTTCGAGGAGTTCAAGGGTACGGGCAACTCCGAGCTTCACCTGGACCGCAAGCTCTCAGACCGGCGCATATTCCCGGCAATCGACATCAACAAATCGGGAACGCGCAAAGAGGAATTACTGCTTGACGAGGAGGAGCTTAACAAGCTATGGATACTGCGCAAAGTCATCTCGGCGATGAGCCCCACCGAGGCGATGGAGCTTCTGGTTGAGAAAATGAAGGCCACGAAGAACAACAAGGCGTTCTTCAAGGCGATGAATACATGATGAGGAGACTGAAATGAAGCCGAACATTCATCCCGAATATAAGGAAACCGTCGTCAAGTGCGCGTGCGGCAACGAGATCAAGACGCGCTCGACCTCGAAGGACCTCCGCGTGGAAATCTGT
>JALOTJ010000081.1 GCA_025457965.1 Spirochaetota bacterium | reverse complement strand
TCCTCGCGACCGCCCTCATAGACACCGGAAGCCGCATGGACGAGGTTATTTTCGAGGAATTCAAGGGAACCGGCAACTGCGAGCTTCACCTGGACAGGAAACTTGTGGAAAGACGTATTTTCCCGGCCATCGACATGAACAAATCCGGCACCAGGAAAGAAGAACTTCTGCTTGACGGGGACGAGCTTAATAAAATATGGATATTAAGGAAGGTCATTTCGGCCATGAGCCCCGTCGAAGCCATGGAGCTCCTAACCGAAAAAATGCGTGCCACGAAGAATAATAAGGCATTCTTCAAGGCCATGAATACTTAATAGGGGTAGAAGTAATGAAAAAAGGGATACATCCTAAATACGAAGAAACCGTTGTAAAGTGCGCCTGCGGGAATGAAATTACGACCAGGTCTACAATACCGAACCTCAGGGTTGAGATCTGTTCCAATTGCCATCCATTCTACACGAAGAAGCAGAAACTCGTGGACAGCACCGGACGCGTGGATAAATTCAAGAAGAAGTACAACATCAAGTAGTTCGAATCCCCCCACTACGCTCGACTTGGAAAAACCACCTGTGTAAATATTATACATGGGTGGTGCATTTGTGCGTAAATAATACCCAGTTGCATACTTTCTGCATTTATGATGCATGCTCTGATGTCGGTTTATCGGTACTGGCCAGCCGGTCGAAAGCGTAGCGGTGCATCAGCGCATGATTATTGAGTCCTGGCGCACCCGATTTGCGCAAAAATCCTGCAGTACTGCCGTTTTTACTGGGAAAACCGCCGCTTTTGCGCTCCTTTGGGTGCTTGCTTGTATGGCAGGGGCGTGGTTCGACGTTTTATTTTAAATGAACAATGCCGGGCTCTTCTGGAACGATTATTGCTTATTAATGTTCAGTATCCCTTACAGAAGGAGGGTTCCATGAGAGCGTACGAAGGCTACGATGAAATCAGCATCAATCAGTATTTCCACGCGATCAACGCGGTAAAGCTCCTTACGGCCGAAGAGGAAGTAGCGCTGGCCATCTCGAAAGGCGAAGGTGACGAACTCGCCAGGGAGCGGCTCGTAAACGCCAATCTTCGACTGGTTGTCAAGATCGCGAAGAACTACACCAGCATGGAACCCTCGCTCGTCGATCTGGTCCAGGAGGGGAACATCGGCCTGATGCGGGCGGCCGAGAAGTTCGATTACAGGATGGGCTGTCGTTTTTCGACCTACGCGTCGTACTGGATCAAGCATTATATCACCCGCTATATCGCCAAGCGGAGCCGTGCCATCCGGATCCCGATCCGCAAGGGCGACCTCTTCAAGAAGATCCGGCGGGCACAGGAATCGCTGACGAACGATCTTGGCAAGGAGCCGTCAACCAGGGAGATCGCCGATCTCCTGGGGGTCGACGAAAACACGGTGGTCGATATCATCGAGGTGTTTCAGCCGACGGTATCGCTGGAGCACCCGCTCAACGACGACGAGTTCAATCTCTACGAGGTCGTGAGCGATGAGAAATACCAGTCGCCCGACCAGGCCGTTTCCCGCAGGGAGCTTCGCGAGGAGCTGGATGAGGCGATGTCCACGCTCATGGAAAACGAGAAGAAGATTCTGCGGATGCGCTTCGGTTTCGACGACGAGCGGCCGGTCACGCTGAAGGAGGTGGGGGCCGAGTTCGGCATCTCCGCCGAGACCGTACGGCAGATCGAGTCGAGGGCCATGAAGAAGATAAAGAAGAAGTTCGCGCACCTGGAAAATTACCTGATGTAAAAGGGCCTTAATCAGCCTTCCCATACCCCATTCCCATTTCAGGAGGATCCCCATCCTCCTTTTTTGTTTTTCCGGAGCGACTTGTCGTTGACACAATAGCGGCATGTCGTAAATATTTATTATAATAGTATAAAATCGACGAGCCGTACACCGGGGCCCGTACGGGGAAGTGGGCGATCGATGATTTCAGGGCCCGCTCGCGCCGTCGACGGGACCGAGGGCCGGTGCCGCGATGGTGAGACTGCCGGGGCGGACCCGATTGTCTGGCATTTTGCCTAAGTTCTACCGACTAATGAATGATCGGCGGAAACGCCGACAGGGCGGCATGATGGTCGAACTTGACGCGTATGATCTGCGAAACCTGCTCGTCCCGATCGAGGGAAGGGCCGGCGCCAGCGCGAGGGTTGAAAGCCTCATCGCGGAGATGTCGCACCCCAATATCGACTGGAAACATGTGGTGGCGGGCATCCGCTCCTACCTGTTCGACCATATCCACGACATTTCGTCTCACGCGGACACCGTGTTGCCGATCCTCTTCCACTACCTGCGCGAGGCGACACTGAGAAAAAAGGGCTCGACCCTTCGTGCCGGCGAGACTTTTTTCGACCGGTACCTGTTCGTTCTTACGGCGGTTGCGGAGGGCCGCGGGGAGTTCGTGCCGGTCGCGCACCGTTTCCACGGGTTCGCGCGCGACTACCTGGACCTCATGAAGCGCGAGAGCGCCGACGGCTATTATTTCCAGGGGGTCAACGAACGGGTGTGCAGGGTGGGGGGCTTCCTCGCGGCGAACTCCGGCGCGGAGGCCGACATTCTCGATTCGGTAAGCGACCTGCTCCTGGGGCAGCTCGCCCTTCACGCGGAGCGATCGGTCTCGGCCGGCGATGGCGAGGTGGAGGGCCTGCGCGCGGCACTGGGCCATGACGCCGGCACCGCGGAGCTCTTCGGGCTTCTGGAATCGGTTTCGCGGCGCAGGAAGCGGGAGGAGGTGCTTTTGCTTGCCCGCCCCGGTACGGACGGCGCGGCCGAACGATTCGCGCGGATCGCCGTCGTGGCCGATTTCTCCCGCAACACTCGCGCGTGGGAGCGCATCTGCATGCTCGGCAGGAGCCTTGTGGAACGGGGGACTGTTTCGAGCGAGGAGGGGGTTCTCGCGGTACTCGGCTTCCTGATCCGCAGAGCGCAGGAGGGCGACGACCGCGAGCTCCAGCTTTTCATCTCGCGAAGCGTCGCCTCCGTCTGCGGAGCGCTGGACGGCTCGGGCCGGGGCTCACTCCTTAAAAACGTCGTCGACATGGTGATGCCGCTCCTCCTGCGCGAGGTCGAATCGGACGGCAACTATTACTCGGCCTTCGCCACCATCTTTACCATCGGCAAGACGGTCATCGAGTCCGGGAGGGTCTCGCTCATTGACCATTTCGTGGACATCCTCATCCAGTCGCGCTTCCGCTTCCCCGAATTCTCCGGCATCGCGTCGGACTGGTCGGTCATCGTCAACTCCAGCCACCTCGAGAACATCCGCACCTGGATGAGGCTCATCGAGATCGACCCGCCGGTCATGAAGAAGCTCGCCGCCGGGCTCATCGTGAACCTGAAGCTCGGCGGCGTGTTCCTGAAGGACACCGACGTCTTCCAGCGCGACATCTCGCAGCTTTTAAACAGCGATTACAGGGACGTATTCCATCTCATCACCTCGCTCGCCGCGGTCTTTCCCGCTTTTTACCACGATATCGGGGCGACCGGCGACATACGCGCCTTCACCGAAAAGATCGACACCAACCACCGGATGAACGACCTGGTGCACTTCCTGCGAAAGCAGGTGCACGTGGAGTCGTCGAGCCGCACGGTGTTCCTCATCCAGCGAATTATGGAATTCTGGATGACCGGCGAACAGCGCCTGCTCGAGGGGCTGGTCCCCGCGGAGGTATACGACGACCTTCCGCGCGTTTTCCGCCTCATCAATCTCGACGCCGAGCCGGCGGCGCAGGCGCTCTACGAGGCCGCCCGGCGGCATTTCAGCGGCGTTACCGACGGGCACTTCTGGGACTTCCTGGGCGCCGTGGGGAAAAAGCCCTTCCTGGATTTCGCGGCGTCCGCCGAGATGCCCAACGTATCCGACGCGCAGAGGGCGGACGCCCTGGGCTGTTTCGAGGAGTATTTCGATACGCGCTTTCCCGCCGAGATGACCAAGATGCTGCACTTCATCAAGAACATGTTCGACATCGACACCTCCAAGACGAAGATATGGAAGTTCCTCTACGACATATCCGACGAGGAGTTCCGGAAGATGTTCGAGAACGTGCGTTTCCTCGACATCTCAAGGGTCAATATCGAGAAGTTCATCACCTTCCTGCACGTCTACCGGATGATCTTCGACAAGTACAACTTCTCGGAAGTGCGCGACATCGAGAAGCTCGAGGCCTACGCGCGCGAGGGGCTCTTCGCCCCGCCCGGGGACCTGTTCGATATGCTGCGCGGGGACGACGCGTACGCCGCGCTCGGGGCGCTCCTCGATCTGCAATACTCGCTGAAGCGCGACATTCTGCTCTCGGGCGAGGTGTTCGAGCCGCTGGACACCATCGAGTTCAAGCGGCACATCGCCTTCGGCATCCCTTCCATGTACGGCTCGTACAAGGAAAAGAAGTTCGATACGCTCAAGGTGTTCTTCCACTGTAATCTTATCCGGGAGCGGTTCTTCGAGGCGCTGGTCGAGGGGTGCAGCGCCTTCTCGGGCCGCGCGCTCGACTTCGAGGAGACCCGGCGCGTTATGCGCCTTTTCGGCAGGACCTTCGAGATAGACGGCCTCTCCAACCACGAGATGCGCTCGGTGCTGAGCCTCATGGACACGCCGGGCCTCAGAATGTCCCAGTTCAGGGACGTCGTTACGAGCCTCTTCACCATCCACGGCGAGGTGTCGGACCACTTCAACGAGATGTACAAGTACGTCTGCACCGCCATCATCAACAATATCGGCGCCGGCCGCATCGTGGAGGACTACCTCCCCAGCGAAAGCCGCGGCAGCGCCGACGTCATTGCCGACCGTTTTCTGCGCAGCCAGATCATGCTCTCGCCGCTGCTCCAGCTTTTCGACAACATGCTTATCCGCCTGCGGGAGCGCATGGACCTGGCCCTGGAGCGGGGGGACGATTCGGTGTGCCTCAACGCGTGCGACGTACGGCGCGCCAAGGGGGATATCTTCTTCGCGATCGGAAAGCATCCGGGACGGCATTCCGATTCCGGGCTCTTCGTGCCGCTGTGGCTGGCGGGGGGCAAGGCGCAGGGTCTGGTGATCGCCGCGAACATGGACGGCATAAGCGTGCCCGAGGGCATAGTGATCTCGGCCGAGCTCTACAAGCGCCTGCGCGAGGGTGACGTGCGCAACCCGCGCTTCCAGCGGAAGATCATCTTCTCGCTCAGGCAGTACGTCGACCGGCTCACCGACGGGCGCTTCGGCAATCCCGCCAACCCCGTGCTGCTGTCGGTGCGAAGCGGAGGTGTGTTCTCGATGCCCGGCGTGATGGACACCATAACGAACGTCGGGATCACCCAGGACGTCATCGATTATTACGCGCGGCAGGACCCCTGGTTCGCCTACGACTGCTACCGCAGGCTCATCCACGATTTCGCCCTCTCGTATTACGGCATGGACCGCGCGCTCTACGAGCGGCTGATGACGCAGGCCAAGGAGGAGGCGGCGGTAGACCTCAAGGAAAAGCTCACCGGCAGGCAGATGGAGATACTCACCAAGAAGTACCGCTACGCGATCAACCGCGCGGGCTTCTCGGTGCCGAAGGACCACTACGAACAGCTCTATCACGCGATCGTCGCGGTGTACCAGTCATGGAACTCGCCGGTGGCGCGCAACTACCGGCAGTTCGTCAACATGTCCGACGAATGGGGCACGGCGGTCATCGTGCAGAGGATGGTCTTCGGAAACAACTCGCCCGATTCCATTACGGGCGTCGTGCACAGCCATTACCTGGGCTACGAGAACATCGGCCTTTTCGGCGAGTACAAGACCCGCGCGCAGGGGCACGACATCGTCAGCGGCGTGGCGCGCGTGTTCCCGATCAGCGAGGAGCAGCGCTCGACCTACACGGCATCCAGCCCCTTCTCATCCATGGAGCGCAGCTATCCCGAGCAGTACCGCAAGGTATACGACGCCGTGAAGCGCATCCGCGAGCGCTGGGGCAACGAGGTCGAGATCGAGTTCACGCTCGAGAACGACACGCTCTACATCCTCCAGATACGCGGCATCACCAACCACCTCTTCGAGACCGACGAGCTCGAGGAGGGGCCGCTCGAACTATCGGAATGCCTGCTGGGCAAGGGGCTCGCCGCGTCGGGCGGCGCGGTCTGCGGGCGCGCGGTGTTCGACATCGACCGGATCGACATCGTGCGCAAGCGCCACCACGGCGACAAGATCATACTGGTGAGGCCCGAGACGAACCCGGAGGACGTAATCGGCATAAAGAAGTCGGAGGGGATTCTTACCTGCGTGGGCGGCATGACCTCGCACGCCGTGCTGCAGATGCGCCGGCTCGAAAAGTCCGGCGTGAGCGACTTCTCCGTCATGAAGATCGACGAGGGCGCCAACCGGGCGGTGGTGAACCTGGAGGCGCAGGGCAGGGGCCGTTTCGTGATCGCCGAGGGCGATTTTCTGACCATCGACGGATCGACCGGGCACGTGTATGCCGGCTTCCACGCGACGGTCAAAAAAAGGTTGTAAAAAGGACCGCGGGCAGCGAGAAGCCCCCTGTCGTTTCCCCGCGGCATGCGGCTGACGGGAAACCGGATCGACGCGCAATCGCGAAGCGCCGAGACCCCTCCGGGAAGACCGGGGGATTAACGCGTTGCGGATCGTGCGGCGGTTTTTCGTAGTATAAAAGAGCTGTGGTCTACGGAGGTTCTGTATGAGCGGTATACTGTCGCCGAAGGCGCCGGTGGGCGTTTTCGGGATCGGGCGTATCGGCAAGCTTCTGGTGTGGCTTCTCTCGGCGCGGAAGGAGCACGGGGCGATCGTGATCGCGACGGGCAGGAAGACCGGCGAGGGCGTCGAGGACCTGGCGACCTACCTGGGATATGATTCCACCTACGGTTCCTATTCGCGCTTCGTCGGGGGATTCCTCGGAAAGCGCGCCGTCGAGGTGAAAAACGGCGAGTTGTATCTTAACGGCGTGAGGATCGTGTGGCTCTCCGACGCCGCGCACCGTACTCCGGGCGGCGTGCCATGGTCGGAGAACGGCGTCGAGGTGGTGTTCGATACGACCGGGAAGTACGCCGATCCCACCGTGAACGACGATAACGCGCTCCGCGGGCACCTCAACCACGCGAAGAAGGTGGTGCTGAGCGCCCCGTTTAAAATAAAGAAAAAGGGAACGCCCGTGCCCGGCGACGCGGTGACGCTGGTGGGAGGGGTCAATTTTTCGGCCTACGACGCCTCAAGGCACAACGTGATCTCGAACGCCTCGTGCACGACAAACTGCTGCGCCCCGCCGATCAAGGCGCTGGTGGACCATTTCGGCGAGCGCTTCATCTCCTACTCGCTCACCACGGTGCATGCGGCGACGAACTCGCAGAGCGTACTCGACGTCCTTCCCAGGGACGGGGAAAAGGACACCCGCAAGAAGCGCTCCACGCTGAACAACCTTATACCGACCTCCACCGGTGCGGCGAACGCGGTGATCGAGGTGATCCCCGACATACGCGAGCTCGGCATCGGCTCGCAGGCCTCGTCGATGCGGGTGCCCACGATGACCGGTTCGATCGTGATCCTTGACGTGTCGCTCCTGGGCGACTACGACAACGGGCACATCCACGGCATGTTCAGGGAGTACGCGCGCAAGAATCCGGACATCATGCTCTTTTCCGACGAACAGCTGGTAAGCTCGGACATCGTCGGGAGCACCCACTCGACGATCTACGACTCGAAGTTCACGCACCGTCGCACCTCGAAGCGCGGCGACAACTACTACACCATGGTCGATCTCAACTTCTGGTACGACAACGAGTTCGGTTACGTCTGTTCGCTGGGAAGGCTTTATGATCTGCTGACCGGAAAACGCTGAGTACGCGCGCTATACTTGAGAGACGGGCGGATCCGACAGGAGGGGCGGGAGCGTGCATCACCATCATCACGATCATGCCGGCGAATGCCGCGAGGGGACCGGGGGGAGCAGGCTTCTTCCGGTGATAGCGTTCAATGCGGTCATCACCGTTGCGGAATACATCGGCGGAGTGGTTTCGGGAAGCCTCGCGCTTATCTCGGACGCGGGACACAACCTGGCCGACGTGCTCGCGCTCGCGCTCGGCTACGCGGGCGAGCGCGTTTCAAGGGGAGGACCCAGCCGGCGCTTTACCTTCGGCCTCAAGCGCTTCGAGGTGCTCGTGGCGCTCGTAAACGCGCTCGCCCTCGTGGCGATCGGCCTGTACATCGTCTACGAGGGGGTCGAGCGGTACATGAACCCGGTACCGGTGAACCCTTATATCATGCTGCCCGTCGCGCTGATCGGCCTTGCCGGGAACGTGTTTTCCATACTCGTGCTCAACCGCAGCCGAAAGGACAACCTCAACATGCGGGCGGCCTTCCTGCACCTGGTCTACGACGCGATCTCGTCGGTCGCCGTCATCGGCGTGGGAGTGGCGCTGGTGTTCACCGACCTCGTCCTGCTCGATCTGGCGGTGAGCCTGGTGATAGCGGTCATGATAGTCTGGAGCTCCATGGACATCGTGCGGGAGTCCCTGCGCATATTTATGCAGGGGGCGCCGTCGGGTGTGGATACCGATGCCGTATACCGCGGGCTGCTCGCCCTTCCGGGTGTTGACGGTGTCCACGGGCTGCACATATGGTCGATCAGCTCTTCCGAGGTCTTTCTCTCGTGCCATGTCCGCACCCTGCCCGACGAGTCCGGCGATACCGACACGGTGATCGCCGGTGCGAACGCCATGCTGGAGCGGGAGTTCGGCATCACCCATACGGCCATACAGGTCGAGCGCGGTCTCGAATGCGGCCGGGCAGGCGAGAACTGCTGCCGGTAGCGTTATCCGCGGGGAGCCGGCACGGTCACCTGTTTTGTGCTTGTTTTTCCCCGGGCGCTGACTATGCTTGCGCCATGAGATACAACGCGTTCGCCATAGCCTTCTCGGCGCTCCTTTCACTCGCGATCGCCGGAACGCTCCACGCACAGCCGGAAGAGGCGGGCCCGCCCGAGGGCGCCTTCAGCCACGACGGGCTGTTCCTGCGCTTCCAGACCGGGTTCGGGCTGGGGCGCATGGTGGAAAAGGACGTCGGCGGGCGCGACATCACGATGAGCGGCACCGCGGGCGTTTTCAGGTTCCAGCTGGGCGGCTCGGTGTTCGAGAACCTCATCGTCTACGGCGAGATGGGGGCCTTCAGCCTGACCGATCCGACCATAAAGGGCGAGGAGGGCTACATCACGACCACGTCGCAGAGCGACATCACGCTCACCATGTCGGACCTGGGGCTGGGCGCGTGTTATTACTTCATGCCGGTGAACATCTATATCGCCGCCTCCGTGACGCTAAGCAGGGACCGACTCGAGATCGATGACAGGAAGGGAAGCACGGACCCCGGGGCGGGAGTATACGTTTCGATAGGCAAGGAGTGGTGGATCTCCGACAACTGGGGCCTGGGCGTCGCCGTTTTCGCCTACGCCAGCAGGATGAACGCGCGCGAGTCAGAACCGTTCGTCGGGCGCTACGACGTGCATAATACGGTAGCGGGGTTCGTGTTCTCGGCCACCTACAACTGATCCCGCTGAATATCCGGCAGGGGCCCCCGGTTTCGTCCCTTTCCCCCGGTCCCGGTGAAATCATGAAGGGCGCATCGATATGAATTGCCATTCCGGACCGCTGCGCTTCCGCGCGGCCGAGCGCGATGACGCCGGCGGCATCGCGGACGTGTGCTATCGCACCGGCTATCACGGCGAGGACCTCGAAGGCAGCGGCCGCTTCGACGACCGCCGGCTCTTCGCGCTCCTCTTCGCGCTCTACTATCCGCTCTACGAACCGGAAAATGCCTTCGTCGCCGTCGATGAAAACGGCCGGGTCGCGGGCTATATCCTGGGAACGACCGACTCGCGCGCGCAGGCGCGCCGCTTCAGGCGGCGCATGCTCCCGCGGATCCTCCTGCGGGCGCTGGCCGTCAGCTGGTGGCGCTACCCGGAGTCCTTTCGTACACTGTCGCACTTCAGCCGGGTGAGCGCCGCGCATGGCGCCATGGACGACGTGTTCGAGCGGCACCCCGCGCACCTTCATATCAACCTGCTTGCAGGACACCAGCGGGGCGGGGCCGGCTCGGTCCTCATCGATCTCTTCGAGGCGCGCGTTCGCGCCGCCGGCGTCGCCGGCATACACCTGTCCACGTCGGAGCTAAACATCAAGGCGCTGCCGTTTTACCGGAAGCACGGTTATGCCCTGGAGCGCATACTCTCTCCCGGGCTCTGGCCGGACGCCCCGCACGCGCGGGGGATGCTCTTCGTAAAGAGTCTCTCCGGCCGCTGAGCCGGGAGCTGGCGCGGCGGGTATCGGTATTTTCTATTGACAGGTCCCGCCGCCGCGGGTGTAATTACTCCGGCATGGGTAGAAAGCAGACAACGAGCGGACGCTCCGGGCCCGAAAACGGAAAGAGGGCCGGGCGCCGCGCCGAGGGCGCACGAACGGTGGGGAATGCCCCGCCTGCCGCGATCACTCCCCTTTCCTTCGCTCCCGCGGAGGCCGGCCGGGTGTGCCGCGCGATCGTCGATTCGATGAACGAGGGAGCCGTCGTGCTCGACGCGGCGGGCACCATTCGCACCTGCAACGAGGGCTTCCTTCGCCTTTCGGGCGTTTCGACCGGACTGGCGGCGGGCGCGAGCTTTTACGATTTCATCGGCCAGGACGAGATGGACGGCTTCCTGGATTTTTTCTACGGGGGGCTGGACGGCCGCGCGGGCAGGACCGAACTGGATATCCGGGCCGCGGACGGGCGCACCATCCCGACATACGTATCAATCTTCCCCCTGAAACTCGCCGGAGCGACGCACGCCTGCATGGTGATCACCGACCTGAGCGACCTGGCCTCGGTCGAGGAGGAGCTCGAGCACCACGAGAAGGAGCTCCGGGTAACGCGCAATTTTATCCGCCGCATTGCCGACACCACGCCGAGCATCCTGCACGTCTATGACCTCAAGAAGCGGCGCACCCTCTACTCGAACGACCAGGTGGCGAAGATCCTGGGCTACACCCCTGAGCGCATCCGCGACGAGGGGCCCGGCATGGCGGGCATCGTGGTGCACCCGGAAGACTCGCCGAACATGATAGAGTATTTGAAAAAGACGGCCTCGATCGGCGACAGCGAAATCGCCGAGATCGAGTACCGCGCGCGCCACGCCAGCGGCGAGTGGCGCTGGCTGCGCAGCCGCCACGTGGTGTTCAACCGCGACGCGGACGGGCTGCCGGCGCGCCTGCTGGCCTCAACGGAGGACGTCACCGAAAAGAAACGCGTGGAGGAGGACCTCAGGCGCAACAACGAGCTTTTAGAGAGGATGTTCTCCAACATCAACCTGATGATCGCCTATATGGACACGGACTTCAATTACATACGCGTCAACTACGCCTACGCCTGGCTCAACGGCCGCGAACCGGAGTTCTACACGGGCCGCAGCCACTTCGAGGTGTTCATGAATCCTTCGCACAGGGAGACCTTTCGCGGCGTCGTCGAGACGGCGCGGCCCCATTACGCCTTTATGGACCCGATCGAGTATTCGCCTCGCCCGGGCGAGGGCATGATCTACTGCGACTGGAGCCTCCTGCCGGTGCGCGAGGCCGACGGCCGCGTGGGCGGGCTCATCCTGAGCCTGGTGGACGTCACCGAACACCGGCGGGCGCGCGAGGAGATACAGCGCCTCAACCGCGAGCTCGAGGAGCGCATCGCCTCGCTCACGGCCGAGCTCGAAACGGCCACGCGCGAGCTCGAGCGGTACCGGGAGCGCGTCAAAGGATGAAGGCGGAGCGACAGGGGCACATGCCGGGCGAGATGATGAACACCAAGCAGGTGGCCGAGTACCTTGGCATCCACGAGAAGCAGGTGTACGCGCTCATCAAGGACGGCAGGATCCCCTGCACGCGCGTCACCGGCAAGTGGGTGTTTCCCCGGCAGCTCATCGACCAGTGGATTCGCTCGCACGCGCTTGAGGGCGTGAAGGACGAGCACCGCGTGCGCGCCGTGACGGATGACGCGCTGCTGGCGGCAGGAAGCAACGACCCGGTACTCGACATCCTTCTGGGCACCATGAAGCACGAGGGCGACGGCTTCAACATCTTCTCCTCGTCGACCGGCTCGAGCGAAGGCCTGCGACTGCTGGCCGAGGGCGCGACCGATATCGCCTGGTGCCACCTCTTCGATCCCGAGAGCGGCGAGTACAACATCCCGTATCTCGCGCGGTATCTCGGATCGCGCGGCGTGGCCGTGGTGCACCTGTTCTATCGCGAGCTGGGATTTCTCTCGGCACCGTCGCTCGAACGGCCCGTGCGGGCGTTCGCCGATCTAGCCGGGGGGCGCGTGCGCTTCGTCAACCGCCAGAAGGGCTCGGGGACGAGGCTTATGCTGGATTATCATCTGCAGAAAAACGGAATCGACCCGTCGGCCATCCCCGGCTACGAAAACGAGGTTTACACGCATTTCGAGGCGGGGCTGGCAATACTCGCCGGACAGGCCGACGCGGGCATCGCCACCGTCGCGGTGTCGCGCCTGCTGGCCCTTCCCTTCACTTCAATCGTGCGCGAGAGCTTCGACATGGTGCTCACCAAGGAGACCTTCTTTGAGAAAGGGGTGCAGGCCTTCATCGGCGCGCTCACCTCGCCCGACTTCCGCGCAAAGGTCGCCGCGCTGGGGAACTACGACTTCAACGACTCCGGGAAGATCGTGTATTCGACGCCGTAAAAATACATGGTGCTTCTGGAAGACCTCGCTCGGCAACCACCATCGTTTGATTCCCTTCTCCATGATTTATTTCATAAAATATGGTGATAATTAAAACACTACGCACAGATCAACATGGATTATTGGTATATAATGGTAATAATCACTATTTTGATTTTTTATAATATGAATATACTTACAATATATAATAAATTATTACAATTTTGATTGACTTTTTACACATGTTTCAGAGGATACGAGCATCGTGATCCCGACCCTCATTTCCTAAAGCCTCTGGCCATGGAGACGGGGGCGACAGGGCCGGACCGGAAACGGAGCGGCCTCCCGTGTTGGAAAGGGTATGGCACAGGATTTTTGATTCGCGCGCGTGATGCGGCTCCTGGCATGCGGGCGATTCCCCGGTAAAACCGCTCATTTTACCTCCCTGGCCGCCCTTTCCAACCGGGAGAGGGATTTACGGGCCTGTGTTATCATACATGTGAATGGAGAAAACCGTGAAAAAATTCTACATCTGGCTGTTTGTCGTGGCGCTGGCGTTCGCCGCCGGGCCGCTCTTCGCACAGGACGCGATCGCCGACGCGGACGTCGCCGCGGTGAAGGAAAAGGACGCGGATAAAGCGGATAAAAAGGAAGGAAAAGCCGCAACAAAGGCATTCGAGATGGGCGAGATCGTGGTGAAAGACCGCGCCATCGCGAACATAGAGGATGCGTCGACGACGACGGAGATAACAGAGAAGGATATTGCCGCCCGGTCCGAGAAAACTTTGGATGAATCACTCAGATCAGTGCCGGGGTTGAATGTATCGCAGGGCCAGAAAGGACAGATGGGTTTTACCATGCGTGGATTCAGGCAGGACAAAATGGCGATCCTCGTCGATGGTCTTCCCTTCGAGGAAATTTACGACGGCGGCGGCGGCGATATTTCACGAATACCCGTAATGAACGCGTCAAAAATCGTCATCAACCGGGGTGTTTCTTCAGCTCTCTATGGAGCGCGCGGTACCTTCGGCACCATAAACGTAATCACCAAAAAGCCTGAAGAACTCTTTGCTGAGATAAAAGCAGAATACGGTCAGTACCAGAACTATTCCATTAACGTAGCCCAGGGAGCCCCTATCGGCAACTTCTATTACTGGATAACCGCCTCTTTGATGAACTCTGACGGCTATAAGGTATCTGAAAAGCTGGATTCCAAGGAAAGGGAGAAATGGTTCAAAAAACTCACGGCCTATGATGTTTATGGGCTGACCTATGCCGGTATTTACGCCGCCAATGCGTCATTGAGAAATTATATCGATGACGACGGTAAATGGAAGCATACAGAGTACAGGAAGTATTACCTCTCGGGAAAAGCCGGTTATAATTTCACCGATGACCTGGAGATAGGGGTTTCCGCGGGATATTACAGGAACGATCAGCTTTTCCTGGGGTTCTACCCTAATGCCCTGAATAATTATGATGAAGCTCTCGGCCAATGGAAATCTAGTCCGAGCAATGGCAACATTTTCCGGCAGCGTGCGTGGGACTGGCCGGAAGACTACCGGTATGATGTGGCACCCTATGTAAACGCTGAATTTGGAGACCTTACGGTGAAGGCGAACGTGTTTTATGTCGGCCAGATGAACCTGCTTAAATACTGGAACGATTTCGAACACACGTCTCTTTTATGGGACCCTTCGAAGCACTTTGAAAACAGCTACGGCTTTTACATTTATCCGTCTTATAAGCTTGCGTCGTGGAATAAGCTGTCCGGTGCCATTCATTTTCGGATAGAGGACTTC
>JALOTJ010000080.1 GCA_025457965.1 Spirochaetota bacterium | reverse complement strand
CCGAGCGGCTCGACAATTTCTATGGTGTATACCTCCTTAGCGAGAAGCGACAGTACCGCGGCCTGGTAACCCGACCCGGTTCCAATCTCAAGCACCTTTTCGTTTCCGCCGAGGTGGCACAGCTCGCTCATCAATGCGACGATATACGGCTGGGAAATGGTCTGTCCGTAACCTATGGGAAGGGGATGGTCCTCGTACGCGGCGCCGATCTGCTGTTCGGGCACAAAACGGTGGCGCTCCACCGAGCGCATGGCCGCGAGAACGCGCTTGTCAGTCACCCCGCGCGACTCTATCTGTTTTTTCACCATATTGTCCCTGAGATTCTCCAACGAAGCCTCCTTTCCCGCGCTGCAGACGAAGCATATGCAGACAGAAAGCGCCAGCAGACATGAACCGCGCAGTTTTCGTTTCTTTTGTTTTAATCGCATTATTTCGTCCAGCCGTCGTTTAATATACAATGACCTTTGCGCCTTTTGGCCCTGGCCGTATATCTCCCCGTTTATTCCGCACCCACGGCGGTCTGCCGGATCCTCATATGAACGCCGCCATAATGTACCCCCGGACAACAGGTATAATGTAAACATACAGGTTGCGCGTATCAATAATAAAACGATGATGGAAACCGCGACTAATCCGCCTTGATGGCAGGTATGGGGTTCCTCCGACGGCGAAGCATCGCCTGGACGCGTTATTTTACTCTTGACATAAGCTGTACTTTATCGCTAATAGCAGAAAAACAGCCGCGCGCAAAGCGCCGGGATACGCGGTATTCTTCGAATGTTTCGAGGACTTCCCGCAACGCTTCGTAATTGAGGTAAATAATATTCGCTGCCGCCATTCTCTCGAATATAGAGTCCAGTAATGCAACAGATCATCACCGGCATCATAGCCTCCCCGGGAATAAAGATCGGCAAAGCCTATGTTTATCACGGAACCAATCTCATAATACCCAAATACACCGTTGAACCCGACCAGGTCGATCACGAGCTGGACAGGTACCGACAGACGCTCGAAAAAACCAAGGCCGACATCAAAGCCATACAGGAACAGATTTCCAGGAGCCTCTCACGCGACATGGCCGACATTTTCTCGAGCCACCTGATGGTGCTCGAGGACCCCATGATAGCGGAAAAGGTGGTACGCAATATCCGCGAAAACCGCCGCAATGTTGAATGGGTTATCAACGATATTTCTATGGAGCTCATCCAGAGCCTGTCTTCAATCGAGGATGTTTACCTTAGGGAGCGCATCGTCGACATTTCGGACATCCACAAGCGCCTCATCAACAATCTTCAGAAGACCAGCGCGCCGTCGCTGCCCAGCCTCGACAAGGAGGTCATTCTATTCTCGGCCGACCTTACACCTTCTGATACGGCCATGATGAACAAGAAGTACGTGCTCGCATTCGTCACCGATACCGGTGGCCGCACCTCGCACACCGCCATCATGGCGCGGGCGCTCGAAATACCTGCAATAGTCGGCACCATCAACGGCACCTCCATGGTCAAGGACGGGCAGATGGTGATCGTCGACGCCCTGCACGGCAAGATCATAATCGAACCCACCGACGTACAGATCGATGAATACACAAGATACCAGGAAGACCTCCTCCTCCTCGACGCAGAACTGGCAAAGCTCACCCACCTGCCGGCCGCAACGCTTGACAACGAAGTCTGCCATATCTACGGCAACATCGAGATACCGGAAGAGATGAAGATGATGAAGGAACACGGGGCGCAGGGTATCGGCCTGTACCGCTCCGAGTTTCTCTTCCTTGACAGGGCGCTTCCCGATGAGGACAAACAGTACGTCGCTTATAAGAAGGTTCTGGAATTTTTCAGTCCCATGCCGGTAACCATACGAACACTGGACGTGGGAGGAGACAAGATCTACGCCTATAACAAGACCGTCAGGGAGCGCAATCCCTTCCTCGGATGCCGCGCCATACGCTTCAGCCTTGAAAACGAGTCGCTCTTCCGCACTCAGCTCCGCGCAATCCTCCGGGCCAGCGTCTACGGAAACACCCGGCTCATGTTCCCCATGATTTCCACCGTTGAGGAGATCATCAAGTCCCGAAATATACTGTACGAGACAATGGACGATTTGCGAAAAGAGAAAAAGGAATTCGATGCTGATATGCCAATAGGCATTATGATAGAAGTGCCTTCGGCCGCGATCAATGCCGACCGGCTTGCCGCACATTCCGATTTTTTCTCGGTCGGCACCAACGACCTGGTCCAGTACACCATCGCCGTCGACAGGCTATCCGAAAAAATTGCCTACCTGTACAATCCCCTCAACCTGTCCGTATTGCGCCTGCTCAAGCATATTGTCGACGTTTCGGCAAAATACGAAATACCCCTTTCAATCTGCGGTGAGATGGCCGGCGAGCCCCGTTATACCGTCCCGCTCCTCGGGCTGGGCTTCAGGAATTTTTCAATGGGAACCGCATTCATGTACCAGACCAAGCGCATTATCCGGTCTGTAAACATAAATGAATGCGAAGACGTGGTAGAGGAAATGATGAAGCTCGACGTTACCGAGGAGATTGAAAAACTACTTCTGGATTACCTCGGCCGGAAATTCCCGACCATGCTTTTCTGAAAAACGGCGATGAAGCTCTACCGTCAACTCGCTGAATATTACTTCGCCATAGAGAGCAACCACAGGGACATCTCAGACGATGTCGAAATCATCTCCGAGCTGCTTGCCGGCAGAACCGATCCGTCGCTTCTCGACCTGGGTTGCGGAACGGGCGAGCATCTCTCGCTTCTGAGTAAGCGCGGAATCCGCTGTACGGGCATAGACTCCAGCCCGGAAATGCTTAAGATAGCGCGTCTTCGTTTCCCTTCCGGAATAGAGTTCTCTGAAATGAACATGCTCCGTTTCGATTATTTCGAGACCTTCAGCATGTCGGTTTCACTTTTTGGTTCGTTTAATTACATGATCGAGGATGGCGATGTGGACAGGGTCTTCTGGAACACTTGGAGGGCGCTCGTTCCCGGCGGCATCGGACTTTTCGAGATATGGAACGCTGTCCCGGTGCGCAGGATAGAAAAAAAGGACATGGACCTCGTCTCCAAAACATCATACGGAGGGGCCACGATAGAGCGCCAACGGGGATTCGTAATTCACGGCACTCGCGGCAGGACCGTCGTCGACGTCAATTATAACTACTCAATTACACGCGGAGGGGCCGAGGAAACACTTCGAGACCGGCATGTGATGAGGGCCTTCACCATCGACGAAATCTCCGCCTTTATTACCGGAAACGGTTTCGTGGTAAAAAACCTCTATTCCAATTCGCGCAAAGAGCCTTACAAAGAGACCTCCAACAAAATACTCATCCATTTCGAAAAGCCCTGAACGCACCAAGGGCGCACGGCATGCCGGGCGCCCTCTGTCCTTAAATCAAGACCGGTCCACGCTGACTCATGCCTGTACGGTTCCCTCCCGGTTCCAGTTCGCCTCTTCGACCACCTCGACCTTCTTCTCGTCCATGGTCTCTTTCCATTTATCGTAAAGCATCTTTGTGGTTTCCGGGTTTTTAAAAAAATCAGCCGGGTTTTCGAGTGCCAGAAAGAGAACCTCCTCCATGCTGCTCACGGGATGAAAGACCATGAGATTACGGACATATTCGGGTATCTTTTCCAGATCCTTCTCGTTTTCCTTGGGGATTACGACATGCTTGATGTCGGCTCGATGGGCGGCAAGTATCTTTTCCTTCAGACCGCCGATCTGGAGCACCTTTCCACGGAGGGTGATCTCCCCCGTCATCGCGACGTCGCAGCGCACCGGAATATTCGATAGAAGCGACGCCATAACGACCGCCATGGTTATACCCGCCGAAGGACCGTCCTTCGGAATGGCGCCCTCGGGCACATGAAGATGTATGTCGTTACGCTTGATTGTCTCTTCTTTGATCATAAAAAACTGCTGATTTGCCTTGACATAGGTGAACGCCGCCCGCGCGGACTCCTGCATCACGTCCCCGAGCTGGCCGGTAAGCATCAGCGTCCCCTTGCCTTTGATCAGCGACGCCTCAACTTGAAGAATATCGCCGCCAACTTCCGTCCAGGCAAGACCGTTTGCCAGGCCAACCTCGTTCTTGAGCTCCTTTTTGCCATACCTGAACTTCTTTGCGCCGAGATACATGACTATGGACGCATCGTCCAGGACCTTCCTGTATTCCTTGCCGAAGCGTACAACGTCCCGGGCGACCTTACGGCACACCTTGGCCAGCACACGCTCCAGGCTTCGGACTCCCGACTCGCGCGTGTAATGTCGTATGGTGAAAAGCATAACATCTTCCGAGTATTCGATGTTTTCGGGACGCAGTCCGTTCTCGATTATCTGCTTGGGAAGCAGGAATTTGAGCGCGATATTGAGCTTTTCCGGCTCGGTGTAACTGGTGATTTCGATGATTTCCATGCGGTCCATGAGCGGCAGCGGTATGCGGTGCTGCACGTTGGCCGTGGTTATGAACAGCACGTCGGAAAGGTCGTACGACACCTCCATGTAGTGGTCGACGAAAGTGTTGTTCTGTTCCGGGTCCAGCACCTCGAGCAGAGCCGAAGACGGGTCGCCGCGGAAATCCATCGACATCTTGTCGATCTCGTCCAGGAGAAAAACAGGGTTGACGGTGCCGGCCTTTTTCATCATCTGGATGATCCGCCCCGGAAGCGCGCCGACATAGGTGCGCCGGTGTCCTCGTATTTCGGCCTCATCACGGACGCCGCCGAGGGACATCCGTACGAATTTTCTTCCCAGCGCCCGTGCCACCGAACGGCCGAGCGAGGTTTTGCCGACGCCCGGAGGCCCTACGAAACAGAGGATGGGCCCTTTAAGCTTTTTCGAAAGGTGCCGCACGGCGATAAACTCGATTATGCGCTCCTTGACCTCATCGAGGCCGTAATGGTCCTCGTTCAGCACGTCCATGGCATGATCGATATCACGGTTGTCCACGGTCTTCTTGTGCCAGGGTACGTCGCGCAACCATTCGATATAGGTGCGAACCACCGCTGATTCGGCCGAAAGCGGCGGCATCTTCTCGAGGCGCTTGACCTCCTTGATCGCCTTGGCCTTTGCCTCCTTGCTCATCCGCGCTTCTTCAATCGATTTGGTGAATTCCTCTATCTCGTCCGCCGTTTCATCGTTCTGGCCAAGCTCTTTCTTGATTACCTTCATCTGTTCGTTAAGGTAGTATTCCTTCTGTGTCTTTTCCATCTGCTTGCGGACTTTACCCTGTATCTTCTTCTCTATATACATGATGTCGATCTCGCCGTTGATGAGTTCGATCAGTTTTTCTATCCGTTCGTCGGCCTTGCCTAACTCGAGGAGCGACTGCTTGAGGTCGAGGCGCATATTGATATAGGACGCCACGACGTCGGCCAGGTGTGACAGGTCTTCGATGCCGTTAACGGTGGTGAGCGCCTCCTGAGGCACCTTCTTGTTGAGCTTGATATATTTCTCGAAGGTTTCGAGTAGCGCTCGTTTTAGCGCCGCCGTTTCCTTGTCAGCGTCGATCGGACGCTCCATGTCCTTGACGCCAACCTCGAAATAATCGCCCTTATCCTCGAAATCGGCGAGGTATCCCCGCGAGAGGCCTTCTACGAGGACCTTGATGGTGCCGTCTGGAAGTTTGAGGAGCTGGAGTATCTCCGATATGGTGCCGACCTCATAGAGATCGCCCTTTGCCGGAACGGTTACCTGCGCGTCTGTCTGGGTGACGAGCACGATGAGACGGTCTCCCTTCATCGCCGCGTCCAGTGCGCTGATAGATTTTTCGCGGCCGACGAAAAGCGGAATTACCATATGTGGGTACACAACCACGTCCCTCAAGGGGAGCAGCGGGTACTTTTTATTATAATCGATGACACGCTTCATGTGAACCTCATAATCTGAATAATGGAGCACTAAACTTAACTGCCGGCGGCTCTTAATTTATAACCGATTCGCCGCCGGTCGACTGGGTTTACGCCGTTTTCTCCTCCCCCACCTTGTAGACGACTTTCGCGTCGGCCGCACCGCGCACCATTTCGTCGGTGATGATGATCTGGGAGATGCCCCCCTTGGAAGGAACTTCATACATGTGGTTGAGCATTATCTTTTCAAGCACCGCCCGCAGTCCGCGAGCACCGGATTCCTTCTGCATCGCGATGTTCGCGATCTCGACAATCGCGCTTTCCGTGAACACGAGGTCCACGTCCTCGAACGAGAAGATCTTCTTGAACTGCTTGATCAGCGCGTTCTTGGGCTCGGTCAGGATGCGCTTCAGCGCCTCGATATCGAGCTCCTCGAGAACGGCAATGATCGGAATACGTCCGATGAACTCCGGGATCAATCCGTACTTTATGAGGTCTTCCGTATGGAGTTCGCTGAGGATGTTGGCGATCTTGATCTCCTTAACGGACTGTATGTTCGCCCCGAAACCCATGCTTTTATTGCCCACGCGCGTCTGAACGAGCTTCTCGAGCCCCACGAAGGCGCCCCCGCATATAAACAGGATGTTCTTGGTATTGATGGGGATGAATTCCTGGTGCGGGTGCTTTCGGCCGCCCTGGGGCGGAACGTTCGCGATGGTTCCCTCGATGATCTTGAGGAGCGCCTGCTGCACGCCCTCGCCTGAGACATCGCGCGTGATCGACGGGTTTTCGGACTTCCGCGAGATCTTGTCGATCTCGTCGAGGTAGATTATCCCAATCTCGGCTTTTTTAACGTCGCCGTCGGCGTTCTGGATGAGACGCAGGAGGATGTTCTCGACGTCCTCGCCCACGTATCCCGCCTCGGTAAGGGAGGTGGCATCGGCTATGGCGAAGGGCACGCGCAGAATCCGCGCGAGCGTCTGGGCAAGCAGCGTTTTTCCCGAGCCTGTGGGCCCTATCAGCAGTATGTTGCTCTTCTCGAGCTCCACATCATCTTTCTGAAGCCCGGTGTTGCTGGCTATGCGCTTGTAATGATTATAGACCGCCACGGCCAGCGTCTTTTTTGACAGCTCCTGGCCTATGACGTACTGGTCGAGTATCTCCTTGATCTGGTGCGGTTTTGGAAGGTTGCCGAAGTTCTTTTCAATGCTGTTGGATTCCCAGTCCTCTGAAACGATCTCGTTGCAGAGCTCTATGCATTCGTCGCAGATATAGACGCCCGGTCCCGCGACGAGCTTTTTAACTATCTCCTGGCTTTTACCGCAAAAGGAGCAGCTCAGCTTTTCATTTCCTTCTTTCTTTTTGGTCGCCATTGTAACCTCGCTCTAAATCGATGCTAAGCCTTCCCCCTTCTCCGTTTACTTGTTCTTCTTTTCTATGATCTTGTCGATCAATCCGTAATCGAGCGCGTCTTTCGGCGACATAAAGTTGTCCCGGTCCAGGTCCCTGTCGACCTTTTCGACCTTCTGTCCGGTGTGATGCGCGTATATCTCGTTCAAGCGCTGCTTGGTCTTAATAATTTCATTCGCATGGATCATTATATCGGTCGCCTGTCCCTGAAACCCTGCCGACGGCTGGTGTATCATGATGCGCGAATTGGGAAGCGTCGAGCGCTTTCCTTTCGCCCCGGCCGTAAGGAGCAGCGAACCCATGGATGCCGCCTGCCCTATGCAGATGGTCGCCACGTCGGGCTTGATATACTGCATGGTATCGTAGATGGCGAGCCCCGATGTGACGATACCACCCGGCGAATTGATATACAGGAAGATATCCTTGTCGGGGTCCTCCGCCTCCAGGAACAGCATCTGGGCTATCACCAGGCTGGAAATATGGTCGTCTATGGCTTCGCCGAGAAAGATGATACGGTCTTTAAGAAGACGCGAGTATATATCGTACGAACGCTCTCCCCGCGACGTCTGTTCTACGACTATCGGAACAAGGCTCATGGCGCAGATCTCCTCGATGGCATGCTTTACGGGACGGATTTACTATTAGTGTCGGCATTCCGCCGCCGGTTACACCAATCCTTTTTGGACCGGCATACGGCATATATAGCTCATCTGCCGACAAAAATCAAATATTATTCAGCTTTGATGAATTCGTCCAGTTTCTGGGGTTTGCCCTTCTCTATTTTAGCGTTTTCGTAGATGAACTCGAGCGCGCTCTCCATGACCAGATCGGACTCTATGCTTTCACGCGAATTGTTTTCATCGATTATTTTTTCGAGTTCCTCTACGTTCCGGTTGTTTCTCTTCGCGATGCTCTCGACCACCTCGCGGTATTTGTCCTCGGGGACCTTGAGCTCCTCTTTTTCAGCGACCTTCGAGAGTACCAGCGTCGATTTTATATTGGATTCCGCCTCGGCGCGCAGTCGGCCTGAAAACTCCTCGGCATTCAGGCCGAGCGTTGCGCTGAACTCATTGATGTCCGGCGCGAAATAACCGGTCCGCTCCTGGACGCGCCTGAAGAGCGCCTCCATCTCCTTTTCAATCATTGAGAGCGGCAGGTCAAACGTGCTCTTTTCAACGACCTCTTTTAACAGCTTCCCCTTGGTCTCGGATTTCGCCTTTTCGGTAACGAATTTCTCGAGGTTCGCGCGTATCCCGTTTTTCATCTCCTCGAGCGAACCGTATTCCCCGAGATCTTTGGCGAAATCGTCGTCCAGCGCGGGAAGGTCCATCCGGTTGATCTCCTCTACCCGTACAACATAGCGCGCGTTCTGCCCGGCCAGATCCTTGACCTCGTAGTCCTTGGGGTACTTTATTTTAGCTACCTTTTCCTCGCCTGATTTCATGCCCAAAACATCATCGTCGAAACCGTAATCGGTCTTGCTTTTGCCGACGATCAGGTTGTATTCCTTGAACTCGACACCCTCTATCTTTTCAGGTTCCACGTTGTCGATCCGCTTGATCTTGATCTTCACCATGTCGCCCTTCGCGACCCGGGCATCATCGCCCTCCTTTTTCGATACGTTGGCGTTACGTTCGCGAAGCGTTTCGATCTCACGCTTGACGTCATCATCGGTGATCTTGCATGCCCGCTCTGAGGCTTTAACGCCCCTGTAATCTCCAACCTCGATTACGGGCATCGTCTCGAAAACGGCGGTGAATGCGAACGTTCCTCCGCGTTTTACCGAGTCGAAATCGAATTGCGGCGGCGCTATCGGCCTGTAACCCTTTTCAGTTACCGCATCCATGTAGACGGAACGCAGCAGGTTCTCGGCCACCTCCTGGTCCGCCATTGCGGAGAATTTGCGCTCTATAAGCTCAAGCGGCACCTTGCCCTTGCGGTAGCCGTCTATTTTCGCGTTGCCGCGAATTTTTTCGTAAACGGATTTGTATTCAGTCTCCACGCGGTTTTCCGGTACCTCTATACGAATCTCCATCTGTGCGTTCTCAAGCTTCTTCTCAGAGATAATCAAGGTCTGTTCTCCCTCACGCTATGGTTATACTTGGGCGGCCGTGGGCCGCTTTCCTGTTCCCTGTCTACGCGGTATATTCCGATATTGATGGCACAGAACGCCTGGATGGCTATTCTACTTCAGTTTACCGCAAATCGGTCGAAGTCCACTATTTATACACCCGGATAATAATTCAATAATAAAAAATGGAGGAACTCGCTCCAAAGAAGGAGCGGTTTACTGAATGGCGCCACCATCACATCAAAAACCTCCGATAACCTAAACGACAGCTGATCCTGCCATTAATAACGCAAAACCGTCGATCCGGGCATGGTATACTGTACGATAATTCATAACTATATGAGCGTATTCTCCTTGTATAATAACACAACTTTTATCTAGAATAGCATAGTATCGGGAATCCAAATGACCTCCATCGGCACTATGAAAGTAATCCTCCTCGTCGAAGATGAAGTTATAATCGCCGAGGATGAAGCACGGACCATCAAGCGCTTCGGGTACGACGTTGTGACCGCCAATAACGGGGAAACGGCGATCCGGTTAACGATCAGCAACCCGGGAATAGACCTGGTCCTGATGGACATCGACCTGGGCAGGGGCATCAGCGGCCCCGAGGCCGCGCAACGGATCCTTGCCGTCCGCAATATCCCTATTGTCTTTCTCAGCTCCCACACCGAGCGCGAGATGGTGGAGAAAGTACGCGGCATCACACGCTACGGCTATGTCATCAAGAACTCCGGCAATTTCGTGCTGCAGTCATCTATTGAGATGGCGTTTGAACTGTTCGACGCCCATCAAAAGGCCAATTTTGAATCATCACGCAACGCCGCTATCATTCGCGCTCTTCCTGATCTGCTGTTTGTGATGGACCGCACGGGGCGATATAAGGAAGTATACACTCCTGATGAAAGTTTGCTCATCATTCCTTCCGGGGAGGTTATCGGCAAGAAACTCCATGATATATTCGGACATGAAGAAGCCGAAAGGCATCTTAAAGCATACGACCGCTGCTTCCGCTCGGGCGATTCACAATCACTGGAATACGAAATGGAAGTCTTCGGCGAGAAGAAGCAGTATGAGGCGCGTCTGACCATCTGTGACGAAAACAGCATTCTGGCGATCGTCCGCGACGTCACTGAGCGAAGGCGTGTGGAAATGGCACTTGCACGGTCCGAAGAACAATTCCGCCTGATCACGGAGAATATCCTGGATTGCGTCACCCTGGTGGACATGAACGGCACCTACCTGTACGTGACACCCTCCTACCGGGAAACCCTTGGATATGCCCCTGAAGATATGCTCGGTACAACGGGATTTACGATTACGCACCCGGATGATCTTGAAAGGATTTTCAATATCTACATGGAAGGCATAGAGCAGGGCAGGACCGAGACCAGATACGAGACGAGACTGCGTCACAAAGACGGTCATTATGTCCCGATGGAGATCAGGGCCCGTTCACTAAGAGACCCGCGGGGAAAACTTACAGGTGCCATCCTCACCGCACGTGACATAACCGAGCGCAAACAGGCGGAGGATAAGCTTCGCAAGAGTGAGCAAAGGATGCTCACGATCATCGAAGGTACGCATGCGCTGCTGGTGAGCGTTGATGCCGATGGTCGGTTCACCTATGCCAATGACGCCACGGCGGTTGCGGTGGGCCGTGAAAGTCCCGAAGCGCTCATTGGAAAGTCGTACCTTGAGTTTATTCATCCCGAAGACCGTCAGCGCGTGCGAGACACCTTCCTCGATCAGGTCAGCGCCCTCCATCCGTCAAGCACGCAGGAGTTGCGTGTCATTGACTCGAAAGGCGAAGTAAAATGGTTCAGCTTTTTGTCCACTTTGCTTATAGAAGACGGGAAGTTTGCCGGCCAGAGCGGAGTGGCTCAAAATATCACCGAGCGCAGGCGCGCGGAGGAAAGCGTTAAGGATCTCCTCGCCGAAAAGGAGCTGTTGCTCCGCGAGGTTCATCACCGCATAAAAAACAATATGAGCACCATTAAAAGCCTCCTTATGCTGCAATCCCGGTCGCTGAAAAACCCCGATGCTTCGGCCGCCCTCAGCGACGCCGCGAACCGTATACAGAGCATGTCGATGCTCTACGACAAATTATATCGCACCTCGGATTTGACTGATATGTCCATCAGTAAGTACCTGCCCCCCCTGGTGGACGAGATCATCTCGCTGTTCTCCGGCGGTGCCCCGGTCAGGATAGAGAAGCATATCGATGATTTCACACTGAGCGTTAAAGTGCTGGTTCCCGTGGGTGTCATTGTCAATGAGCTTATCACCAATGCGATGAAGTACGCCTTTCCCGACAGGACGGATGGCATGATACTCTTTTCGGCAAAAATGAACGACGGCCTGGCGGTGATCAGCGTTGCCGATAATGGTGTTGGACTTCCTTCCGACATAGAACTTGGGAAAAGTGATGGATTCGGCCTGAAACTGGTGAAACTGCTCGCGAAGCAGATAAAAGGCGAGATTATGATCAAACGGGGAACAGGGACCAAGTTGGAACTGATATTTCCGGTTTGATCGCGGTTCGTGCCGTCAGTGCCGGTTGGCTCCGCTTGATCGGGGCCAGGTTGGGGTGACGAATACCTGAGGACATTCTTCCAGGATGAGCGGCGCATACCCTCACTGCATGAGAAGGCTTTACAGGCATGCTTTTTGAAAAGGGTATTTTCGCGGAGAGGTATACGTTTACTGGAAGCCCTTGAAAAGGTAAACCCCCGGTGTTTCCGGGGGCTTTATTCTGAGCGGGAAACGGGATTTGAACCCGCGACGTCAACCTTGGCAAGGTTGCACTCTACCACTGAGTTATTCCCGCATTTTTTGCGAGCGAAGGGACTTGAACCCCCACACCTTACGGTACCAGATCCTAAGTCTGGCGCGTCTGCCAGTTCCGCCACGCTCGCCCTGCAGTCAAATATCGGCGCTCGGGTGTTATTTTCAACTACTTTTCTCCGTGCGGCCGGCCTGCCCGGGGAGAGACGGATTGGGTTGCCCGAGAATCGAACTCGGAACCTACTGATTAAGAGTCAGGTGCTCTGCCAGTTGAGCTAGCAACCCTCGGCGTGGATTACATTAGGTAAAACACGCGGCGGCTGTCAAGTTTTTTTCTGCCCAAAATGTACCGTTGGCGGTCTGCGGCTCGTGCTGATGAAAACATTTCCCGACACACGCCCGTGCATAAATGTTTTTGTAACTCATTAATAATTTTCGTTGTTTTCCGGTACCGCTTACGGCGTTTTCCCGCTCCCGTTCGACATTCTTGTCCATGTAAAGTCCGCCGACACGAATAAAATGAGTGACATCGGGCGAGACTGAATATAGAGCGTACCTCGTTGCCCAGGTTTTCGAAATTGCGTAATCGCATGGTGCGTTCCCGGCATGTTTGGCATTCTTCGTTACATTCTCGCACTGATGGTCGTCCAGACGCACCTCTGGAAGATTACCCCATGGGCCGGCAATTACGCCGTCTACACCTTCTTTATTCTGAGCGGTTATTTGATGACACTGGTGCTCCACGAGCGCTACTCCTTCGGCCCGTCGGGTATCGCGCGCTTTCTCTCCAATCGTGCGCTGCGCATTTACCCTCCGTACTGGGCGGTGCTCGTCATTTCCACGGTCGTTGCGTACCAGATGCCGAACATTGCCGCGGCCGTTCACCGAAATTTTTCCCTCCCCTCGACGTGCGCCCTGTGGCTCGAAAATATCGTCATACTAGGCGCGAGCCACCCTACGAAAGCCACGCTGGTCATACCGGCGTGGTCGCTCCATATCGAACTGATTTTCTACTGCCTGATGGCTCTCGGTTTTTCACGGAACCGGTTCATCGTTTTCCTGTGGCTTTCGGCGAGCCTCGCCTACACGACACATCTGATACTGCTCCACCCGACCGAATACCAGTTCTGGTATTACCGCTATTTTCCCCTGCAGGCGGGCTCGCTTGCCTTCAGCGCAGGCGCGGCACTCTATTTTATCCGCACGCGACTCAGCGTGCGGCCGGCCCTCGCGTTCGCGACGACGGCTCTCACGGCATGTTTGATGCTCGGCGCCGGTCATATCTGGAACGATATCGACGCGCTCTATCTGCAGGGCTTTTACATCTCGATTGCGTCCGGTTTCCTCGCCGTGCTCGCTCTGGGCGCGATCGATTTTTCATCGGTCCCGCGCATCCTAAAGACGATCGACCGTCGTCTCGGGGACCTGTCCTATCCACTCTTTTTATGCCACGTTCCCGTGGCGGCGCTCGTACTGCGCTGGTATGGAGGAGGCCTGTACCCCAATACCGCCAGGTTTTTCATCATTGCGCTCGTGGCTTCACATCTGGGGGCGTTCCTGATTCATGCGGCGATCGAACGGCCGATAAGCCGACTGCGCGAATCGGTCCGAGGTGAGGCGGAAAGCCCGGACGTGCCTCCACACCTCGAAGACAGGCATCAGGGAGTATTTTGATGTGATGGAAAACGCGGACGCTGGCCCATGTCTTTACGCATAATCCGACATGCCCGTTCCGATTACGGTGATTTTCATATTCTCACTCTCTACAGTCCGATACGATGATGCTCCTCCTGCACGCGCTCGCACCAGTTTCCCACATTCCAGTCGCCGAAAACGCCCAGGCCTCCCAGTTCATTCTCGCCGCAGTAGACGGGCACGTGAACAACGGAAAGCCCGTGATGCGCGCGCGCGCGTTCAAGCGCCGATCGAAGTTCACCGATCGATGTCCCGCCGAAAATGCCAAGCACTCCACGCACAGAGTTGGCCATCGCGACATAGTCCACTTCGACCGAATCGGCGGTTTTATAGGTCGTCGAATACTGCGCGCTCTGAAGCCCCGAGATGGCCGCCATGCGCCGGTTATCGAAGATCACCACGCATCCCCGTACGCCGTGTTCGACGCCGTCTACGAGGATTTGCGGGTTCATGGTGAAGCTCCCGTCACCGGAAAAGGCCACCGGGTAGAACGGGCGTTCGGCCATCGCGGACGCAAGCACCGCCGAGACGGCAAAACCCATGTACGAGGACCCCGTATCGGTGAAGGTCTGCCCCTCCCGCTCATCCTCGACGATCTGGAATCCGTTGGCCTGCACGTCGCCCGCGTCGAAGAGCTTGACGGCGCCGGTGG
>JALOTJ010000153.1 GCA_025457965.1 Spirochaetota bacterium | reverse complement strand
ACCGCCCTCGCGAACCCCTCGGTGATATCGAGATCGGAGATGTCGGACACCTCGGCATTCTCACGGCCTTTCATGATGAGGGTGTAACATGTCACCGCCAGCGCCGTGCCGGTGTTCTCCGGGTCGGCGCGCAGGTCCCAGCGGGCCAGAACATCACACGCGTCCTTAATAACGGCATCATCGGGAAGCGCAATCGCCCTGATCCGGCCGACGAGCTTCGCCATCTTTGATTCCTTCGAGTAGGACATGTCATATTTATAGGTGTAGAACTCTTCAGGCGTGATGGAGGTGTCGGCCCCGAAAAGCTCCAGCGCCCGAAGCGCGCGGTTGGTCATCCGGAGTTCGATCCCGAACGATTTTGCGTAATCCTTTTCCTTCGGGTTTTCCGGGTCGAGCGTGGTGCGAAACGGCGTATTGTTGCAGTTCTGCACGAATCCCGACGCCGGGTTTTTCACGCGGGGAAGCCGGTCGTACGCGAGGTAGGAGGACCAGAGCGTCTTCGACGTGTTGCCGGGCAGGCGCTTAGACCAGTCGTAGCCTTCGTCGCGCAGGGGAAGCAGCGCCTGGTAATGATAAAGAATATTCCCCTCCCGGTCGGCGTAAACGCAGTTGAACATCGGCAGGGTCGCCATGCGCAGCGCGTCCTCCCACTCGGAGAGGCTCTTCGCCCTGTTCATGCGGTACCACTGCTCGATCTGGCGGACATCGCCCATGCCGGCGTAGCGGACGGCGAAAACGCCCTGTGGCCTCCGGATCGTCGGACCGTAGACGGACCACAGCACCTCTTCCTTAAAAGTCCAGCTGAGTATTCCAAGGAGCTTCACTTTTATCGGGGCGCTGCGGACTTCGAGATCGCGCCACTGTCCGTCATAACGGTACTGGTTCGGGTTGTCGGGGTTCATCTCGAGCGTATAGACGTCGACCAGGTCGGGGTAGTTGTTCGTGTGCGCCCATCCAAGGTATTCGTTGTGACCGTGCAGTACCACCGGCGAACCCGGGAACACGCCGCCGGTCATGTTCCAGCCCTCCTCGCTATGCACCTGCGCCTCGTACCAGGTCACCGGCCCTTCCCACGGCTGGTGCGAATTGACGGCAAGCATCGTTTCACCCCCGGCGCTGCGTCTGGGCGAGACCGCAAGCGAATTGGAGCCGATTCCCGTCTTTAAGCGGGAGAAAGCACCATCTCTGAAGGCCGTCCTGAGCATGGAATCCAGCGGCCGGGCGGCCGTTTTCGCCGGTTTCTCGAACAGCTCTTTCAGCACCTTATCAACGCCCACCATGAGCGGCATCTTGTGAACGAACCCCGCGACGATGTCCTTCCCCGTTATGCGTGCCAGCCCCTTGACCGTTTCGCCCGGATGGAGCGCGGCGTAGTGATTGACGCCCTCGGCATAGGCTTCGCAGAGCGCGCGCGTGCGCGGGCCCAGGTCGGTTTCGTACTTGGCGTCGACCGTCTCCCGCAGGCGGATCAGATGCACCAGGTAGTCGTTGCCCGCACCCCTTGGCCCGAGCACGCTCGCCAGGCGGCCGTTGACCGCCATCATGATGAGCTGCATGGTCTTGTAGTCGTCCTCGGCATGGGCGTAGGCCAGGCCGAAGGCCGCGTCGGTGTCCTTTTTACCGAAGACGTGCGGCACGCCCCAGGTGTCGCGCAGGATCCTGACGTCGTATTGTACGGCCGGGTCCGGCGGGGCGGATTTTCCCGGGGCCGAGGTGAACAGCATGAGCGGAACGACGGCGAGCGAAACGAACAGGCGGCTCAGTGGTGATTTCATGTAAATCCCTCCCTGTCGAATGGCGGCGAACCGGATTCCGGTAATCCATCGCATCGGTGAAATGAATAGCATGCCGGGGTCCGCGTTCCCGCTTATCCCGCCTGGACGTACCGTAGCGCTTCGGCGCCGACGTCTTCCACGGAAAGCGGCGTGAACTTCTCCTTCGCGAATTCGCGCCTGCACATTTCATAGACCGCCCTGTTGTATGGCGCGTCCACGCCGTGTTTGTCCGCGAGCGAAAGCATATAGCCGTTGATCGTGTCGAGCTCTGATGTATGGCCGCCCCGGGCTATGATGTCCTGCGCCATGCTGCTTATGACCATCTTCCTCACGTTTTTTCTGAAAATACCGCCGGTAAGAAAGCCCGGGAGGACGGTCATCGCGCGCATCAGAAACCACGGGGGCATGCCGCCGATTTTATATTCGGCGTATCCGGCCGCCTTTACGATCCGCACCCCCTCCCCGGTCATGTTCGTCAGTATCTTCTGGAACATGGGGTAATCGGTTATTTCCCTGAATCCGAGGCCTATGAGCGTGGTGAGCGAGTTGGCGAGGTTGATGACGATCTTCGTATGGATCGCGTCGCGTATGCGCTCGCTGACCACGGTTTCGACGCCCCTGTTCCAGATGGCGGCGATCGCCGCCGTTTCGGCCTCGAGCCCGCTTCGGGTTGTTCCCAGCACCAGGGGGCCTTTTTTCTGGTAGCCGACCACCCCGGGCGCGTCAATCCACGCGTTATAGCCTATGACGCAGTAGATGACTTTCGTAAAATACTGCGGCATGATCTTCAGATTCTCCGCCCCGTTCTGCATGCCGATGATGACGGGCCTGTCGCCGCAAATTTTTTTTATCTGCCCGCATGCCCCCTCGAGGCTGTAGTTCTTGACGCAGACCGCGATCACATCGGCGTCGGCGAGTCCCCTGATGTCGTCGAGGACCTTCGCCCTGACGGTCGTCATCGTTGATTTCTCGCCGCCCCTGTATGTCGCGACGCCTTTATCCCTGATGATTCCAAGGGTCTCTCTGGTGTCGTACAGCCACACGTTGTCGTACTTCTCCGCGACCCACGCGCCGACCGAGCCTCCGATCGCACCCGTGCCGAAAAAGACGATTTTTGGATTTGTTAGATTCATGTTCCTGCTCCGTTACGCGAACGGAAACCGTTCGCGGATTGTAAATCAGCGCCTCACGACAGAGCGTCGAAGCGGTATCGGGGACATGTCCCGATAAACGCCATGTCGGCCCGCAATTCGCCCGGACCGAAGGCCCGCATTGCAGGGCCTCCTCATTCGTAGTGCCCGCCGCGGCCTCATGGGCCCGCGCGGTATCCCATCTGCGACGAAATCTGGTGACTGACGTACTTCACGGCGTTGATAATCTCGTCTCTGCGTCGTTCGATCGTGTGTGCGTTTCCCGAAAGCGAGAACGCGGCGATACACCTGCCGTGCGCGTTGAAGATGGGGCCGCCCACGCACGAGAGGCCCAGCACCGACTCCTGGTTGTCGAAGGCGACGCCGGTTTTTTTCGCCTTCTCGATGTCCTTCACGAATCGCGGGGCGTCGGCGATCGAATACTCGGTGAGCCGGATGAACTCATATGACTTCAGTATCCCGTCGCGCTTCTTCGTCTCCATGTGGGCGAAGAGCACCTTGCCGATGGCCGAGGTGTGGAAGGGGATCACCGCGCCGGTGTGCGGAAAGACCATGAACGTGCTCTCGGGCTCCACGCGGAGGGCGATGATGACCCTGCCGCCGACGAGCATGCCGACGTGGGCGGACTCGTTGAACTGCGTGCAGAGCCGCTCCATCCACGAGCGCGCCACGGTGGCCAGGTCCATGCTGGTGGCGTACTTCATGCCGAGCTGGAAGAGCACCGGCCCCAGGCGGTACTTCGCTGTTTCGGGGTCCTTTTCCAGGTAACCGATCTCCTCGAGCGTGCGCACCAGGCTCTGCACGGTCGGCTTGGGAAGGCCCAGCGTGCGCGAGAAGTCGGTGAGCCCGTAGAGCCGCTGTTCGCCGCCGGTATCCTCGATGAATAGTCCTAGGATATCGGCGGCCTTTTTAAGCGAGAGAATGGATCGCGTCATGTCGTACCCGTAATGGTGAAACCGCCGCGTTAAAACGCCGGGTTCGTGGTATAGATGCAGATAATCCCGTCCTGCTGGTTGATCTCGGCCTTGGTCTTCTCGCCGTTCAGCACCCGCATGAAAAGGTCTTTGACCTCGTCGCCCACCTCGCGGAGGAGTTTCCCCTCGAGCACGCGTCCGGCGTTGACGTCCATGTCATCCTCCATCTTTTCATACAGCTGGCTGGTGCTCGCGACCTTTATCACCGGCACCATCGGGTAGCCGATCGGGTTGCCGCGCCCGGTCGTGAAGATCATCGCCTGGCAGCCCGCCGCGGCGATACCCGTCATCGACTCGGTATCGTAGCCGGGGCCGTCCATCACCACCAGGCCCTTCTCGGAGGGCGCCTCGGCGTAGTTGAGCACCTGGTTGATCGTCGTGTTTCCCGCCTTTATGATG
>JALOTJ010000079.1 GCA_025457965.1 Spirochaetota bacterium | reverse complement strand
GGTATGAATATCGGCTACGCCTTCAGCGTCGACAATATCGATTACGGGTACAACAATATCGTTTCGTTAAGCCTGGTATTATAGCGCATGCGCGACGGTGGCGAAAAGCACCCCCGCATAATGGGCATAGTGAACGTAACCCCGGATTCGTTTTACGACGGCGGGAGGTACTTTGATGCCGAAAGCGCGAAGGAGCATGTACGGCGACTGTGCGCCGACGGGGCGGACATCCTCGACATAGGCGGCGAATCCAGCCGTCCCGGCGCGGGCAGGATTTCCGAACAGGAAGAAATTGACCGTGTATGCCCGGTCATAGAGTTTGCGGCGCGGAATTTCGATACGGTCGTTTCGGTCGACACCTGCAAGGCGAAGGTCGCTGCAGAGGCGCTGAGCTCCGGGGCGACGATCATCAACGATATAAGCGCGCTGGTTTTTGACGACGAAATGGCCCCCCTGGCCGCGCGCACGGGGGCATCCGTGGTGCTCATGCACATGAAGGGAACGCCTGAGACGATGCAGGACAATCCCATTTACGATGATGTGGTCGCCGAGGTTGCCGCTTTCCTCGAAGCGCGCGCCGGATACGCCACCAGGGCGGGGATAGCGGCGGAAAAGATAATCCTCGATCCGGGTATCGGCTTCGGCAAGACGATGGAGCACAATTACGTACTTTTAAGAAATCTCGGGCGTTTCAAACGTTCCGGATATCCTCTCCTCGTGGGCCTCTCGAGGAAATCGCTTATAGGGAGGCTGTATGACGACGAAAGCGACCGGCTGCCGGCGACGATCGCTCTTAACGCCATAGCGGTGATGGCCGGCGCCGATATCATCAGGGTGCACGACGTGCGCGAACACCGCCTGGCGCTGGAGGCGGTCACCAAACTTCTAAGGGTGCCGGATGGAAGCCGTATTTGAAAGAACGGTGTACCTGGTCTCAAGCTTCTGGGAGTACTTCCGGATAATCCTGGACGTTCTTCTGGTTGCGTTTCTGCTGTACTGGGTGTATACCTTCATCTCTAACACCAGGGCAATGCAGCTTCTCAAGGGCCTTGTGGCCATCTTCGTGGTAGCGGTGCTCTCGCACGTGCTCAGGCTCGATACGCTCAACTGGCTCATCACCAATCTCACATCCTACATCGTCATCACCGTCATCATACTCTTTCAACCCGAGCTCCGCAGGCTCCTCACCCAGTTCGGGCAGCGAAACTGGATATCGAACGCCTTCACCACCGACACCTTTCCGCTCGACGAGATGGTGAACGCGATAGCCGCAATGGCCGAGGAGCGCATCGGCTCGCTCATCGTCATCGAGCGCAACACGGGGCTCAAGGCGTACATCGAGTCGGGGGTCATCATAAACTCGGTCGTCACCGAGGAGCTCATCCGCACCGTCTTTTTCCCCAATACCGCCCTGCACGACGGCGCGATCATCATACAGGAGGCGCGCATAATGGCCGCCGCGTGTTACCTGCCGCTCAGCGATTCCAGGCAGCTGAAGAAGCAGCATGGAGCCCGGCACAGGGCGGCCCTCGGCATTGCGGAAGAGACCGACGCGCTGGTGATCGTAACCTCCGAGGAGACCGGCGGCATATCGATCATGGTGAACGGGAGGATGTTCTCACGGATCAAGTTGTCGGATTTAAAGAACATGATTCTCTACTTCATGAACCCGAAGACCGCGTACGAGGAGAAGTATTCCATCAAATGATCAACTACGTCGACGAACTCAGGAACATAGTGAGCGGACGGGACTTCAAGCAGAAGCTCCTCTGCCTCCTTGCGGCAATGGTGCTCTGGGCGTACGTGGGCAGCACCCGGACGAGCGATATAAAGCTCCGCGTTCCCGTCGAGTTCCGCAATCTTCCCGCAGGCATGGTCGTGGAAAACAGCCGGGACCAGTACGTAACCATCCGGCTCAGCGGCAGGCAGGAAGAGGTAAAGCTGATCAACCCGAAAAACATCAAGACCTACGTCGATCTCGAGAATGCCGTAATCAGCGACGAGGTGCGTTATCCCGTGGAGCTGATAAAGACCGAAATCCCGGAAGGGGTGCGCATCGACCTTTCGCGCGAAAAGCTGCTGCTGTCGATACAAAGAAGGCTAACGAAGCGTGTACCGATCATCGTTAAGACTTCGGGTGATATAAAGGAGGGCTTTCTCTTTGGCGCCCACAGGGCCGTTCCCGCGTACGCGAACATCGCCGGGGCGGAGTCAGGCGTGCGCGAAGTCGAGTCCATTTTTACCAGGGAGGTAAAGGTGGACGGCCTGTCAAAAAGCGTCACACGCGAGGTCGCGCTCGATCTTGATAAATATAGCGATCTGAGCGCTGACATACAGAAGCTTGTTGTTTTTATCCAGATAATCGATGTGCGCGGACTCGTTCGGATGGAGGCAAAGGCAAGGATCCGAAATCCCGACGAACAGTACGAATACCGACCGGCAATCGACATGGTCGCGGTGTATCTCAAGCCCCTTCACGATGGGGAGTCCGCCGAGGGGCTGCTGTTTGATGTCATGATCGATCCCGGACTGGTGTCGGCTATTGATTTTTCCGACGCGAACACCGATGCGGTTGTGGAAAGGCAATGTTCGGTTACGGCGGTTTTAAGAAACAGGCAGGATGATTATCGGATAATGCACGTACTTCCGGATGCCATTCCGGTCAAAATACGAAGAAAGACGGTCGGCCCTGAGCCGCGTTGAGGATGAGATGGCAGAAATAGTTCTCTGTGTTAATATCGATCATATCGCCACACTGCGCCAGGCAAGGGGAGGGGTCGAACCGGATCCGGTAGCCGGGGCGGTCATATGCGAGGAAAACGGGGCCGCGGGCATCACCGTGCATTTGCGTGAGGACAGGCGTCATATTCAGGACCTCGATGTTGCGGGCCTGCGCGATGTGGTGCGGGGCAAGTTCAACCTGGAGATGGCGCTCTCCGACGATATCATCGCGATTGCGAAGGGCATCGTACCGAACCAGATAACGCTCGTTCCGGAGAAGCGCCGGGAGCTCACGACAGAGGGAGGGCTCGACGTCGGCGCCAACATCAAGCGGATTTCAGAGGTGGTGCGGATATTCCACGATCTCGGGGTGGTGGTGTCGCTTTTTGTCGAGCCGGAGAAACGGGTGGTGGATCTCAGCAGGGAAACGGGCGCGGACTTCGTCGAACTGCATACCGGCACCTACTGCAACGCGAAGGCCGAAGCCGAAGTCCAAAAAGAGCTTGATCGAATCCATCAGGCGGCACATCATGCCGTCAGCATCGGCGTACGGGTCAACGCGGGCCACGGGCTTAATTACCGGAACCTGCCGCCGATACTCGCTACGCCGGGACTCGAGGAGCTCAATATCGGCCATTCGATCGTCTCGCGCGCCGTTTTTACCGGGCTGGCCGGAGCAGTGAAGGAAATGGTCGACCTTATCTCAACCGCAAGGCCGGCATAAGGCCCGCCGGAGAATTACCATGCTGGGAAACCTGCTTAAAATACTGCTGTTTTTTTTCGCGATCTACCTCGTCTATAACTTCATACGGGGAGCGCTTTCGATGGGCAGGCGTAAACCTCGCCGCGACCAGCCGGACGAACGGTCGGGTGATCCCCGGAGCCGCTCCGGGCGTAAGAACGCGCGGGTGATCGAGCTCGATAAAGACCAGTACAAAGTCGAATAGGAGGTGGTCGTGAACGCGTGGAGACGAGTCGTGCTCCTTGCCGTATTTTCGGCGTCGGTTTTATTAGTCTCCGGATGCGGCGGTTTGAAGGGCGAATTTGCCGTAAAGCGACCATTCTCCGACGAATATCGCAGGGTAACGGGAATCCCCGAATTCTCCGCCGCTGAACGCGTCGCCTGGGTTTACGTTTTCAGCAAAGTCACTGAAGAGCATACGATCGGTGTCATATTGATGAAAAAGGAGCTGGTATGGGTCGATGTAAGTACGCGTACCGAGCGGATTGACGTCATGCAGAAAGTTATCTATGGGGAAATTGAAGGCCTTGAGAAGGGAAGATACCGCCAGCTTATCACGGAGAAGGGCAAAATCCTCGGCGAGATGGAGTTTCTCGTTTATAGTGAAACGGACGACGAGAACGCTGATGCCGACGTGGCCGAACAGAAGTGATTATCATACCAGGAAATACAGCGCCGCGAAAAGCACGAAATTGAGTTCGAGCAACATCTCGTATTTAAGAGCGATAAAGTAGTTTTTCGACCTGATTCTGAAATAAACGGCCGCGAAATACGCGAGATTGGCCAGGAATACGAGAAAAGGCTCCTTCCCCCCCGAAAGTGCCGTCACCGTGAATACCGCACCGGCCGCGGCGGAAACCGCAATGGCGATCCTGCCCGCCGATCGAACACCCAGGATCGTTGAAAACGTCTGCATGCCGAAGATGAGATCGCCCTGGAAGGCGATGATATCGAGCAAAATATTCCTGAACAATACAAGGGCGAAAACGAACGAGCACGCTCCCAGGAAGCTCGAGGTGTCCGCACCGGCGGCCGCGAGCGGGAGAACGGTCGTAACGATCAGCCAGCCGAAGGCAGATACGATATTTTTCAGGTTGTAGGCCCTTTCGAGCAGTCCGATTCCGGTACTTTCCACGATGCGCTTCACCACCCGTGTGGAGTAGATCGCACCGAGAACACAGGAAACAAGATAGACGAGCGCGACCACCGGCTCATGCCGGGCGGCGAGGTAAAGACAGACCCCAAGCGCGAGGATCGCCATTGGCAACAGCGCGTGTTTGAACCGGTTCTGGATCTCATATTTTACCGGGTTTCGTATAAGAAGCGAATCCATCTCGAAATGGTTGTTGAGTGTGTACATTGCGAAGATGTAAAGAAACGACGTCAATGGGAACATCATCCCGGCGGTCTCCCCGGCGAAGCTGAGCGCGAAGAGGCTTATCAGCGCGGCCGCCGCTGCGGAAAGAATGTTGGTCCTCAGGATGAAGTCGAGGAGCTTGACGATGATGCCGGGAAAGAATCGGCTGTTGCCGTACTGGATTTCATAAAGACGCTCCATGACGTTATTGATGATCCATCCCGGAGTCGATGCGCCCGCGGTAACAAGCACGTGTTTCACCCCGCGGAAATCCCCGCCTGAAAGCTCCGCCTCGGTTTCTACGTGAAATGTCCTTATGCCGCATTCGCGGCCCATCTGCGCCAGCCGCGTGGTATTGGCGGACTGCCGGCCGCCGACCACCACCAGCGCATCAATATTTCGCGCGATGCCGTCGCGGATGTCGCTCTGTCTGTTGTGGGTGGAGTCGCAGATGGTGTTGAACACGGTAACCCCGACGAAGCGTTTTTCAAGTTCGCTTACGATTGCGGAAAACTGGTCACTGTCCTGGGTGGTCTGGGAGACGACGATGTATTTGTCGGCCCCGGGGACCGAATGGATGTCCGCGATGTCCGAGACGACGGTCACACCGCCGGCGGCATAACTCTTGAGGCCCAGCACCTCCGCATGGTCCCTGTCGCCTATTATTATCGTATAGTAGCCTTTTCCGGAATAATTCTTGATGAGGCCCTGAACGCGGGAAACGCGCGGGCAGGTCAGGTTGAGATAGCGCCGCGAGCGCGCCTTGATGTCGCGCAGGTTTTCGATCGGTATGCCGTGCGTGCGCACGGCAATCGTCTTGCCGTCGATGTCGTCCAGGGTGTGGATCGTTCTAAGTCCTCGCCTGGCGAGGATGGCAACGGTTTGTGGATTATGGATGAGCGGCCCGTGAACGAGTATTTCCTCGCCGGCGGTATTCAGCTCCTCGACGATGGTGAGAATGGCATCCCGGACCCCCATACAGAAACCGGAATGGCGGGCCAGCTCGATTTTCATCGCTCGCGGCCCTTCTCTCCGCCTGGGAAGCCGACTGTCGGCGCCTGCAGGCTGCCGCTTACGGTCAACCTGAGCAGGCCCTCGTCGTTTTTGGCGAGATTGCCGAGCAGCGTGCGATAGTCCTGAATCAGCTTCGATTGAGTATCTATGTCGATGACGAGATTGAGCGTGGAGTTACGCACGTAGGGCGCGAGGGTGATGGAGCCCCGGATGGTTCCCCGGATATCCGGCCCCGCGCCCTCGAGTTTTGTTATGCGTATTTCGCCGTTTTGAATTTCGGACCGCATCGCAATGGAGGTAAAGCGCACCGCCGGGATAGTGAAGTCTTTTATGGTTATCCCATTAAGAGAGACGTTCTGGATCTCGATGTTCAGAAAACCGTCGCGGGGATTTCCTGTGGCGGGATCGGCCGCCAGTCTGAATTCGCTCTCAAGGAGGCAGGAGAATGAAGAGCTGTCGTCGGCGTACCTGAAATCCTGGACGCTGATTTCACCCTTCAGGGTTTTATTGACAAGTGTGGTAACCGGGTTGATGGCGATATTGAATTGGACGTCTTTCATGCTGATTTCGGATTCCGTTCCGGTACCGAGAATGAGACTGTCGATGTATGAGTCCCCTATAATGTTGAAATCGATCTCCCCGACGATTACGCTCCGCAGGCCCCTCTGCTCCATTTTCTGAAGCTCGCCGCGTATCAAAACGTCGAAGGGGAAGCCCAGCAGGGTGAAGATCACGGTTAGGACCAGCGCCATCGCGATGTAGAGTCTGGCATACGGCAGTGCCAGCGCCTCCCGCGCGAAGCGGCCGGCCGATTTAAGGGCGGCCGAGACCCTGTCTTTCATCTGTCGGAATTCCATGAGTCTGTATCCTCGTCACTGGAGTGAGTAACTGTCGATTTTCATTATCACGTCGTAGGTGTCCGCGCCTTTAAGGCCCTGGTAGAGCCGCAGGTAGCTTACCTTTAGCAACCTTCCCGAGCTCTCGATCTCGAAAAGGAAGCGCATAAATTTCTGGATCGGAACGCCGTCTATCTTGACGTCGGTCGTAATGCGCAGGTATTTGTTCTGAATATTGGACTGTGTTCTGCGCGTATAGGCGATATGGCGCGCCACATCGGCGTTCGTGGACCATTGCTCGATGAGCGTGGTGATGTTTTCCTCCTTGTTGCCGAGCAGCGTATCGTAACGGGTTTTCCGCTGTTTGATCTCGCGATACTCCTCGTAAAGAGCCTCCAGCCTGGCGAGGTCCTGGCGGTTTCCGGCGATGCTCGACCGTGAGGTTTCCCTCAGGGACAGGTAAGGATTGACCACGAGCAGGTAGAACAGTGCGCAGGCGGCAATTGCGCCGAAAATCTTGAGCAGCCGTTTTTCGCGAGCGGATATTTTTATCATTGGCTTACTCCGCCTGTTCCCGTGCCGGTGTCTTTTTACCCGACTGTTTAATCACCATCGAAAATCCAATTTCATTTTTCCTGCTGATAGTGGTATTGAGGTCGACCGAGCCGAAGCGGCCTGTATCGACCAGCCTGTTCTTGAAGTCGTCGATAATCTTGCTCGAGGACGTCTGTCCGTCGATGCGGGCGATTCCTTCATTAATCACCAGGTTGGTCAGCTGGAAATCGGGATCGCCAGGGAACTTGCTGACTATCTCAGAAAGGAGATCGATGACCCTGTCGCCCGGTTGAACGAGCACGTCGATGGCGCTGAGTTGCTTTTTTTCCTCGTTTACCTGCGCCAACGCTGCCTTCAAGGGGTCATCAACGACCTGGCGGGCGTGGAAGTAGCGCATATAGCGCTCGTTTATTTCCCTGGTGTAGTGCGACCCGGTACGGTAATTGAGAAAGGTCGAAACGGCCAGGTTGACCGCGAAAATAAGAGCTGCAAGGAAGAAAAAGGCGGCCGCGAGAAAGTAGATTTTCCGAGACCCGCCGGCGAGGTCGGGGACAAATTCTCCCTTGAGGAAATTTACCGAATTCCGCCGCGCATTGAGATATGAGAGCATGGTGCCGAACACAATGGGAAACTGCGTCTGAATGGCCTGCTCGGGATAGCCCTGCAGAAAGGGCAGGGCGGCCACGGGAAGCTCGATCTCGCGGGAAAGGAGGTGCCCGACCCCCGCGAGGTTGGCGCCGCCGCCGGAGATGAGAACGCGGCCGTATTCCAACTCGCCGTATTCCACGGAGAAGGAGCGCAGGGTGAGCACTACCTGCTCAACCAGCTCCTCGACCAGTGAGATGGTGCGGTCATATATTTTTTTGAGCTTCGACCTGGTGAGGCCCAGGGTTTTGTAGAAGTCGCGCTGATAATTGTTTTCGATGGACGTAAGGTCGAGGTTGAGGGACTCGAAGAGCCTCTGTGCCTCGCGTATGCTGCAGCGGTTCATGGCCGCAATCTCCCGGTGAACTGACCCGAAGCCGCCCGTGATACAGCGCGTATAAAGGAGATCGCCGCCGCCGGCGATTACAAGTATGGTCTTTTCGTGGCCGATGTCGAGTTGGATGATGTTTTCGTCGGGGATGCGGTTGAAGTAGCGGTAACATTCGAACAGCGCGTTCGCTTCCAGGCCCATCCGGAAGGGGCGCAGGCCGGTCGACTCCAGTAAGCCCACCTGCTCGCGTACCGCTTCTATAGGGGTGGCCGCCAGCATTATCCTGGCCTCGTCGGACCGGGGGCTTTTAAGTGACTGGAAGTCCATGATGAGTTCGTCGATGCTGAACGGCATGTTTTCCTCGGCCTCGTAAGGAATGGCGGCCGAGATTTTTTCCGCGTCACTGAAGGGAAAAGCGATATTGCGCACGATCGCTTTCTCCATGGGGAGGTTGCACAGAATCGTGCATCCCCTTATGTCGTTTTCCGCGAGCAGCCTGCCGATTGCCCGTCGTACGGCGTCGCCCGGGCCGTCCCCTTCATCTCGGGAGATGTCCTCGATTGACAGCCCGGTAACCTGGAAATTCCTCAGGCCGGTCCTTGCGGTCAAAAGCCGGACGGCAGATGTGCCGATATCAAGCGCGGCGATGTTTTCAAACACGGCGCTTCCTCCGTTTCCCGGCATGCCGGGAATAACTGGTGAATGGGGTGTCGAACGGGGATGTCAAGGAATAATCGCTCATTGTTCGCTCATGTAGTAAAATATCCTGTTCTGCCTGTTGTACAGGGCGATCATCGTCACTTCGGTTTTATTGACGCGGCCGGTGACCGACAGGCGGAAGATAAACGACCGCACGGTGAGCAGGTTCCTCCTGGCCGTCTCATCGGTTATGAGATCGGCGATTTCATCGATCGATTCGAACGGTTTCGAACGACGCCTGCGGATGAGTTCGGCAACTCTATCATCGGTCATCTCGTCTGTCAACGCCGATAAGACACGAAACGAAGCGGTGTTGATGTTGATCTTGTTCAGCTCGCTCAGGTAATCGGTGCGTTCGCCGGTTATCCGGAAGTACTCGTCGAGCCGGCGGCTGCGCTCCCTTCCGACCGGCACAACTGCTTCGGCGAGCTCGGTCCTGCGCGAGGAGAGGGCCTTTTCGGATCCGGCTTTATTAATAGCATCGGGATCGAGCGTTCGCGCGCCCCTGTTGTGTTCGACCAGGTCCCGCTCGAGACCGAAATTGCCGCCACCCAGCCCATAGTAGAACTCGGGGGTGATTCCCTTTACCATCAGCATCTCATGGATGCTGTCCATCGCCCCGTTTTTAGCCCGGTACGGGCGCGCCTGTGCCAGGTAGTAATCCGATGATTCGGCCCCATAGGGGAAGCGGCTGTCATCGATATCAACCCAGTCTATAAGTGCATCGGCAAGGTCCATGGGCAGTCCCATGTTTAGAAAGAAACGCTGTGCCACGGTATAATACGGCGATCGGTCAACCACCTCGTTGGCGAGCACGTTGAGGTTGATTTTTGAGTTCTCGTCGGTTATGACGATCTTGAGGTGTCCACCCTCAATCGGCAGGGGAGGCAGGTCGATCGCCCAGATATCCTGGAAGGAGTCGATGTTCGAATTGGTCGAGACACCGGAAAGCAGTCCCGAGGCGGCGCCCTTCTTGTCGGCCTCAAGAAGTGCGACGGCCAGGTTGATGCCTGCCCGCGCGATGGTCCGCGCCCTGAGCGACTCGCTGAACCTGCCGATATAGCGAACGTTGGTCTGCGCCGTGATGATGAACTCGCTCGAAATAGCAACCAGGAGCGAAATGACCAGGAGTACGATGACCAGCACATAGCCCGATGAGCCCGTGAAGGAATTCAGTATACCGCGTTCGTGAAGAAGCGCTTCGCGGCGGCGATAGTTCCGCGAGGCCGCGTCCAGACGGGCCCCGATATACTGCGCAGGTCTCATTCGTTCACCGGGTTAATGTACGAAATGAACACAAAATCCTCGACGGTCCCACGGTAGTTTTTCACGCGGAGCGACGTCCGTACCGCCTGGGGGAGTTTTTTTGCCTCCCGCGAGTCCCATTTGTCGGTCCATTCGTTCCTCAGCCAGAACTCGAATTTAAGGTCGACGACGTTGTCGAGCATGGCGTCCTCATCCCCACCGCCCAGTGGGTTGTCGTCGTAGTGCAGGTCGCGCCGGCGGACGAGCTGGAATACTCCCGGCACTTCCCTGTCCGGGCGAAGGCGGTACCCGACCTCGTAGACGTCGCTCGTGGGATTCTGCTTCTTGGGATTGAGCGAGATGGATTCGCGCGAGTAGTCCATGGTGATGAAATCGAGCCTGCCGTTGGCCGTCGAGCCCATCTGGTTCTCCCCGATAAAACAAACACGCTCGTTGAACTTGTGCGAGAACGCGTAGGAGAGGTCCCGGTCGATGCGCTGAATCGCCAGGCTCGCGTTTTCGTAAAACTCGGCGACGCCGGTAAGGTCGAAGATGGAGGTCATTATCGAGCGGTGCGCTGAATACACGATGAGGAGTATCACCGATGAGAGCGCCGTCGCGACGATCACCTCGATGAGCGTGAATCCGGCCCGGCCGAGAAAGGAGCCGCGGCACGAGTGGCCGCCGGTCCCGTCGCCGATTTCGGTGATTGTACGGTTCACATCCTCTCCGGATAGACATAGCTGAGGGTATAGTTTTTTCTGCGGCCCCTCTCCAGCCAGTGGACGGTGATCTCGACCCTGCGGGCGCTAACGGGTCCGAACAGCTCGTGCTCGAATTTCGTCGTTTTCCGGCTGTACGCGAATCCGGGATACTCTTTAACGGGCTCTTCCTGTACGTCGGGTTCGCGCATCCGGTACACATGGTAGAGGCTCAGCCTGCTCTTTGCGATCAGCATCGCCCGGGTCATGTTCCTGTTTCCGCCGATGGCGGCTATTCCCGACGACACACCCGAAATAATGCCGAGCATGGCGATGGAGAGAATGGCGATGGCCAAGAGTATCTCGACAAGCGCGAATCCGCCGCCGCGACCGTTATTCGAAACCGACGTACTCATGGATGATTCTGGCCTCTTTTTTGAGTCGGTTGATGCGTACCGACCAGCGCGCGTCGCCGCCCGCCAGGATATGAATGACGGCGTTGTCGGAGGCGCCGGAAGGATAAAACGGAATGAACACGCTTCCCTGCCTGACCGGGTCGGCCCCGGCGAGGAGCACCTCTTCGATGCGAAAGGATCCCGGAAACCGGTGGTAGGAGAGCAGGCGGTCGGACGAATCGACGAACTTTCCCTCGCGGTTCATGGTGACCACCGATACGCCGTTCTCACGGCTGAAAATCTTTTCATCGTACTCCCCGAGCTCGGTGCCGCGCTCGTACAGGTGCACGATGAGATAATTGGTGTTTCCCTTGAGGTAGGCGTCGTCGAAACACCGCGCGATGATGCCGGTGAGGATGACGAAACTGCCCCGGTCCGTGCCGGTAAGACGCGGGATCCGCGGCACAACGAGCATCGCCATGATGGAGATGATGGCGATCACCACGATGAGCTCCAGGAGCGTAAACCCGTCGTTCCCCCGGAATGATCGCGGCATGCCGGTCCTTTTCACTGGGTCTTCGTCCGGACTTACCAGCTTTTTATATCGGCGTTAACTCCCTCGCCGCCGTCCCTGCCATCGGCGCCCAGGCTCATGATCTCGTAGTCGTTGCCCTGGTCGCCGGGAGAGCGGTAAATGTAGTCGCGGCCCCACGGATCTTTGGGCAGCTCCTTTTTCTTCAAATAGCCGCCCTCATTGTAGTTCATCGGCGAAGGCTCGGTATTTGGTCTGGCGATCAGTGCGGCGAGTCCCTGCTCGGTTGTGGGGTACACGCCGCTGTCAAGATTGTAACGGTCCAGCGCCAGGCCGAAGGCGGCTATCTGCTGCTTGGCGGCTTCCACGCGGGCCTTCTGCGGAATATCCATGAAGCGCGGTACAACGATGATCGAGAGAATGCCGATGATGGCGATGACGATCATGAGCTCGATCAGCGTAAATCCACCGTTTCCCTTCATATACCCGGCCGCGTCAGCGGCGCGTTTGATGAGTGCTTTCAGTGCGTGTTTCATATCTCCCTCACTGTAGAATAAGGTTCATTTCGAAGATGGGCAAAAGCACCGCTATTACGATAAGGCCGATGACCAGTCCCATGATGATTATAATGATCGGCTCGATCATGCTGGTGAGGCTTGACACCGTAAGGTCGAGCTCGGTTTCATATACGCGGCCGATATTCTGGAGCATGGCGTCGAGTTGGTCGCTCGCCTCTCCGGCGGCGATCATGCCGATGACCATTCGCGGTAAAAAGTCCGCTTTGGTGAGCGCCGTCGAGACCGATGCCCCCTCGCGGATCCTGTCCGCCGCCTCGTCGATCTTCTCCTCGATGACCGAATTGACGACGATTTTCTTGACGATCTCGAATGACTTCATGATGTCGACGCGGTTCGCCAGCAGCACGCCGAGGTTCTGTGTGAAGCGCAGAACCACGATTTTCCGGTAGAGGTTGCCGACAAGCGGCACCGTCAGCTTCAGCTCGTCGGCCTTGCGCCGTCCCTCGGGCGTTTTAACGTAGCGCCTGAGGAAATACACCCCTGCCGCGGCGGCTGCCAGTAGAAGCGGCCAGAAGGTGGCCAGAAAATCGCTGAATCCCATCACCACCCTGGTCGGCAGCGGAAGGTCCTTGCCCAGCTCCAGGAACATGCGGGTGAGCGAGGGGATTATGTTGATCATGATGAAGAGTACCACCACGATCGCGAAGAAGATGAGAAAGGCCGGGTACCACAGCGCGGCCTGGATCTTTCCTTTTAGAATGTTTTTCTTTTCCTCGAGTTCCGCGAGCCGTTCGACCACCTGGTCGAGCGAACCGAGGCTCTCGCCGACCCGCACCATGTTGACGTACATTTCGGAAAACACGATCGGGTGCCGCTCCAGGCAGGCCGAAAGAGACGAACCCTCCTCAAGTTTCTCCTTTATGTCCGCCACGATGCTCTTGAAGTTCCTGTTGTCGACCTGGTCGATGATGTCATTGATGGATACCAGCAGCGGCATTCCCGCGCCCAGCAGGACGGACAGCTGGCGCGAGAAGATGCCGACCTGCTTGGAGCTGAACTTGAGGTCGAGGTAATAGGTCAACTCCTCGTATGCCCTGCGGATCCCGCTCTTCGATGCGGAGGAGGCCGCCGAGGGCCTGCCTGCGTGCTGGTCGAGTTTGACGAGGTAGAGGCCCATGCCGCGTACCTTCTGGCGCGCCGCCTGTTCGCTCGGGGCGTCCACCACGTCGCTAACCGTATCGCCCTTCCTGTCGAGGGCCTGATATTCGAAAATCACCTCAGCTCACCCTCAGCACTTCTTCGATCGTGGTGGTCCCCGACATGGCCTTCTGGAGCCCGTCTGAAAGAAGGGTAAGCATCCCCTCCTTTATCGCCTGTTCCTTGATCTCGTAGGCCTCATTGCGGAGGATGATCATCCGCCGGATATCGTTCGAAAGCGGCAGAAACTCGAAGATGCCGGTCCTTCCCATGAAGCCGGTGCCCAGGCACTTCTCGCATCCTTTGCCGCGGTAAAAGCGGCTTCCCTTTATCTTCGACGCGCTGACGCCGAGCTGCGAAAGCATCTGCGCGGTCGGCCGATACGCCTCGCGACAGTGCGGACACACTTTGCGCACGAGCCGCTGGGCGAGAAACGCGTTGACCGAGGAGGTTATGAGAAACGGCTCAACCCCCATGTCGATGAGGCGGGTAACGCCGCTGGCCGCGTCGTTGGTATGAAGCGTGGAGAAGACACGGTGGCCGGTAAGCGCCGATTGTATCGCGATTTCCGCGGTCTCGAGGTCGCGTATCTCACCGATCATGATTACGTCCGGGTCCTGGCGGAGGATCGAGCGCAGGCCGTTGGCGAAGGTCAGATCGATCTTGGGTTTGACCTGCATCTGTCCCACGCCGTGGAGCTGGTACTCGATCGGGTCCTCGACCGTGAGGATATTGATTTCGGAAGAGCGAAGACGCGAGAGCACGCCGTAGAGCGTTGTGCTCTTACCGCTGCCGGTGGGGCCGGTGACCAGCACCACCCCGTAGGTTTTTCTGATCGTTTCCTCGAACGACTTTAAAACGGCCCCGGAAAATCCCATGGCCGACAGGTCGAAGTTCATGTCGGTCTTGTTGAGCAGCCGCATCACCACGCGTTCACCGTAATAGGTCGGGAATACCGACACACGGATGTCGATGTCCTTGCCGCCTATCTTGATCTGGATGCGTCCGTCCTGGGGTAGACGGTTTTCGGCGATATTGAGGTTCGCCATGATCTTGATGCGCGAAATGATGGCGCCCTGGAACTTCTTGGGCGGCGTGAACATCTGGTAGAGAATGCCGTCTATGCGGAAGCGGATGATGAGCTCCTTCTCGTAGGGCTCGATGTGGATGTCGCTGGC